>NZ_JBZAYA010000051.1:0-1345 GCF_058244265.1 Arthrobacter sp. SE2 | reverse complement strand
GTGACTGCGGGGGAGACCTGCGGCGAGGTGGAGTCCACCAAGTCCGTCTCGGACCTGTACTCCCCGGTGACGGGGGAGGTCACGGAAGTGAACTCCGCCGTCGTCGACGATCCTGCCTTGATCAACAACGATCCGTACGGTGCGGGCTGGCTCTTCAAGGTGGCCGTGATCGAACATGGCCCGCTTATGTCCGCTGAAGAGTACGCAACCGCCAACGGTGGCGAGCTGTGAGCGCCGCGACCGGGGCCGCAGGCACCGGGAACATTGTGTTCGAGCAGGTCGTTTCGCCGAGCCTGGACACGGTGTTGTCCGAGCTGGATCCGGAGATCGCGGCGAAGATCGACGATGAGCTGAACCGGCAGCGTTCGGGCCTGGAAATGATCGCGTCCGAGAACCACACCGCCGTGGCCGTGATGCAGGCGCAGGGCTCGGTGCTGACCAACAAGTATGCCGAGGGCTACCCGGGCAAGCGCTACTACGGTGGCTGCGAGCACGTGGACGTCATCGAGCAGCTCGCGATCGACCGGGTGAAGGCCCTGTTCGGTGCCGGGTACGCGAACGTGCAGCCGCACTCCGGCGCCCAGGCGAACGCCTCGGTGATGCACGCCCTCATCAAGCCGGGCGACACCATCATGGGCTTGAACCTGGCCCATGGCGGGCACTTGACCCACGGCATGCGGATCAACTTCTCCGGCCGCCTGTACAACGTCGTCCCGTACCAGGTCCGTGAAGAGGACCACCGGATCGATATGGCCGAAGTGGAGGCCCTGGCGCTGGAGCACAAGCCGGCACTGATCGTGGCCGGCTGGTCCGCCTATGCACGCCAGCTGGACTTCGCGGAGTTCCGCCGGATCGCGGACCTGGTGGGCGCGTACCTCATGGTGGACATGGCGCACTTCGCCGGGCTGGTGGCCGCCGGGCTGCACCCGTCGCCGGTCCCGCACGCCCACGTGACGACGTCGACGACGCACAAGACCCTCGCCGGTCCGCGCGGGGGCATCATCCTTTCCAACGACGCCGACATCGCCAAGAAGATCAACTCCGCGGTCTTCCCGGGCCAGCAGGGCGGCCCGCTGGAGCACGTGATCGCCGGCAAGGCCGTGGCCTTCAAGATCGCCGGCTCGGAAGAGTTCAAGGAACGCCAGGAGCGCGTGCTGGCCGGTGCCCGGATCCTGGCCGAGCGCCTCGTCCAGGACGACGTCACCGCCAAGGGGATCAACGTGATCTCCGGCGGCACCGACGTCCACCTGGTCCTGGTGGACCTGCGCAACTGCGAACTCGACGGCCAGGAAGCCGAGGACCGCCTCGCTGCGATCGACATCACCGTCAACCGCAACGCGGTTCC
>NZ_JBZAYA010000050.1:0-1430 GCF_058244265.1 Arthrobacter sp. SE2 | reverse complement strand
CCCAACTGGCTCGCAGTTGTTGACCCTTCTATGGTTGTCAAGCGCTGCAAGAGGCAGGGTTTGGGGCGTTGAGTGTTCGGTAGATCCGTCGGGCGAGATAGCGTTTCACGCACCGGCGGATCTCCTTTTTGGTCCGTCCTTCGGCTTGTCGTTTCTCGACGTATCCGATGGTTTCGGCGTCGAAGGTCATCCTGCTGAGTGCGACCATGTGCAGGGCTTTGTTCAGGGTTCTGTCGCCGCCGCGGTTGAGCCGGTGCCGGACGGTGTTGCCCGAGGATGCCGGGATCGGGCTGACCCCGGCCAGGGAGGCGAAGGCGGCCTCGGAACGGACCCGGCCGTGGTGGGACCACGCGGTCAGGCAGATCGCTGCGGTGACGGGACCGAACCCGGTTTCCTGCAGCAAGGGCGCGGCTTCGCTGATTTCGACCAGTTCGGTGATCCGGGCGGTGTTGGTTTTGATGTCCGTGTCGAGCTCGCTGATGTGTTTGGCCAGGCGGACTGCTTCGGAGCGGGCGACGGAGATGGCCAGGGGTTCTTCACGGGCACGCCAGCGGGAGACCTCGAGGATCTGGGTTCCGGTCAGGGGTTTGCGGGCGTCCAGGCCCAGGTCGTTCGCCCGGGCCAGGGCGGTCAGCGCGTTCACGGCCCGGGTGCGCCCGGTGGTCATGGATTCCCGTGCGGTGACCAGGACCCGTAAGGCTGCGCGGATCCCGTCGTTCAGCCGTGGCCGGCGCAGCTGCTGTTCCTGCAGGGGCAGGACGGCGGCGGCGATCCGGTGCGCGTCCAGGGGGTCGGACTTGCCCACCCCGTGCCGGGACCGGGCATCCATGCGCGCGGCTTCGGCGACGTCGTAGCCGGCAGCGCCCACGGCACCGGCGAGCAGGGCCCCGTAGGAGGCGGCGCCTTCGATCACCCACAGGGTTCCCAGGTCGGCGCCGGTGCGGCGCGCGACCCAGGCGATGGCCCGGTTGATGCCGGGGTTCGTGGTGGGGAAATCCCGGGTTTCGAGCAGTTCGCCGGTTCCGGCGGTGATGATGGCGTAGACGTGGTTCCTGGCGTGGGTGTCGACGCCGACGACAAATGAGCGCGAATGCGCAACGATAGTCATAGCGGTTCTGGCAGCTTCCTCTATTTCGCGGATATGGTCAGGGCCGCATGCGGCCGGTACCAGTCCGGGTAGAGGTCACTTCGGAACAACACTGTGACGAGCCACGCCCCCGGGCAAACGGTGGGGGCGGGCAACCTTCTGATCAAGTTACCGAGGTGGGCCGGGCAGGTACCGGCCGCCCACCCCGCGGACGGACAAGTCAACAAAATGGCACCCCTGCGGGGCCAGTCGTTATGTGAGTCACGACCACAGGGCGGCACGGCCGGTACCTACTCTGCCAGCCAGTCCCAGACCAGCCACAACAATCCTCACAGTCGTTATG
>NZ_JBZAYA010000004.1:0-358396 GCF_058244265.1 Arthrobacter sp. SE2 | reverse complement strand
GACACAAAAGCAGCAGCCTAACTCCCACTGGCCTCATTCACCTTGACAAATTCCGCCTCCCGCAAGGCACTGAGACTCTCATTAGTCATTGTGTTTACTAGTGTGCTGGCGAGCGTCAGCGAATAATCCATGATCCTCTTCTTGTCATCTGACGCCTACGAATTGGTGGATCCATAGGCGTCCTGGGCAAGTGCTACCTGCCAGCGATCAACTCTCTATTGTCCGTATCGGTCATTGCGGGAGGCATTCCAGCTCGAATTGAGCGACCCCGCGCAGGTTGGGAGGTCATGTCAGTAAGTACGCCACACCTTGCCTTTCCTAGGAATGACAGTCCTACCATTCCTTATAGAAAGCTGTGACCCTGCCGTGCAGAATAGAAGTTATGGGTCAAAGCGCAGAGTTTGGAAAATTCCTGAAGGCCATGAGGTCACGGCTGAAGCCTGAGGACGGCGGGCTGCCAGGAACCTCGGGTGTCCGGCGGGTTCCCGGGCTGCGCCGCGAGGAGATAGCCCGGCTGGCGGACGTGAGCACCGACTACTACACGCGCCTGGAGCAGGGTCGCAACATCCACCCGTCCCGGGCAGTGCTGGACTCGGTAGCGCGGGCTCTGCGTCTGGATTCCAGCGAACAGGCGCACATGATGGACCTCCTTGAGAACTGTGCGAAGTCCCAGCGTCCGCCCGTACCGGTCCAGAACGTTCGGCCCGCACTGAAGCAGCTCCTGGATGCCGTGGGAAGCGTGCCCGCACTGGTACTGGGGCGCCGAA
This sequence comes from Arthrobacter sp. SE2, assembly GCF_058244265.1. Lineage (NCBI taxonomy): Bacteria > Bacillati > Actinomycetota > Actinomycetes > Micrococcales > Micrococcaceae > Arthrobacter > Arthrobacter sp. SE2. The sequence continues at coordinate 357,629 of NZ_JBZAYA010000004.1, read as the reverse complement.
CGGATGTTTTGGCCGGAAATCGCCTGGCTTTTCTGCTCCTTGCCGATTTTCCGTCCATGCCTGCTACCGAGCGAAACCTGACTCGCTGGATGATCCTCGATCCGCGCGCAAAGGAACTCTTCCGGGATTGGAATTCCGTAGCGGCCGAAGCGGTTGGAACCCTCCGAGTGGACATTGGCCGGCATCCGGACGATGTCCAGGCTAATCAACTCGTTGGCGAACTCGCAGTGCAGAGCGAGAACTTTCGCCTGTGGTGGGCCGGACACCGGGTGTCTAGGAGGTCTGCGGGCAGTCTGCGGCTGCACCACCCGGTCGTCGGCGAATTGGAACTGAACGTTGAAAACCTGGCCCTCCCGGACGACCCGGATCAAGTCCTGCGCGTATTCTCCGCAAAGCCCGGCTCGCCGTCGGCTGATTCCCTCACACTGCTCGGCAGCTTCGGCGCCGAAGCTGCGACTGCCTGGGAGCCCTCACAAACAACAGAAAACACGGATGCATCCGGCGCCGGGTTCTTGACTGATTCGCCATAGGAAAATTGGGGCCTGAGCAGTCGGGCTATTCCGCCCTGACCATGCGTTCAAAAGATAGAGGACATCCTGAAGCGCATCTTGAGTCTAACGGACGCCCGCGGGCGGGAAGCCTGTGAGTTCGGCGCCAGAGACCGAGAATAGCGAGGGCGCGGCCGCGAACAGCGGCTCTGCAGCGCTCCAAAGTCCGGCTCGGCAGCCAAGCCCGACTCGCCAGTGCGGGGTTGCAGTCGTCCAGGATCATGTAGTCGCCAAGGGCATCCACAGCGCTCGATCCTAGTTTGGCCCTCAAAGGTGGGGCGGACTGGATCCAGAATCCCAGCTCGCTCCCGGGTTCGTCGAACCGCGTCGTCCCATGCCAGAGGTGCTGCGATGGCATGGGCATAGCTCAAGTGGGCTCCTTGTGCTCGGGTGTGGCCAGGACCGACTGTAGTTAGGCGAGGGAGAGGAAGAGCTTTTCCAGTTCCTTCCTGTCCAGGCTGGTGTCTTCGCGGGAGATGCATTGCTCCAGGCCGCTGGCGATGATCGCGAAGCCTGCCCGGTCCAGGGCCTTGGAGACGGCGGCCAGCTGGGTGACGATGTCCTTGCAGTCCCGGCCTTCCTCCATCATCCGTGTGACCGCGGCCAGTTGGCCCTGTGCGCGTTTGAGCCGGTTGACCACCGGAGTCAGTTCTGTTGCATCAAGCTGCATCGGGCATCTCCTATCGAGGTCATGGGCTCCATCTTATACCCCCAGGGGTGTCTTGCATACCCATGGGGGTATCTGCAATACTCGGTGGGGTATCCAGCCGTGTCTTGAAAGGACAGCCGTGACTTCCCCCTCCCCTTCAGCCAGCCCCACCGTCACCGCACTGGCCCCGGAAACCCTCGAAACCTGGTTCCGTGAACACCAGGACCTCGTGGTGCTCGATGTACGGTCCGCGGCCGAGTTCGAATCGATGCACATCCGCGGCTCCTACAACGTCCCCCTGCCGCTGCTATCCGAGCACGCCGCGGAACTCGCCGCCCGGCTGGGCAGCCGGGTGGTGCTCGTCTGCCACTCCGGGGCCCGGGCCGAACAGGCCCGGCAGCGCCTGGATGGGGCAGGCCTCGGCACCGCGCATGTCCTCACCGGAGGGGTTCCCGCGTTCGCCGCGGCAGGCGGCGACGTGGTCCGAGGGAAAAGTCGCTGGGACCTGGAACGCCAAGTCCGCCTCGCCGCGGGCTCCCTCGTGGTGCTAGGCCTGGCCGGCGGAAAGTTCGTCTCCCCAAGGATCCGGATGCTTGCCGGCGCGATCGGAGCGGGCCTGACCTTCTCGGCCGCGACCAACACCTGCGCCATGGGCCGGGCCCTGTCGGCCATGCCGTGGAACAAGGCCGCCAAGGAGCCCACCCGCGAAACGGCGATCCTGCAACTGCCGGCGGCATCGGCCCGGCAAAACCCTGCGGCATGATCGCCGCGCTGGCGCTGGGATTGTTCATCGGCGTCGTGCTTGGCGTCGTGGGCGGCGGCGGGTCGATCATCGCCGTCCCCGCCCTCGTCTACGGCGTAGGTATGAGCCCTGCGCAAGCCATTCCCACGTCCCTGCTGGTGGTCGGCGTCTCATCGCTGGCGGCCTTGATCCCGCGGTTCCGCGAGGGCATCAACTGGCCCGTCGTCCTGCTGGTCGGCGCCGCCGGCATCCCGGCAGCCTGGGGCGGCACGGCCACAGGAAGGCTGTTGGATCCGAACATCCTCATGCTCGCGTTCGCAGCCCTGATGGTGATAGCCGGGATCCGCATGCTGACCCGTACCCGCGAAGCCGACAGTTCCTGCAGCACCGGGCCCAACCGGGCCTTCCGCACCTGCGTCCCCAAAGCCGTCAGCGTGGGACTCCTGGTGGGGTTCCTGACCGGACTCCTGGGCGTGGGGGGCGGATTCCTTATCACGCCGGCCCTCACGCTGTTCCTAGGACTGCGCATGAAACAGGCCGTCGGATCATCCCTGGCCATCATCGTGATCAACTCCGTGGCAGGCTTCAGCGCTCACGTGGCCGGATTTACCATCGAGTGGCCGACCGTCCTGGCCTTCGCCATCCCGGCGACCCTCGGCTCACTCGTTGCCGCCGGGCTCGCCCGCAGGCTCAAGGAGAACCATATACGCGTCTCGTTCGCGGTGCTGATCTTCGCCGTCGCGGCCTGGGTCATGGCCAGCATCGTCACGGCCTGACAAGCCATACGACACACCCAGCTCAAGACGAACACCAATGGCCTTAATCAGTTCTCTGGAAAAGCCTTCAGCAAGCCTTACAGAACGATCGCCGTGTCCGAACCCAAGAATTCACAGTCGCCGCGCACCCCAGGCGAAGCCCGTCGCATGGACTCGCGCAGGCCTCCCCACCACCTGATCCCCCACCCACTTAACGAAGGAGAGCACGAATGCTTATTGAGCGCATTTACGACGAAGACCTCGCCCAAGCCAGCTACCTGATCGGCTGCCAAGCAAAGGGTGAGGCCATCGTTGTCGACGGCCGCCGCGACATCACCGTCTACCACGACCTCGCCGCGAAGAACGGCATGAAGATCGTCGCCGTCACCGAAACCCACATCCACGCCGACTACCTTTCCGGAACCCGTGAACTTGCCGCCGCCACCGGCGCGAAGATCTATGTCTCCGGTGAGGGAGGCCCGGACTGGCAGTACGAATTCGACGGCGAGCGGCTGTACGACGGCGACTCGATCGCCCTGGGCAACATCAGCATCCGGGCCCTGCACACACCGGGCCACACCCCCGAGCACCTGTCCTTCCTGGTCACGGACGGCGCGTTCAGCGACCAGCCCGGCTACCTGCTCTCGGGTGACTTCGTCTTCTCCGGCGACCTGGGCCGTCCGGACCTGCTCGACGCGGCAGCCGGCGGCATCGACACCCGTTTCGAGGGCGCCAAGCAGCTGTTCACCAGCCTGCGCGACAAGTTCCTGACGCTGCCGGACTACGTCCAGGTCCACCCCGCCCACGGCGCCGGCAGCGCCTGCGGCAAGGCCCTCGGCGCGATTCCCTCCTCCACAGTCGGCTACGAGCGGCTCTACGCCTGGTGGGGTCCCTATCTCGCCGCGAACGACGAGCAGGGCTTCATCGACGAACTCCTCGACGGCCAGCCCGACGCACACGCCTACTTCGGACGGATGAAGCACGAAAACCGTGAAGGCCCGGCCGTCATGGGCGGACGAACGCCCCTCACTGAGCTGGACACCGCCGACGTCGCCAAGGACCTGGCCCGGGACAAAGCCACGTTCATCGACACCCGCCCCAACGCTGAAGTCCATAAGGGAACTGTTGCCCGCTCCCTGAACGTCCCCGCCGGCAAGTCCGTAGCCAGCTACGGCGCCTGGGTAGTGAACCCTGAGACGGACAGGAACCCGCTGGTGCTGCTGGCCCAGGATCAGGAAGAGGCCCAGGACATGTGGGACCACCTGGTACGGGTCGGCATCGACAACGTGGCCGGCTACGTCACCAGCCTTGACGGACTGCCCACGACCACCCCGAAGCTGATCCAGCCCGAGGAACTCGACGGCTTCGACGCCGCCATGGTGCTGGATGTCCGCAACAAGACCGAGCACACCGCCGGCCATATCCCCGGCTCCCACCAGCTCAACGCCGGGCGCGTCATGTGGCACCTTGACGAACTGCCCACCCAAGGCACCATCGTGACCTACTGCCAGTCCGGCGTCCGGAACTCAGTCGCGGCCAGCGCCCTGCGCCGCGCCGGGTACGACATCGTCGAACTCGACGGCAGCTACGCAGCCTGGACTTCAGCCTGGCAAGGTGCTGTCGCCGAAGCACGTTGACCCATGCACGCGATCCGGACGGGCCTCCAGCAGAACCCGGCCCGGTCCACCGGGCCCTCGATCTAGACATCCGGAGTTGCACGCTTCTGCTCGTTCCGGGCGCTTACTCACTCCCCTCTTCAGCAGTCCGTCCGGAATGCTCATTTTGTTCACCTTCGCATCGGCCCGAAGAACTCTCCATCCGGCCGCTCCTGGTCATGACCTTTGCTTGGCGGACTGCAGTATTTTCTCGGCAAATTCCTTTACAGGCCGATCGATCATTTTTCCGTCCAACTGGGCTGCACCCTCTTTGACGCCCGTCACGGATTGCGCCCAGAGGATTTCGGCCGCATCTGGCATGAAAGCCCGCCGAGTGACGGGGACCTGCAGCGGGTGAATACACAGCGTCCCTCCGAACCCGAGTTTGCGGCCGGCTCGTGCGGACCCCGCTACCAGGGCCAAGTCCCGGATCTCTGTGGATGGTGAATCCAGCGGAGGGGCGATGTTGGCTGCGCGGGATGAGAGTACAAGCTGGAATCGCGCCTGGGCCAGCAATCCGGCGTCGCTGCTGTTCATATCCAGGGCAAAGTCGATTGCACCGAATCCGAGTCGCGTGACCCCGGGAACGCGGGCGATTTCCAACGAGTTCACCAAGCCTGCGGCGGACTCGATCAGCGGAACGACGGCGAGCTCTTCCGGCAGCTGCTGCCGCAACCTTTGGACTTCTCTAGCCGATTCGGCCTTAGGTAGCATAATACCCAGCAACCCGTGCCCATTCCTGACGCTGAGCTGGGTGAGTGCAACCATCTCAGCCTCGTGATTCGGGGAACCGGGCGCGTTGATCCGGACGATCGCACGGAAAGACCGTTTGGTTCCGGACGCCAGGGCAGCCAACACGACATCCAGCGCCAGCGCTTTTGCTTCTGGCGCCACCGCGTCTTCAAGGTCGACGACGATAACGTCGGCTCCGGCCGCTGCGGCCGTTCCAAACCGTTCCGGTCGATCTCCGGGGACAAACAGGCCTGTGACGGCTTCCGACACAATCTCGCACGGCCTTGCGGTTGCCATTGCCGGTCCTGTCATTGTGAAGAAGCCACGTCCGGCAGGCTCGCCTCGTCCGGCAGGGCATAGGCTGTGACTGGCAGGTGTCCCTTTCGGTACACCATGAAAGTGCGCCGGAAGGTGATAACGATGACTCCGTCCTGGTTGAATCCTTCGCTTGCGACCGTGACCAGTCCCACGCTGGGGCGTGTAGCCGACCCGCGCACGGCGAGTACCTTGGACCGGGAGTAGATGGTGTCTCCTTCGAATACAGGGGCGGGCATCCTCACCTCGTCCCAGCCCACGTTCGCAAACACGTTCATGGACAGGTCGATGGTGGACTGGCCGGTGACCAAGGCCAGAGTAAATGTCGAGTTGACAAGGGGTCGCCCGTATTCAGTGTTTCGGGCGAAATTGCGGTCAATGTGGGTCTTGGCCACGTTTTGGGACATGAGCGTGAATGTTTGGTTGTCGGCCTCGGTCACCGTCTTGCCGAACGGATGGTAGTACAAGTCTCCGACGGCGAAATCCTCGAACAGGCGTCCTGTCCAACCGGAAGCGGCCGGCGATGCCTGCGGATAGCCTAGTCGTGTCGACTGCTCTGATTTGTCTTTCATTCCTTTTCCTTCCCGAGAGCCGCGGGCACGGCCGCTGCCAACGGCAAGGGCGGGACCTGATCTGCAAACGTTTTTGCGATGTCAATGCGCCGCATGAAGGCGACGTCATCGAAGCCCTGGGCATACTCGATGAACCGGGCAAGGGCGTCGGCGCGGGCGGGATTGCCGCTGATGCGCGGGTGAAGGCCGATGGACATCATGCGTCCGATGTCGTCGCCGTCGTTGCGCAACCTGTCCAAGGTCGCCTTGGCTGTCTCAAAGAACTGTTCGGGGCTCCCAAAACCGGTCCCCATGATGTATCGGGCGTCGTTGACGACGAGCGAGTACGGGACCACCAGATGGTTGCGTCCGTCGACGGAAGTCCAGTACGGCAGATCCTCGTTGTAGGTGTCGGAGTCGTAGAAGAAGCCTCCTTCCTCCGCGACGAGATCACGCGTATTGACGCTCATCTCGCGGCAGTACCAGCCCTCCGGCCGGGTGCCGGTTGTCTTCTCGATGGACGCTACCGCGAGTTTGATCGCCTCTCGTTCGTCATCGCGGGACATCTCGTAGTGGTTGCTCCAGCGGTACCCGTGCCCTGCCGCCTCGTCGCCTCGCAGCGCCAACTTGGTGGCAACGTCGGGGTTTCGTTCGAGGGCCACGGCCGCGGCGAAAAACGTGACGCGGACATCTGCGGCATCGAAGATGCGGAACAGACGCCAAATCCCGGCCCGGGATCCGTATTCGTACATGGATTCCACCGCAAGGTCGCGTTGATCGTCGACGGCGAAGGGCAGTTCATACATACTGTCATTGACGCCGTCGCCCATGGCGAAGGTCTTTTCCGACCCTTCCTCGTAGTTGACGACGATCTGCACGGCGACCTTCGCGCCGTTGTGCCATCTGACGCGCGGAGGGTGTTCGCCGTACCCAACAAGGTCGCGCGGGGGCCCCGGAATGTTGTCGATGTCGGTTCGGCGGAAAAACTGGGGGTTGCTGGTCATGTGTTGATTCTCCAATTCGGGAAGGGGCGATGCTTTAGTCCAGACCGGCCAAGCTGCGCGCGCCGTCGACAACAAGAAGCTGGCCGTTGACATATGAAGCCTCGGCACTGGCCAGGAACTGGTAGACATATGCGATGTCTTCGGGGGTACCGACCCGCCCGGCCGGGATTTTTGCAACGACTGCGTCAACTCCGTCAGGCCCCAAGGAGTTGACCGGATCGAGGGCCTGGGGCGTCCTGATAACACCGGGAGCAACAGCGTTGGCGGTGATGCCGTCCGCCGCGAACTCCACCGCGAGAGATTTCACGAGACCTACAAGTCCGCCTTTCGCGGCTGCGTAGTGGGAGTGCCGGGGCCAAGCGGATACGGTTCCGGCGACGGAGGATGTGGCGATCAGCCTTCCAAAACCGGCTCTGCGCATGTGTGGAAGCGCAGCTCGGAAGCAGCGCCATGCCCCGTTGAGGTCGACGTCGACGACTTGGGTCCAGGCTTCGTCGTCGAGGTCTTCCAGCTCCACTTTTCGGGCGATCCCTGCGTTTGCGACCGCAATGTGGAGTCCGCCCAGTTCGTTGGCTGCCCGGGCGGCCAGTGCATCGACTTCCGAGGGTTTGGTGACATCGACGGCCTCTACTATTACCTGGGCCCCGGCCTTTTCAGCTTCCTCCCGGACGGGTTCGATGTCGTGCCCGTCCCGCGGGTACCACGCCAGTGCGAGGTCTGCCCCTGCCTCTGCGTAAATGCGTGCCGTCGCTGCGCCGATACCCGACGCTGCCCCTGTGATGAGCGCTACCTTGCCTGTGAGATCGAACATTTTGGCCTCGTGATTCGTGAATCGATTAGTTGATCGAGAGCTTTTGTCTCGGTGAAGGATCTGCGGCCTCGGCTGCAGGTGGACCGAACGCCCCGTGCTCGCGCAGCGAGCTCAGTCTTTCTGGTGTATAGCCCAGGAGGTCGCCCATGACGTGGGCAGCGTCCTCGTTCCGCCGGGGCGCTCGTCGGTGTTCCTTGGGCTCGTCTCCGACTCGGACGGCGCTTGCTACCTGGACGACCGTTCCGAACCGGGGGTGCTCAGTCCTCACGAGCATGTTCCTTGCGTCGGTGTGGGGGTCGGCCAAGGCCTCGGCGACGGTGTTCACCGGCCCGCATGGCACATTGGCTGCATGCAATTCCGTCAGCCACGCCTCGGATGTCCTGGTGAGGAAGGCCTCTTCCAGGACCGGGACAAGCACCGTTGAGTTTTCACGACGTGCGGCGAAGCTTCCAAACCGGGGGTCCTCGGCCAGTTCCGGTCGTTCAAGGACTCGGACGAGACGTTTCCAGAATTTCTCCTTGGGGCACGCGACTACAAGCCATCCGTCCGCTGAGCGGAACGCCTGGAAGGGGATGAGGGAAGGATGCGCGGAGTGGTGCGTCCTTTTTGGAACGAAGTCGCTGTTCAGAGCCCAGGCTGCGGGATAGGTGAGCATGGAGATGGCGGTGTCGAAAAGGCTTACGTCGCAGTCAGCGCCTGTGCCGTCGCGTTTCGCGGCGTGCAGGGCTGCCAGCATGGAGATGGCCGCGACGAGACCGCCGGAAAAGTCCACCACCGATAACCCTGATTTGGTGGGGGGTCCGTCGGGTTCGCCGGTGAGATCCATCCATCCCGCAATGCCCTGAAGGACGTAGTCATAGCCGGGCTCAGCGCTTCGCGGACCGGTCATGCCGAAGCCGGTCAGTGAGCAACAGACGATGGCCGGGTTGAGGTGTTTGAGGTCGTCGTAGCGGATCCCCAGCTTGGCTGGTACGTCCCCGCGAAGATTGGAGTAGACGACGTCGCTGACCTTGACCAGGTCCTCGAACACCGCACGGCCCGCCGCGGTGGTGATGTCGAGGCTGATGCTGCGCTTATTGCGGTTGAACGTCTCGAAAAAGAGGCTGTCCTCGCCGTGTTGCATAGGAACGACGTACCTGCCGATGTCGCCTCCGGCTGAGGGGTCTTCGATTTTGATGACCTCGGCGCCGAGGTCGGCAAGCTGCACGCTGCCGAATGGTCCGGCTCCGTATTGTTCGAGTGAAATGATGCGCACATCTTCCAGCGGCTTCATCGCACACCCTCCCCGGAGCCGATGAGGGTTCGTCCGGACGCCGCCCGGCTCCGGGCAAGGGCCGCGGTGCGTGCCATCTCGTTGCCGACGATCATCAGTCCCTCGTCGACGCCCATGCCCGGCTTGGCGAGCACCTGGTCGGCGCCGCATGCCATGGCGATGTGGGCGCTGACGCGGGCGGAGATGTCGGTCTCATTGCAGGTCCCACCGCAATAGGCTGCCAGTCCCTGGCGCCGTACGTAGAGCAGCGCCTCGATGGTGTTGTTGATCCCTCCGAGGTCGGGCGTTTTGACGTGGATGACGTCCGCGGCACCTGCGGAGACAAAAGCCTCGATGTCCTCCCGGGTGTTGCACCATTCGTCCACGACCAGGTCCACGGGGATGCCTCTTGCGGCGAGTATGCGCCGCAGCTCGGCGTAGACATTCACCTGGCCATCGCGGCTTCCGGCGTCGATGGGGTGTTCGATGCGGAGTTTGAAGGGCGAGGCTTGCGTGGCGAGTTCATGGAGGTAGCCGGCGATCCTGTCCAGGTCCTGATCGAACTCGATGCCGATCGTCCCGTAGGTGTCCAGGTGCAGTCGGGGGGCATATTCAGGCCGTGCACGGGTGGCCAGTATTCGCTCACGCAGCCAGCACACGTAGTCTTTCAGCAGGCTCCCGCCTGCACCAAGTTTGGTGTCCACCTGGTTGATGAGGCCGTGGGGCAGGACGTCGACCTCTTTTAGGATCATCTTGTCGACATTGGTGTATCGGTCATCGCCTGTCTGGGCGTAGAGAGGAACAGGTAGCAAGGGAACACCGGTGTCATACTCGTGCTGCACGACCTCAGCCATGGTCAGGCCCGCCGCGAGAGCGGCAGCGTGGAGCAGCGCCTGGGTCACGCCGTATCGCACAGCGGCGGCGAGTGGCTGGCCGTCGGCCCGTAGGCTGTCGGTTTCCTCGGCCAGCTCGCGAAACCCGGTGACGGGACGGCCGATGAGGGTGGGGGCGACGTGTTGTCGGATCTGGGCGAGTGCTTCGTCAACACCGAAAACTGGTGCCCGGCCGCCTGCGCCGGCATATTGCACCTCCGCGCAATCGCCGAGCGCGACCTGGCCGTCGGAGAGGATCAGCATGACGGAAACGGCTGTCCCGGGCTCGCGGATAGCGCTGAAGCCGGGAGTAAGCGGGCGACCCTCGTAGAGGAACCCGTCGTGAGTTGCGTCGGCACGGATGGCCGCCTGGTCATCCCGGTAAAAACCCGTGCGCACCGGCACGCAGAGGACATCGATGATTTTCACAGCATCACGTCCCCACCGTTGGGCCCCAGTGTTTGGCCGACATAGTAGGACCCGCCCGCCGACGCGAGGAGCACAGCGGTGGGGGTGACCTCGTCGACGGTTCCGAAACGGCCGATCGGCAATTCGGCCAGTTTGCCGCTGCGCCACTCGTCCGTTTCGCTCTCCAGGAGCGGTGTTTCTATGGGCCCGGGAGCTATGGCGTTGACGAGCACTCCCCGGTTGGAAACCTCCCGGGCAAGAGATTTTGTGAATCCGATGATGCCGGCCTTGCTTGCGGCGTAGTGGGCGACTGCGCTGCCTCCGATTTGGCCCAGCTGGGACGCGATGTTTATGATGCGGCCCTCACCCCGGGCGAGCATCTGGTTTATCAGTGCCCGGGTGCACAGGAAGGTACCGCGGAGATTCGTGTTGACGACACGATCCCAGTCCTCGACGGTCATGCTTTCAAGCCGCGACTCGGTGAAGATGCCTGCGTTGTTGACGAGGATGTCGACCCGGCCGAAGCGGTCAAGTGCCTGCTCGGCCAGCTTCTTCACGCTGGCCTCGTCACTGACGTCGGTGCGCGCGAACAGGACTTCCCCTCCGTACGCGGCGATCTCCGTCATAGCCTCGGCCGCCTTCGCCTCGTCGACGAGGTCAGCCACGACGATCTTGGCTCCTTCGCGGGCAAACGAAATGGCGATGCCTTTCCCAATGCCGGACGCGGCACCGGTCACGACGGCGACCTGGTTTTCTAGCTTTCTCAACTGCGCTCCTCTATCTCGGACATCTGAAGTTTTTCCCATGCCTGGCCAATTTCACTGCCGGCTGCGACGTCAAAGCGGTGCCGCATCAGGAGCATTGACGCGTCGTGCTGCTCCTGATCGTCACTGCCGACACAGTCCTCGGCCACAACGACGTAGTAACCGCTGAACATCGCGTCACGTGCGGTGGACTCAACACACCCCTCCGTCGTGCAGCCCCCGACGACCACGGTGTCGATGCCGTTGCTCCGCAGAAGCAGGTCCAGATTCGTTCCCCAGAAGCCGCTCGAGCGGTATTTGCGTACCACGAGCTCTTCCGGTTCCGGGCGGAACTCCGGGACAAAGTCGTGACCAGGCGTGCCCGGCACGGTGTACTGGAGGGCCGGCGCCTCCCCGCGTGCCGTATCGTGCATCCGCAGGTTAAAGCGGATCTGAGCGGGAGAGTCGCTCATCCTTCGAGGCAGGGCGGTGTTCTGGATGTGCACGACCAGAACGCCGTGACGCCGTGCCGCGGCCAGCAGGTCTGCCAGGCAAGGCCTGGTGCCGGCGTACATCGACAGATCGATCCCGAGTTCCCCGAACACGCCGTCGGGTTCGATGAAGTCTCTCTGCATGTCTACCAGCAGCAGTGCCGTGTGGGCGGGGTCGACAAGTTCGGTGAGTTCGGTGAAGACTGCTTTTCCATCCACGTTGATCATCGTCAGTCCCTGCTGGCTTCGGGGTGGCGCTGGAATTCTTCCTCGATCGTCGGATGCTGCACCGAGGAGGCCCGTGCGGTGAGCAGGCTCTCGTGTTGTTCATCCAGCGGCAGATCGTCTTCGGCCACGAAGGCACCTATAGCAGCGATTTTCTCCGGGGACTTGGCCCGGTAGTAAAGAAACAGTGCGGTGCCCAGCGCGATCCAAATGAGCACGACGATCGGGACCAGATTGTACGGATATGCCTGCGTGGGATCGCTGACTGAGTAGAGCGGGTAGGCCAGGGCAAGGACACCGAGCGCGGGGACGATGATGTGCTTGGCCAGGCTTCGGTCAGCCCTTCGCCAAAAGTAGCGGATGAGCGCGATGTTGCTCAGGATGTAGACAATCACGATGGCGACCGTGCCGATCGCTCCGGTGAAACCGTAGCAACCTGTCGGGCCGGGGCCGAGCCAGAGTCCGACGCCGATCCCGACGACGACGGTGAAGACGGTCTGCACGAAAATGGCGCGGTGCGGCGAGAACCAGCGGGCGTGGATGCGTCCAAGGGAGGATGGGAGGACTTTGTCCCGGCCCATGGAGAAAATCACCCGGACAGTCGTGTTGTGAATGGCCAGAAGACAGCTGAAGATGCCGGCGATGGCGGAAATTTCGATCGGTTGCAGGAGCCACGGGGCGATGTTCTGGCCTAGCGTGATGAAAGGGTTCGCATCCTGCAGGAACGCGGTCAGCTGCTGCGGATCATTGAGCCGGTACCCCGCCGTGAGGGAATACATCATCAACACGTAGAAGACGCCCACGATACCCAGGGCACCGATCACAGCCAACGGGATGCTGCGTTTCGGATTACGGGTTTCCTCCCCCAAGGTGGCGGCCGCATCGAATCCGACGAAGGACAACAACCCGAACACGACGCCGAGGCCGACTCCGCTGAAGCCTGTCGGCGAGGAAGAGATCAAGAAGACTTCGCCGGTGTTGCCCGACCCGGCGGTGGAAATCGCCAGCACGCCCAGGACAAGGAAGATGACCACTTCGATGACAAGAAGAGTCAGGTCAAGGCTTACGGAGGCTTTGATGCTTCGCAATGACAAGCCGACAACGATGGCCATCCCGGCCAGGCTGAACAGCCACCACTGGATGTCGGCATTGAAGGTCGCTAGAACATAGTCATGGACGAACGCGCCTAAGGCGGAGAAAAGGCCCGGTGCGAGCGTGGCGTAGCCGATCCAGAACAGCCACCCCGTGAAGAAGCCCGCACCGGAGCCCAGGCCCTTCGAATTGAACGTATAAAAGGATCCTGCCGAGGGCAGGAGACGGGAAAACTGGACCACCGTATTCCCGACGAGTGCGGCGGCGATGAACGCAATCAGGAAGGAGAGCGGCAGGGCCGCTCCGGCAGCAGCGGCCGCAGCGGGTGCGTTCAGAACCACTGCCAGGACTGGGGCCATCGCGGCAGCGGACAGAGCGATCGCATTGGGAATGGTCAGAACTCCTCGTTCGAGCGCGGGTGCCTTGGGACCGGAGCCCGTTACTGGCGTTTCATCGGACACGATCGAAACTCCTTCGTTTGGATCAGTGGGGGGAGCCGGACGGTCCACCACACGGGGACTTGGCTCTCAACATGATTTCTCATATCTCATAGAAATATCAATAGATTGATTAAAAAAAATCAGTGATATTTCACGACTGCCGGTATCGTCGTACCAATGACCGAGACCGCCGTGAGATGGTGGGACCAACGACGGCGACGAATTGGTCGCGCGCTGAGGCCACTTAATTCGTGTCGGGCGATAGGGACGTTGCTGATGAAAGAAGGCTGTATTGGGTACTGAGAGGGCAAGTGACATCGCCTACGGCGAGCTTCAGACGAGGATTCTCGACCTTCGCCTCGCCCCTGGTGATTTCATGAACGAACAGACCTTGGCCGCGGACCTTGGACTTGGGCGCATGCCCGTGCGCGAAGCTCTCGCCCGCTTGGCAAAGGATCGGTTTGTCTCTATCATGCCCAGACACGGGATTGTGGTCTCCCCGCTAACCCTTGATGGGGTTCTCGACATGTTCGAAGCCAGGGAGGCCATCGAATGCGGTGTTGCCTACATCGCTGCCCTTCGCGCGACCGAGGAGGACCTATCGGCTGTGAAACGCCTCGCAGACACCGTAGACCAATCACGATTGTCATCGGATCCGGAGCAATTCCTCAAAGACGACCACGCTCTCCACACTTTTTTGGTCCACATGATCAGGAACCCACTTCTCCAGGACGCCGCCGACCGACTCCTGCTGCACAGCCTGCGCTTCTGGCGGTTGTATTGGAAAAACAGGGTCCCCCAGACAGAGGCGATGCTCTCCCACGCAGACCTTCTGGCTGCATTGGAGAATAGGGACCCGGAGGCAGCGGAAAAGGCAATGCGAAATCACCTCCAACAATCCCGCCAACTTGTCCAGCTCTTGTTTTAACCTTGATCCACCAACACAGATCGCGACTCATTCCTGCGCACTTTCACGTTCGGGATGTCCTGCGGCTTGACCCTACCTGAGAGGGTCAGTTGCTGGTGGCGAAGGTGAGTGCTACTGCTTCAACTTCAACTGCTGCCCCATAGTGGAGTTCCTTGACGCCTGCAACGGCGCGGGCGGGATGGTGGTCCCCAATCCAGACGCTGTAGATTTCGTCGAATATGTTCCAGTCACCGATATCGGTGATGTAGACCCGGACCTGAACGAGATGGGAGCGGTGTAGACCAGCGGACGCAAGGCAGGCGTCGAGGTTGGCCAAGGTCTGCAGAACCTGGTTCCGGAAGGGGCCGGAGGCGACCGGTTCGCCGTCGTTGTTGATGGGCAGTTGGCCGGAGATGTAGGCCATTCCGTTTGCAATGCTCACGTGGCTGTAGTGGCCCAGTGGCGCGGTCAGGTCCGGGGCGTTGATCAGTTGCAGCGTATTCCCGGCTTCGGCCTGTTTCACGGCTTCTCATTTCAGGTAGTTGTAGACGGTTGCTCTGGATACCCCGATCGCTTCACTGACGGTCGGGATGGATTTCCTAATGTTCATGTATCCCTCTTCCCGGAGTTTTCGGGTCAAGGCGCGGCCGGATTCCGGATCGAGGCTGAGCGGGGTCATGCCCTTCTCGGCTGCGTACTTTGTGATGTATTCGCGGATTTCTTCCAGGCTCTTTTGTCGCAGGTTTTCCTCCACCGGGCCCGATTGCTCGTCGATGCGCGTCAGGGCAGACAGTTGGTGGGCCAGGGCACTGAGCATGGAAATATCCACGTTAAGGCACAGCGCGGCGATGTACTTGCCGTTGCGGTCTTTGATCCCTATGGAAGTGCTCTTGGCTGCCCGTCCATCAGGGAAGCTGTTGGAGTAGTTCTGCAGGACTGCAGGAAAAGCTGAGTCCTGGATCCGGGCCAGGCCAAGCTCCGTTGCCGATTGGCCCTTGGCGCGACCGGACAGATTGTTCTCGATTGTCCGCACAGTGTGTAGCGGGTCCCGAAGATCATGAAGCACCACTTCGCAAAGGCCCGGGAAGGTCCGTCCGAGTGCAACGGTGATCTTGTCCAACTCGGCCAGGAGGTGCTCGGTTTCGGGGTTCTCCGGTGTGTGCATCTAGATTCTCCAACTCAGATCCGTAATTTCATGCGGCTTTGAGCGCTGATCCTGTCAGGACCATGACAGTCGTCTCTTCGGCGACCATGAGGCCCCGGGCGGTGAAGCCAGGAACGGCGGCTGCCGCTATGGCGCTCGTTGGTTCAGCATAAAGCCCCTTCCATGCCAGTTCCTGCGTTGCCCGCCGGATCTGCTCTTCCGTCACCGTCTCGAACGCCCCTGCGGATTCCGTGACGGCTGCCAGAACCTCAGGTCCGCGTACCGGCCGGGCGATGGACGCTCCTTCGGCTAGGCTTGGCTGCCAGTCGCCGTCGAGGGGCTCAACGGATCCATGCGCAAATGCCCTGGCCAGCGGGCTGCAGTTCTCGGGTTGAACGGCAAGGATCCGGGGCATGCGTCCGATCTGGCCCGCCCGGAGCAGTTCGCCGAACCCGATCGAGCATCCGAGCACTAGGCTGCCGGCACCCGACGGAACAATAACGTTTTCCGGGGCCCGGAAGCCCAGGTCTTCCCAGATTTCGTAGGCGATGAGCTTTGTGCCCTGAAGAAAGAAAGGGTGCCAGTTGTGGCTGGAGTAGAAGATGTATTCCGACTGCGCAATGGCGGCTTCGGCCGTGGCTTGCCGTGTCCCCGGTATCAATTCGATTTCGGCTCCGTGACGGCGGGACTGGACGATCTTCGCCTCCGACGCGCTTGACGGTACGAGGACCTTCGCAGCCATACCAGCCGCAGCGGCGTAAGCGGCAACCGAGGACCCGCCGTTGCCGGAGCTGTCCTCAAGGACGTGGCGGATTCCCTGGTCCTGCAGCGCAGAGAGCATCACCGACGTACCGCGGTCTTTGAAACTGGCCGTGGGATTGAACCATTCCGGTTTGACGTAGACGTCCGCGCCGCCGATGTTTGCTTCAAGGAGCGGCGTGCAGCCCTCGCCGAGCGAAACGTGGTGCGTCATCTGATACGGCAAGGCCGCCCGGTACCGCCACTGCGAGCGTTCGCTGGTGTCGATGTCGTCGCGGTCGATTCCGGCCAGCGCCGAGACCATGAGCGGGGATCCGTCACCACCTCTCCACCGCGGCATATCAATCGGATACCTTCCGCCGCTCCTGTCGTACAGGAAGGGTTTTACTGTCCCGGCCACAGGCGCCTCCTTCGACATGCCAACTTGGTAACGTTTTGTGTAACTATAGACGAAAAGTCAAGGGATGCAATGAATCCAACCTTTTGAATTGACCCAATCGGACGAACATGCGAGACCGCTGGAACGAACACCCCACCTCCAAGCTTTGACAATATGTATAAATCTGTACAATACGTAACGGGCCTGCGGTATCCCTCACTCTCCGGCCTGCCCAGGAGCCGGTTGACTCCGCCCCCGCTTCTACCCACTTCAGGTAAGGACCGCTCTTGACCGCCTTGGCCCCCGAGAATGACCACGTAGACCCGCTCGTGCACGATCCGGAAATCCCATTCCTCGCGCTGGACCTTGCGAAGGTCCGACAGACTATTGCACGGCTGCATGAGCGCCTAGCGCCGTTCCAGATATGTTTTCTCCCCCACGCCAAAACGGTGTCACAATGAGGGCGCGGCTTGGAATCATCGCCACCGGCGGCACCTTCAGCGGGCTGCGTACTGACCGGGGATATGCCCCCTCGCCTGTTTCCGACCGCTTAGTCGACCTGCTCGCTGGATTCAGCCGCGATTTAGACCTAAGTGTTCATGAGTTTGACCCCCCGCTGGACAGCGCAGACGCAACACCCGAGACCTGGCAGCGACTCATCGATGCCGTAGACCAGATCGAATCTGGGCCTATCGTCGTCATTCACGGGACCGACACGATGGCATACTCTGCCGCAGCCTTGGCCTTCACCCGACCCGAGCGGCGGATCGTGTTCACCGGGGCACAACGCCCGATCTCCTACCCGGGTTCGGACGGGACCGCCAATCTGGCCGAGGCGGTTGCGGCTGCCACGGACGGCCCGAGCTCGGGAACGTCAATCGCTTTCGGCGGCCGGGTGATACCAGCAACCCGGGCAGTCAAGGATTCAACGCTCGTCGGATCCGGCTACAGACATGCCCTCGGGGCTTCAATGAATAGAGAACACAACGAAGTCCTTCCACGGCTTACGTTTACGGGATTCCCGTCGCACGAAATACCCGTTCTCAGGGTATATCCGGGCATCACCGCCGCGACGGCCGAAGCGATGCTCGACCGCGCGCACCACGCCGTAGTCCTTGACTGCTATGGCACTGGAAACGTACCGGCCAGCTCGCCAGGACTCTTCGATGTCATGGCGCGAGGATCCGCCCGCGGTCTAACAATTGTGGCGGTCAGCCAATCCATCGACGGCGGCGTGCAGCTCAATGCCACACCACACGGCACGAACCTAGCCGAGGCGGGCGTAACGGACGGTGGAAATCTAACGTTGGAAGCAGCGCACGTGAAGCTTCATTTCCTGCTCG
Organism: Arthrobacter sp. SE2; assembly: GCF_058244265.1. Classification (NCBI taxonomy): domain Bacteria; kingdom Bacillati; phylum Actinomycetota; class Actinomycetes; order Micrococcales; family Micrococcaceae; genus Arthrobacter; species Arthrobacter sp. SE2. The sequence continues at coordinate 339,812 of NZ_JBZAYA010000004.1, read as the reverse complement.
GATGCGGCCTCACAGCATCCCAGATCCGTCGATTGATCCCCGTGGACATCGCAGGGGAACTCGGAAGGATCCCCGAGGTGCCATCGGCTTGCTAAGAAGCCGAGTGCCGAAGCCCCGAGTTCATAGGCAGTCGGCTCTGACCGTAGGCGCGGCACCGGAGGTTCCCGCCCAGCCGAAGGCTCCGCCGCCCGGATTCCCTGGACCAAGTCTCTGGCCGTGCGGATGTTCACGCGGACGGTACGTGCTGCTTCTCGGCGGCAAACACCCGCCCGCAGCCGGAAGAACTCTTCCTTCCCGGGTGGGGCCGGTGCCCGATGTCCCGCTGCATCAGGCCGGCTTTCCGGACCCAGCCAGCGCATGTGTTGGCGTTGAGTCCCAGCTCCCTTGCGGCCGCCGTCGTGTTTCCGAAACGGTCAAAAACGACACAAAAACCGCCCCTTCCGATCTTGACCATAGCGACCTCGACTTGACGAATCACAGCATAAACGAACCACGGTCGTTGCAACTCCCAAAAATTCTGGGTGTTGCAACGACCGCTAGCCCAAGGTAGAGACGGGGCCCGTTGTGGGTTTTGCCGGGTGGTTTGCTGTTATTTCCCGTTGCCGATGGGGGCGTTGTCGCCGTCGCCCGGTCCGTCGGGTACTTCGTTGGGGAAAAGGATGCGGGCGTCGCCGGGGTAGGGGGTGGTCCAGTTATGCGCGGCGTACCAGTCGGCTCGATTGAGTCGGCCGGGATCGACGCGGTCCGGTCCTGACCAGTCCTGTTGGGCTGACCAGGTGCCCCAGGCGGCGGCTGCGCCGGTGAGGGTGTTCGGTGCCCCGTTCATGGTGTCGAGCGGGATCTGGTTCGGCTTAGCGGTGTAGGGGGTGGTATCCGCTTTGTTGGTGAAGGCCGAGTACATGGGTTCGGCGGCGAGGTCCATCTGCGTCATGGGCGGCAGGGCGAGGATCTGCTCGATGGTGCGCACGACGTTGAGCTGGGTGTAGAAGTCGCTGACGACCGCGTTACGGCGGGCGTACGGGGACCAGATCAGGACCGGGGCGCGGTGTCCATCGACATGGTCGACACCGTTCTGGCTGTCATCTTCGACGACGAACACGACGGAGTCCTGACCGAACTTGCTGTGCGAAATGCCGTCGATGATCCGTCCCACGGCAAGGTCGTTGTCGGCGACCATGGCCGAGGGTGTGGGGGAACCGGGCGAGGTGCCGGCGGTGTGATCGTTCATGATGGTCATGATGTTCAGCTGCGGCAGGTTGTTGTTTTGTTCAGCGCTTTTCAAGTCCTTGAGGAACAGGTCGGCCCGGTACTGGTCCGGGATCTGCAGCTGGAAGCCCGGGAACTGCGGCTGCAGGATCTTCGTCAGCGAGGGCACGTCGGTGGAGGCGTGGAATGCGTCCTGCGGGATGGTCGCTGGTTTGCCGGCTTCCTGGGCAAGGGTGTTCTGGTACCACTGGGCCCAGCTGTTGGGGTCGTTGGCACCGGTGGCGCTGGTCCACTTGTTCGTGTACTCGCCCCAGTCCTTGGCGCTGACGCCGTGCGCGGCCGCGTTGTCCCAGAGGAACCCGGTGGAGCCGTAGGCCATCGCGTCCCCGCCGTTGTAAGGGTAGCTCCGGGTGTAGTTGCTGATCGACTGGTTCAGATACTCATCGACGTTGGCCTGGGTCAGCCACTGGTGGCCGTCGGCGGACATAGTGCCCGAGGAGTAGGTGTTATCCAGCAACGGTCCTTGCTGGACCAAGGCATGGAAATTCGGGGTGGTCGCCCCGCCGAACTGGGCCAGGGAGGGTGCGCCGTTGCCGCGGGTTTCATCGCCCAGGACTTGGTCGTACGTGCGGTTTTCCTTAACGATCATGAACACGTGCTTGATGGTGGAGGGGTCACCGGCACGCTGCGGAATCGCCGCCGGCTTCGCTTTGCCCTGATCGCCCTTGGCCTTTTGCTGGTCCTGCCAGGCGGTCCATTGGTTGTTCGACCAGACCTGCTTGGTGTAGTTGGGCATGTCGTTGGTTTTGGGGACCGGGACGGTGCTGACGAGCCCGATGTCCGAATATACGCTGTGCCCGGTGACGGTCGCGGTGCCCGCGCCCTGGCTGTTGGTGGCCTGGGCGCCGAGGGACCCGACACCCTTCTGCGCGGCCACGACGATCTGGCCCAGGGCTTTGTCGAGCACCACGGTGCCGGGGTACCAGCCGGTGGGGATCAGGCCCTGAAAGCCTGCTGGTGTCTGGGCGTTGCTGTAGTCGTAGACGGCGACTGCGTTCGCGGTTCCTAGGCTCACGGCCAGATGGGTCGGATCCAGCATCGTCAACGAGTTCGGTTCGCTGCCGGTCGGCGCACCCGGCAACGGGTTGACGTTGATGGTCTGGGCGACTTTACCGGTCTTGGTATCGAGCACCGAGACGGTGTCGGAGTTGGAGTTCGCTACGAACACGTCTGTGCCCTGGACCATCAAGGCTGAGGGGGCCAGACCCACGTCGTAACTGCGCACCACGGTTCCGGTCGCCGGGTCGACCTCCGAGACGGTACCGGTAGACGGAGAACCGTTATCGGTGTTGGTGACAATGTCCGTACCGTAGGAGAGGTTGGTTTTATCCCCAGGCACCGCGGTGCGCCCGCCCTGGTTGGCAACGAACGCGTGCGCACCGGCCACCACGACGTCCCGCGGCGCGTTGCCGACCGCAACCTGACGGACCAAGGCCCCGGTGCCCGCGTCCATGACAGCCATGGTGTTGGTTCCGTTCAGGGTGACCAGGATCTGCTGCCCGCCCGGGGCGAAGGCAAGACTGGCCGGCAACGGCTGCTTGCCGCTCACGGCCGGCAATGCGACGACCACCGGGCTGGACAGCGTCCCGTCCGCGGAAACCGTGAAACGCAGCAGGTTTGATTTCTGCCCGGCCCACAGGCTCTTACCATCCGGCGAGTAAAGCAACCCGCCGTACCCGGCCTGTCCGCTGCCGGTACCGGCGGGCGGCGTGTACTGCTGCAGGACCTTATGCCCCACCAAGTCGGTGACGGTGAAAGTGCCTTTCCCGTCATAGGTTTCATTGACCGAAGTGTGCCCGTCCGGGCTCACCGCCAAAGCCATCGGCCTACCGGTCTGCTCCACCCCGGACCCGGCCGGGGTGACCAACTGGTTACTCGCGGTCAGTACCGACCCGTTGGCCTGGCGCCCGATCAGGCGCTGACCCCAGTCAGTGTTGCCGGCCGCATACGCGCCGCCGCCAGCCAATACCAGCGCAACGGCGGCAGCCGGAATGGCCACGCCCTTACGCAAACGTCTTTTCTTGCCCATGCCGTATTTCCCCTAACAAAGAAGTGCTAGCTGCTGCGAACCCGCAGGGGTACGCAGTTCGGCCCATGATTGAGCCCAATCGTGTGAAAAGCTGCGTAAGGCTAGTGCCCATCCCATCCCGCCAAGCGTCAGGACATCCCTACACGCGCCAGCATTCTGTGGTGTGCATCGCCGAGGTCCTTTCCGAATTCGATGTCATTGCACTGCAGCAGATCCGCCGCAACACCAAGCGAGCCGGTTCCTCCTGTGTCGCTGCGGCTAGAGCGCAGAATCGAGGATCAGTTCCAGTTCAAGCCGTTCCACCAGTTGTTGATCTGGTTGCCGATTCCGTTACCGTTCTCGCCGTTTCCGTTATGGTTGCCGTTGGCGTCCTTCCCTGGGATGACGGCCCCGGTCGTCGGGTTCAGGATGACCTTGTCCGTGTTGGGGTGTTTGAAGTCGAACATGTTGGTCAGCGAGGCCGCATGGGCGTCGAGGGAGGAATTACCGATCTGGCCGGTGCTCCAGTTGTCCTCGATCAAACGCAGGATGGATGTCTGGTCCGTCTGGGTGTGGTCAACAAAGTTCGTCTTCGCGAACGGGGAAACCACGATCAGCGGCTGGCGCGGGCCCGGGCCGCAACGGTCCGCGTAGCCGCCCGCCATGGGTACGCCCTTGTTGTACGCGTTCAGGCAGAACGCGGCATCATCGGGGGAATTGGAGGAGTTCTTCACGGCTGCCGCTACGTGGTCGTACCATCCGTCGGAGTCGTCGTAGGCGAGGATGACGGCGGTGCTGTCCCAGTTCTTGGAGTTCTGGATGGCATTGACCTGCTTAGCGACGAAGGCCTGCTCGTCGATCGGGTCGGAGCTTCCGGGGTGGCCATCCTGGTACTGGGGAGCCTTCAGGAACGACACGGCGGGCATGTTGTTCGAGTTGACGACCTGATCGAACGCGGTCACGTCGTACTGGTGGTTGGCCTGGCCGTTGTGACCGATTTCTGCGACCGAGGCCGGCGGCAAGTGGTGCGGGTTGGCAGTGGAGGCAAAGTACTGGAACGGCTCATGGTGCGGGGAGTAGTCAACGATGGAGGCGCCCGTGACGTTGGTGTGCGTGCTCAGGCAGGAAGCCGGCGTGGCTCCAGCCGCCGGGGCGGTCGGGGTGAAACCGCCCTCGAACCATCCCCAACTAACACCCTTGGCGTTGAGCAGATCGCCGATGTTCTTACCTTGCGCGCCAGCAACGTTGTTCGTGGTCTTATGGCTGCTGTTGGAGCAGTCGTCGTAGACCGGGTCCGGGTCGTTGATCACTGTTCCGACGCCACTCCCGTTTGGGACGCGTACGGTGGTGGTGCTGGCTGTCGGAACGACGGGCGCACCCGCGGCAGTGAATTCCTGGATATCGTGAGTCTGGCCCGAAACCAGGTTCAACGCGCCAGGGGTTGACGGGCCAAAGCCGGTGCTGAAGGAAGAGTCGCTCATGGCGTAGTTCTGGGCGTAATTCCACATACCGGTGACGGTGTTCCCGTCGTAGTAGTCCATGGTCAGGCCCGGCGCGCCAAATTGGTTCGCTGCACACACGTCCTTGCTGGTGTTCTCAACGAACTTGTTCATCAGGCCACCGTTGTAGGCCAACTGCTCGGCGGTGTAGGTGTGGTTCTGGTCGCAGGTGACGGCCTGTGCCGGTGTCAGGCGCTGCGGCTTGATTGAGTTCGGGTTGTTCGGTCCCAATAGGCCGTCGTGAGCCAGTGTGGCAATATTCGTCGGCGTGTTCTTGGCAGCGGTGAACTGCGTTGCCGGGAGCCCGGTTCCCTGCTGGGTTTCACCGGGCGTGTTGGCAGCCTTGGGGTAGGTGGCAAAGTAGTGGTCGAACGAGACGTTCTCGCCGAAGATCACCACAACGTGCTTGATCGGCGTTGCGGTGCCGCCGTTGTGGTCGTCGCCGGCAGAGGCCGGGCCGGCGCCGAAACCGAGAAGGCCGGCAGTGAGGGCGGAGCTGGCAAGGACCGCGGCGCCGGCGGCGGCCGCGAGTGGCTTCCACGTCAATCGATGAGCGAGGTATCGCATGTGTTCTTCAATCTTTTCGATGGGTATCCGGCGCGACTGGCCGGTGTCAGGCCCGCCCAGAATGCTGATCGGGACCAAGGGGTAAGGAGTAAGGGACCGGTCTCCTTGGCCGGCCCGCTCCCGCTGCGCCAGTTTGCAGCAGGAGCGGCGGACATGGTTTTAGCCTTATTGGCCTTTGTCGTTTCCGGTGCCGACACCTTGGTGGGTGTCGGTGCGGGGTCGTTGCAGGGTGAAGGATTCGAAGGCGGAGAGTTGTCCTTGTGGTCCGAGAACGTTGTAGTAGGTGACCTGCAGTTTGGTCATTCCGCCGGGCTGGGTTCCTGGGTCGACGGTGAAGGCGGCGAATCCGTAGGAGTTGGCGGCGTCGCGCACGGCCGACCAAGGTGCGTCTTCCTTCGTGTAGACCGGTGGTCGTTTGTTGGTAGTGGGGTTGAGCGGGCCGACGCTGGTGATGACGCGGCAGGCGGGCGGGTTGTAGAACATCTGGTTGGAGGTCACCGAGGTGCCGCCGCCGCCCAGAACCATGTGCACGGTACCCTTGGTGGTGTCGATGACATCGGTGCGTGTGTCGGCCGGGACGGGCGTCAGGGTCGCGTTGGGCTGCTGGCCGCGGATCGGGTGTGAGCGCTCGTAGTGGTGTTCGTGGCCGCAGACGACCAGGTCGACACCGTATTTGTCGAACAACGGCACCCATTCCTGCCGGACGCCCAGGTCGGCGCCGTTGAGTGCGCTGGCGGTGCTGATAACGACTTGGTGCATGCAGATGACGATCCAGTCGATGTTTTTGTCGGAGCGGGCAGCGATCAGCTGCTTTTCCAGCCACGCCTTCTGCGCGCCATGTGAATAGCCGTGAACGTAGCTGCTTCCGCCGTCCTGGATGGCGACGTCGTCGTTGGCCAGACTGATCACGCGCACGGAACCGACGGTGAAGGAGTACCAGAGGCCGCGTGTCGTATCGGTCTGGCCGGGCTGGGGCGGGACGGAGAAGTAGGTCTGGTACGCGGCGTAGCCGATCGGTCCATTGCCGAGTTCGTTCTCGTGGTTTCCGGCGGCGGGCATCCAGGGCCGGTGCCGGGCGCTGCGGGAGTTGTTGTCCCAGAAGTCGGTCCAGGTGCGCACCCGGTTTTCGGAAAGGTTGGCGTAGCAGAGGTCCCCGTTGAAGAGGTGGAACAGGGGCTGGACGCGTTCGATTCCGGCGGGCATGTCACCGGCGGCGGGGGCGCCGAGGTTGTCGTTGACCCACGGCGGGTTGGCGATCGTAACCCCGGCCGGGGGGACGTACTTCTTGCCCAGTGTCGGGGTGCCCTGGTCGCCGAAGCTGGTGAAGGTGAAGGCTTCACGGCCGCGCGGGCCAGTGCGGAAAGAACCGAACTCGGGTTGCGCACCGTCGTGGATGGCGGCGTAGATGTAGTCATGGGACGAGGTCAGGCCCGTGAGCTTGGCGTGGTAGGCGTAGACGACCTGGCCGGACTTGGCATCGGTGTAACTGGTCTGCACTGCATCCTGGCTCTTGCCGTAGGTTCCGTCGGGTTCACCGAGCATGGCCCGGGCGTGGCTGACCGGCTGCAGTGTGTGCCAGGAGACCACAACTTCGCTCGAGGCGTCCGCACCGAACTGCAGGTGCAGCCCGTTCACGGCCGGGGTAGTCAGCGGGTTGCCAACCGCGGTCGGCAACTCCGAGGCCTTGGCTGCGGTGGCCGCGGTCGCGGGTGCGGCGGAGGCCAGTGATGCCAGCGCGGCGCCGGCTCCCGTGGCACCGGCGGCCGTCAGGAAACCGCGGCGGGAAAATGCTGTACTAAAAATTTGTCTGTCATCTGTCATGTTCAGCACATTGCCGGGGCAACGGTGAACATTCGTGAAGGATTGCCAAATCTCCGGCTACAAACAGATGAACAATAGGATTCATGGTAATCATGTACGAAAGCTTCGTTGGGCTCGCCGTCATTGTTTTGTCTGGTCAGGTCAGTAACTCCGACGCGTTCCTTGGAGACGAGATTTTGCTGGTGTCGGTGGCAGAGGTCGATGTCCTCGTCCGTAGCCGGCGATCTCCCACTGCTTGACCAACTCGGATGCCTCGTTCGAGATCAGAGATCGGCGTAGATGGCGTTTCCTGGCCCAGTCGCCGGCTATCGCGGGGTAATGGCCGAGCCCTTGAGGCGGCTGATTTTGCCTGCGATCTCCAGGACCCTCGCGCAGCCTTTTGGGTTCTCAACGCCGCGCCTTCGTTGCGGCGAAGGCGAGCATCTGTGTCCATGCGGCGCGCCCCGGCGTGCGGGAGCTCCTTGCGCACGATCACCTGCAGCCCTTTAGGCCAGACGCAGAGCTCCAGCCTGCCGGTGAGTCGGCCACCCAGGAGCCAGCGCAGAAACCCCTGCGTGCCGCTGGCGGCGTCGGTGTTGGAACTGGCGTTGTTCGGACGCAGGATCACTGCGGGGGTTCACCGGTGCCGTCGGCGCCATGGTCGATGAACGCGGCCAGCGGGTGGAACCCGAAGCCCTGCTTCCAGGTCGGCGGGCGTGTTCCTTCCCCGAGTGGGCGGTCAGAAGCATGGCATCGATGTCAATCACGACCGGGTTCGAAAGGCTGGCGTCGTGAAGAGGCGATGCGTCCCCGCAGCGTTCCAGTCCTAGGCGCGGGCTTCGGCGCGGCCCTTGTTGATCGCGGCCAGCGCCCTGACCGGGTGCGCCGTGGCGAGCACCTTGACCAGCCGGCTGACCGTAGGATCCGAGGCTACCGGGCCGTAAGCTTCCCCCTGGGTGCGGAGCCGGTCCACGTCAGTCAAACAGTCCCCGCCCGTGGCCAGGGGGAGGGCCTGTCGGTGAGGATCTTGCCGGGGTCAGCCGGGCGAAGGGCTTAGGCCAAGGCTGAAGTCCGGCCGATAAGCCAGCCATCAACCCCATTGCCCGGACCGCTTCCGTAAGCACCAGCCTGCTGGTCTGGTGCACCTCACCACGGAGCCGTCGGTCGATCACACCCGCCCGGTTCGGGACGGCGTCGACGTTCCCCACATGCAGCTGGCAGCGGCCATCCGGGGTGACCTCGGTCTTGGTGATCAACCGGCCTGCGACGTGGCGCAGCGCGGCTTCCAGGTCCCGAGGGTGCTCGGCCACGAGGGAGGCAGTCTCCTCGGGTGTTGCAGCGCGTTGAGCACCGGGCCGCAGGCGCTATCCCCGTTACCTTTCTTATAGCCCCTAACGAGCAAGAATCGGGGGTGCTGGCCTGTCGGTCCCGGCATGATCTTTTCCCCCAGTCGACCATGATCCGGGGGGTGTTGTCACCGGGGTCCGATAGGCGCCAGGGGATCGCTAATGGGGACCAGACCAGCCGCAGATTTTGCCGCGGGAGGCCGGCCGTAACGTGGATGCCGAGCTCTGGGGCCGCAGGACATGCCAGCACTGTTGGATCGGACCGGAATGCTGGAGGTTATGCGTGATCAAGGACCACGAATCCGTCGATGTCTTCATCGGCGTCGACGTCGGCAAGACCAACCACCACGCGGTGGCCTTGGACAGGAACGGGAAGAAACTGCTCGACAAAGCCCTGCCCCAGGACGAGGCGAAACTGCGGGCGATCATCGACAGCCTCGCCAAGCACGGGACGCTGCTGCTGGTCGTGGACCAGCCAGCCACCATCGGTGCCCTCCCCGTCGCCGTGGCACAGGGCGCCGGTATCCTGGTCGGCTACCTGCCGGGCCTGGCCATGCGCCGCATCGCTGACCTGCATCCCGGCGAGGCCAAGACTGATGCCCGAGACGCTTACATCATCGCTGAGGCCGCCCGGACCATGCCGCACACGCTGCGCTCGATCGCCGTCGCAGATGAACAGGCCGCGGAACTGTCGATGCTCTGCGGTTTCGACGACGACCTGGCCAAGCAGGCCACCGCAGCCTCGAACCGGATCCGCGGGCTCCTCACCCAGATCCACCCCGCCCTGGAACGGGCCATCGGCCCGCACCTGGACCACCCCGTGATGGCCGAACTGCTCCGGAAATACCCGACGCCGGAGGCCCTGCGCAGGGCCGGCCAGAGCCGGGTCGCCGCGTTCATGGCCAAGTCAGCGCCGCGGGCCGGAAAGCGCTGGACAGAAGAAATCTTCACCTCGCTGGGCCAGCAAACCGTGGTCGTCGCCGGCACCGGTGCCGCCGGCATCGTCCTGCCCCAGCTGGCGGCGCAGCTAGTCCAGTTACGCGCCTCCAGAACAGAAATCCTCGCACAAGTAGAGAAACTCGTGGAGGCCCACCCTCTTCATCAGCTCCTGACGTCCCTACCGGCGGTCGGCGTCAGGACGGCAGCCCGGATCATTACCGAGGTTGTCGGCAAGGAATTCAAGACCGCCGGGCACCTGGGCTCCTACTCCGGCCTTGCGCCAGTGACGTGGCGCTCCGGAACCTCGATCCGCGGAGACCACTCCTCGAAGAAGGGCAACAAGATCCTCAAACGGGCGTTCTTCCTCTCTGCGTTCGCTTCCCTCAAAGACCCCGTCTCCCGGGAGTACTACGACCGCAAACGGGCCGAGGGCAAACGGCACAACCAAGCCCTGATCGCCCTCGCCAGACGCCGCTGCGACGTCCTGTTCGCGATGCTGCGCGACGGAGCGCTTTACGAAGCACCCGAGACCAAAACGGCCTGACAAGACCAGCACATCAGCCGCCGGCCACGCGCCGACGGCCGCTTATCTCTGCCCCCGAAAACGGTCACATCCCCTTTCACAAAAAACTGTCCCAGCGCTTGACATAAAACATAGGGACACCCCCCGACCCGCCGACAGCGCAGCCGCTCCTGGAACTGGGCCAGAACGAAGAACACGTAGACGCGGTCTCGCCGAACCCGCTGGCTCGCAACTGCTATGGAGCACTGGCCGGCCCAGCCTGATCACCGTGCCGTCCGTCATCAGACCGTGTGGCTTAGCTAGTGGGACCTCGTCAGCTACGGGCTGCCGTCGCGGGTTCCTGAGACCTCAGGTAATTGAACAGCTGTCGGACCCCGAATGTCCATTCGGGCAGTTCTTCGGCCGCGGCCACATGGTTGACGAGCGAGCCAAGGTGGCGGCTCTTGATCGTGACTACGTCACCCATCTTGTGGGTGAATCCCTGCCCGGGAGTGTCCCTGTCTTGGGTGGGTGCGAACAAGGTACCGGTGAACAGGGCGAAACCATCAGGGTACTGGTGGTGCTGGCCGAAGGTGGCCGCCACAAGTTCCTCGAATGACCTGCTGATCCTAGCCACGGAGTTCCGGCCCTCCATTGCGTAGCCGTCCGGACTTTCCACCCGCAGCAGGATCTCTTCCTGCCGTAGCGTGTCCAGGGTGAAGCCGTCGTCGAACAGCCGAATGAACGGTCCCAGCGCGCTGGAGGCATTGTTGTCCTTTGCCTTACCCAAGAGGAGAGCACTGCGGCCCTCAACGTCGCGAAGGTTCACGTCGTTGCCCAGGGTTGCGCCCACAACCTTTCCACGCGAATTGACGATGAGCACGAGTTCCGGCTCAGGATTGTTCCACGAGGAAAAGGACGGAATCCCCACCCCGGCACCAAGACCCACGGAGGAGAGTACCGGCGCCTTAGTGAAGACTTCTGGGTCCGGCCCGATTCCGACTTCCAGATACTGGGACCATAGACCTTCGGCGATCAGAACACGCTTGGCCTCGGCGGCCTGTACAGACCCGGGCCGCACCGCGGTGATGCTGCCGCCGAGAGCCTCGCCCACGAGCTCGCGCATCGCCGAGGCCCGGCCGGCCTCTCCGCCGCAGCGTTCCTCGATGATTCGTTCGATCATGCTGTCCACAAAAGTCACACCACAAGCCTTGATGACCTGGAGGTCAACCGGAGCCAGAAGACAGGGGCGGCCGGTTTCCTGCCGGAGGGACGCGTCGACGACGTCGGCAGTCTTCCACCGCGGTTCGATCAGCGACCCATCGGCAATTGCCGAGCGGACATCGGCGGCCGGGTCCGCGCGCTCCAACAGTTCGGAGACAGTTGCGGCCAGGCGCTGGAGGTCGAACACGTCCTCCCCGTGGACCGCCACCACACGAGGACCTGCGGTTACGCAGTCCCAGATCCGGCCGATCAGTAGCGCGTCTCCGGCGTCGTCGGGCAGAACCGATGCTGCGGCATGGCGGGAGTTCATCGCGGACCTTCAATCAACGGTGAGTCAACAACTTGTCCCCTGGCGCGCCACCGACCGTCCACCCGTTGCGGCACGTTCCAAGGGTTGGCATCCCGCAGTGGCTCGGGCAGTCGGGCCTCGGGGAAGGACTGGTAGGCCACAGGCCGAAGGAAACGGCGGATGGCTGCCGTTCCAACTGACGTGGTGGCCGACGTCGTGGCGGGGTATGGTCCGCCGTGGTGCTGGGCGTAGCTGACCGTGACTCCTGTGGGCCAGCCGTTCCACAGCACGCGTCCGCTAATGTCAGTCAGCCGGGCGACGAGCTCGACGACGTCGTCATCCGGCTCAGCCTGCAGCGTGGTAGTGAGCTGCCCCTCGAGCAATCCTGCGAGGGCCGCAAGTTCGGACTCGTCGCCGTATTCCACAACTACGCTGGCTGGCCCGAACATTTCCTGCCGGAGGATCGACGGATCAAGGCGCACAGCAGCGGAGGTGGTTTGAAGCACGGTGGGCGCCGGCGTCGCCGCAAAATCGCCTTCCACCAAGACGTCAACACCGGCGGTGTCCCGAAGCTGTTCTGCTGCCTCACGGAAGCCGTGATGCAGCCGCTCATTCAGGAGTTCGGCAGGTAAGAATCCGGCCAAGGCATCCCTCAACAGGCTGCGGACCTCATCCCGGCGGCCAGCCGGGACGAACAGCAGTCCCGGTTTGGTGCAGAACTGCCCCATGCCCAAAGTGAACGAGCTGACGTAACCGTTGAGGATCTCGCTGCGCCGGGACTCCCAGGCTCCTCCCGTGACGAAGACGGCGTTTATCCCGCCCAGCTCGCCAAAGAATGGGATGGGCTCGGGCCGCGCGGCGGCGCGGTCGAACAATGCCCTGCCGCCCGCCGTCGAGCCTGTGAACCCGATGGCCTTGACCAGCGGATGGTCTACCAGCGCCTCCGCCGCGGGGCGGCCGCTCACCAGCGAGAACAGGCCGGGGGGTGCGCCGGCGCCGTCAAGTGCGGCGATCACCGTTTCCGCCGTGCGCGCGGCGAGTTGCCGGTGGCCGTCATGCGCTTTGTGCACGACGGCGCAGCCGGCGGCCAAAGCCGAGGCGCTGTCGCCACCCATGACGCTGAAGGCAAACGGGAAGTTGGAGGCGCCGAAGACCGCTACAACGCCGAGTGGGACGTTGACCCGGCGGAGGTCCGGCCGCGGTCCCGTGCCCCAGCGGGCGTCTGCGTGGTCGATCGTGGCGTCGAAGTGTTCACCCTGCCGAATTTCTTCGGCAAAGAGCCTTAGCTGGAAGATGGTGCGCTTCAATTCGCTTTCTAGGCGCGGTGCGCTGAGATGTGTTTCCCGGCTGGCGATCTCCACGAGGGCGCTGGCGCCATTTTCCAGCCCGGTTGACACGGCCTCCAGCCACGAAGCACGGACCTGCGGATCCGCTGAACGGCCCTTTTCGAAGGCGCCGTGGGCGGCCTCCACCCTGGCGTTGAGGTCATCGATAGTGGTGTTCATCGGAAACCGCCTGCGGGAACCTGGGACGCACTCGTGACGGCCGCTCGGTTGCCCACAGCTAGCCAGCCGGCCCCGGTGGGGAATTCCCACGTCGTCCGGGATGTACTCAGCATCTCGGCACCCGTCCCCGGGCGACGGGGCGCGGCGTACCGGCCGTTGAGGATGCGAACCGGCTCGGCGAAGTGCTCGTGCAGGTGGTCCACGTATTCGATCATGCGGCCTTCCTGCGTGCCGGTGATGGCGGCATAGTCAAAGAAGGAGAAGTGCTGGACCAGTTCACACAGCCCCACACCGCCGGCATGCGGGCACACCGGCACGTCGAAACGGGCCGCGAGCAGGAGGTTCGCGATGTTTTCATTCACCCCACCCACGCGGGTGGAGTCAAGCTGGAGGACATCGATGGCGCCTGCCTGCATGAGCTGCTTGAAGACTATTCGGCTAGCCACGGCTTCTCCGGTGGCGACACGAACCGGCCAAACTCCCCGGCGGATTTCCGCGTGGCCCAGGATGTCGTCGGTGCTGGTGGGCTCCTCGATCCAGTACGGCTCGTATTCGGCCAACTGTTTCACCCAATCGATGGCTTCGGACACCTCCCAGCGCTGGTTGGCGTCAATGGCGATAGGAAGGTTTCCCACTGCTTCCCGGGCGAGGGCCATGCGACGGCGGTCGTCGTTTATGTCCCCGGCCACTTTGAGTTTAATCATCGAGAAGCCGTCCGCAGCTGCTTCCTTACTCAGCCGCACCAGCTTCTCATCGCTGTAGCCGAGCCAGCCAGGCGAAGTGGTGTAGGCCGAGTAGCCGTCGGTCATGAGTGAAGCAATGCGGGCAGGCTTGCCTTCTTCGCCAGCGCGAAGGATGTCCAGAGCCTGCTGCGGGTTCAGAGCGTCGCGGATATGCGTGAAATCGACGACGTCGACGATCTCCTCGGCGGGCATTTCGCTGAGGAGCAGCCATAGAGGCTTGTTTTCACGGCGGGCACGGATGTCCCAAAGGGCGCTGACCAACGCGCCAGCCGCCATTTGCGTGACGCCCTTTTCCGGGCCAAGCCAGCGGAACTGCGAATCGTGGATGAGGCGCTTGGACGCGTTGCCCAGATCGTAGATCAACTCGTCAATATCGCGGCCCAGCAGCAGGCGGGAGTAGGCGTCGATGGCGTGGGTAACGATGTCGTTTCCGCGCCCGCAGGTGAACACCATGCCGTGCCCTTCGTCGCCCGCGTCCGTGCGGATGACAACGTAAGCGGCGGAGTAGTCCGGGTCAACGTTGACCGCGTCTGAGCCATCGAGTTCCAAGGACGTGGGAAACCGGACGTCCTGGGTGGTGATGGAAATGATGGAGGGCATGAGTCTCTTCTCTCAGTGAACGACAGGATGGCCATTTCCTATATGAATTTCAATAATCATATAGGAAATGGCATCCATATCAAGGGGTCAGCCCAGCAAAAAGCCCCGGTGCCAGGCCGGGGCTTCGTTTCACTTCACAATGTGTCGCCCTGAGGGGCCGCCGTCCTCCAGTGGCGGCAACGCTGAACTACCCGAGAAAGCCTGCGCAAACCGCCCGAATGAATTCCTGATATGTTCGGCCATCGCCGCTTCGGCCTGCTCTGGCTCGCAGGCCTCAATGGCCTCCCGGATGGCCGAGTGCTCAGCGACGGTGATCGCGCCGTCGACGTCAGCAGGGTAAAGCCGGAAGGTGTGCAGGTGGCAGTGCGTCTGTGCAAAGGCGTGGCGTACGACATTGTTGCCCGACGCGGCCAGGATCGTGTCGTGAAAGCGAGCGTCGTGCGCCACGAGCTCCTGGCGCCGGTCGCCCGTGCCCTGCATGGCGCTGCGGAACGCCGCCAGCTCGTTCTCAAGCGCCCCAGCGGGATTCGCGAGCCGATCCACCGCCGCCGAGCGCGCGGCCCAGGGTTCTACCAGAAGCCGGAACTCAAAAAGGGAGCGCAGCTCGGCCAGATCCAGTAGGGGCGTTGTACTGTATCCGCGGCCGGGGCTGTACACCACAAGGTTGTCCCCTTCAAGCCGCTGAAGCGCCTCACGAACTGGCGTTTGGGACACGCCTAGGCTTCGGGAAACGGCGTCGATGTTAATCCGCGTTCCGGGGGGGATCTGGCCTTCGAGAATGGACGCGCGCATGGAAGGATAGGCGTCGCTGACGGCGACTTTGACTCTGGAAGATTCGGAAGATTGGCGTGGGGGCACGGGCTGACCTCTTGGTGATGGTTGGGATTGGAGTCGCTGGGAAATTCTTCGCCGGCTCCCGGCGAGGAGGCGGGTGACGCCTTTTCTCTCATAACGCGGGCTCGAAGTTACTCAGATGCGGATACCCTGGCCTCGTTGATCAGCCGAATTGAATCTGAAAGCAGCTGGATCCGTCCGGCCAACGGTAAGTTCACGGGTCGGGCGGCTACCTTAAGGCCAATCCAGTCAAGCTGGCCTGATGTATCGAGAACGGATTTCATTCGGCCCGGGGTCAGTAGGGACGCAGGTTCGCCGAACTTGTTGGTATCTGATGCCACCGGAGGCAAATGCGCATCGACCCAGGACGGACCGAATTCCGTCTCCTGTGACGCAGCCCCCGAAAACACCATCGATCGGAGGAGCCCTGCTGACCGGGCCTCAGCGACATGCTCAAGGACACGGTCCGGATCGCGTAACTCGATGGCGGAACGGCCCCAATTGATTGAGATTCCAAAGTCTGTCCCCGAGGAAATAACGGCCGACAACTCGTCCGTCAGGGAGAGATAGCCGACGGCAGGTGGATGCCCTGATACAAGGGCATCGCAATGCTCGATAAGCAGGCTGGTTTCCCCCCAATCCCAACTTTGTATCTGGGCTAGTGACTCCGCCAAGGCCGCACTGCTACTCATCTGTGGGGGCGGGCTATGAAACTCGACGGCGATGACAGCCTGGCGCCCTGCCGATTGATTCAGGCTATCTACATCGTCGCGGAGTCGGGCTGCCATTTTCAACGCTGACATCCGGCCGAGCCTGTCGCGGGAGGCAAGTCCGTACGTCGAATCCGCGGCCACCCCCCGGAGACCGGAACCTATATCGTTCAAAACCAAATCCCAATGAGGCCGAAGATGCCTCAGCAACCAGTTATCGTCGAATTGGTGCAGCGACCCGAACCATGGAATTTCAAGCCCCCGCAGTCCGGGCATGGCCGAGAGCAAGCCAAAAAGCCGACTCTCGAACCCTGGATGCCAGTCGTTGCGGTATGGAGACGTGGCATACGCACCAACGATGAGACCGCCCGGCGGATCCGCCCGCCCATCCTCCCGGCTGCGCGTGCTGTTGCGTGATCCAGTCACTCTGCCTGTCCTCTCGATGTCCCACCCTAGACTGCGGAATGCCGTCATTCACGGGATTGTCGCCTACCTTCTCGCGAAGAGCTGTCCATAATATAGGTAGCTCCTGCATCCCATACGAAATTTGGTTGTGACTTCGCTGAGGAAAACATGGAGCAGCGCAGTGACCAATGGAAGCGACGAGCGATACTGCCCGGGTAGCATCTGATCATCATCGAAAGCTGTGTACGGGATGTGCATCGGCCGGAACAATAGCGAAAGGCGTCGATTTTTGGCCATGAACTCCCACATTCGCCGCGATGAGATCGTCAAGCGCGCCACAACTGTCGGCCTGACGAGTGTGGAGGAACTCGCCTCCCACTTCAACGTGACGGCATCAACTATCCGTCGCGACCTCGCGCGTCTCACTGCTGAAGGACTCCTCGCCAGAACATACGGCGGCGCCATGGCGCCAGCGGCCCATCCTGAATTAACGCTAAAGCAGCGCGCAGGCGAAGCATTCGACGCCAAATTGGCCATTGCACGGACCGCCGCCCAGCTAGTTCAGCCAGGAGAGTCGATTTTACTCGACGCTGGATCGACCATCGCATTGCTTGCCCACGAGCTTAAGGCGACCAGTCGGCTTCACGTCGCCACAACGAGCCTTTCAGTCATAGCGGAGCTAAGTGATAGCAAAGACATTGAGTTGGATTGCCTCGGCGGAAGGCTGCGTACACTCAGTCAAGCGTTTGTGGGCCCCCTAACAGAGGCGGCTCTGGAACGCATGACGTTCGACCGGGTATTTCTCGGCGCTGACGGAGTCAGCGCAACAGATGGCGTATGTGAGGCCGAACTCACTCAGACAAGGCTCAAGGAACTCATGGCACGGCGTGCGGAACGTGTATATGTTGTCGCGCACGCCGCAAAGATTGGCCACCGGCCTTTCCACTTCTGGAGCCGCTTGGGCAAACCTTGGACGCTGATAACTGATCAGAGCGTCGCGCCGGACGAACTGATGGCATTTGAAGCGGAAGGAATCGACGTACTGGTGGCCAAAGATCTCACTGCCAGTCCAACGACCCCTCTCGGGCAAAACACGCCGAAGAACGCCCTGCTTTAAGTAACCGAGGCATCGCGGGACCAACACCCAATCAGCCGGAATATCCCGATGCCACCACCCATCGACCTCAGCCAAGAGCCGCAGTGGCCGACGGGCCACTTTGCGGCGAGGCTGCGCGGTTCACGCATCTCTGATTTCCCTCAATCATGTGAAGCGAGATCCGGCGGATGTTTCAACGATGGAACGGCCCGAGACAGGCGCGGGGCCCATCTGAGGCCAAGGGCAAATCCCGAATTTGGCCGAGCACTCGCCTTCAGTACGCGGGTCGGCGCAGGCCGCCCACCGGGCCCCAACAAACGTCAACCCATTCGAAGCCTCTCACCCGCAGCCCACTTTTCAGGCTGCGCAGAATGTGCAGAATGGTTGCGCTAAACGCGCAACCATGCCAAGCTATATGCATCGACCCGACCCCGTCAGTGCAAACAGGCGCCAGTGTCAATGACGTGCGGCAAGGCGCCCCAGAAGCACTTGGCCGCGAGGCGCCTGGCTGGCGCATCTCTCAATACATGTATCGCAAGGAGGCGCATTGTGTATGACTTGACTATCTTGATCCAGGGTTTCCCCGGCAGAAGTACGTGCCACGGTGGACTGGGATGGAGCACCGTCGCAATGCTGAGGGGGCAAGGCGAGACCATACTTGTGGACACAGGGGGCTACGGATACCGTGTCCCGCTCATGGACGCTCTCGCGAAGCAAGACATCCGGCGCGAAGATGTGACAGCAGTCGCCCTCACGCACTGCCATTGGGACCATGCATGTAATTTTCCACTTTTCCCGAACGCACGCATCATCGTGCCACGACCGGATTTGGAATGGGCCGCCGACCAACCCGTAGGGACGTGGGAATTGCCGGAGTTCCACGTTGATTTCCTTAGCCAGTCGGATCGCGTGGAACGGATTGACGACGGCGCAGAACCGTTGCCTGGGTTCTTTGCGTTGGCGACTCCTGGACACACACCCGGGCACTTTGCCTATCACGCGGACGTTCAGGGCGGCCGCGCAATCTTCGCGGGCGACGCCGTCAAGAATGAAACTGAACTGATGTCAGGGGTCGCCGACATGACGCTTGATCCAGCCCTGAGTCGGGAAAGCATAGAAACCGTCCGCAGGATGCTTCTCGATGATCCTTCTTCGATTCTGGTGCCCGGGCATGACCGATTACTGAGCCTCAAGGATGGGGAACCCATCCCGCATTCCCAGCTCGAAGCCGGAATAAAGGTCTGGCAGCCCAACGGCGCCGGGACCACAACCATCGACCTGCTTTCCGGCAGCCCTCACTAAATACTCAAAAACAACGAGGTTTTGGAAATGAAATTCGCACGCCGCCGTTGGTGGATCTATCTCCTGCTTTTCCTCCTGGTCATGATCAACTACATGGATCGGACCGCGCTCTCCGTCGCCGTAGGACCTATCCAAAAGGAGCTTAGTCTCTCGTCGACGCAAGTAGGGCTCATGCTTTCGGCGTTCCTATGGTCGTACCTGCTTTTCCTGATTCCCAGCGGCATCCTCACCGACCGGTTCGGCCCGCGTGTAGTTAATGCAGTCAGCATTGTCGTCTGGTCACTGGCCACGATGCTCGTTGGGATCGTCCGCGGCTTCGGCGGCCTCATTGGAGCGCGGCTGCTTATGGGAGTCGGGGAATCGTCAACATATCCGGCCGCCGGAAGAGTCTTGCGCGAATGGGCGCCCGCAAGCGAGCGTGGAGGCGCTGTCTCGATATACAACTCAGGTGCCTATGCGGGACCGGCCCTGGGAGCGATCTTGGCAGCAGCGCTCATTACGTCCTTTGGCTGGCAGACAATGTTCGTCATCATGGGCGCCCTCGGATTCATTTGGCTGGGCGCATGGCTGATCTGGTTCCGTGATCCATCCAAGGCCAAGTGGCTGTCGGAATCAGAGCGGGCAATGATTCTGGAGGAGCGGAAAGTACCAGGCGAACAAGCACAGGAGGGCAAACCCAAGGGCGGCGTCCTGAGCCTCCTGCGATACCGAAGCATGTGGGGCGTGGCGCTCGTCCAGTCAGCAGCCGTCTACACACAGTACCTGTTTCTAACTTGGCTCCCGGGCTATTTGGAGCAAGTCCATCATTTGTCGATCATGAAGTCCGGGCTGTTTACGGCCGTACCGTACATCGTCGCGGTCCTCGCCGGAATCGGACTCGGTATCGTCTTTGATCGCCTGCTGAAAAGACGTGCACAATCCACGGCCCGGCGCCGCTATATCGTCGCCGCATGTCTCTTGGCGAGTTCAGTCGTTCTACTGACGCCCCTTTTCTCCGACGTCACCGTAATCCTGCTCCTGATCAGCATCTCGATGACGTGCATTTCGACAACGGTTTCCATGAACCTGGCGTTGCTGGGTGATCTTCTCAGGACGCGCCATCTGGCAGGAAGGGCGAACAGCATAGCCATGATCGGGGGCAACATCTTCGGAGCGGTAGCACCGATCGTGACCGGTTACATCGTTGACACGACACACAGTTATAACAGTGCCTTCGTCGTGGCCGGCATATTCCTCTTGGCAGGAGTCGTCGTCGCGCTGACCTTGCCGCGACACCCCATTGGACAAGAAGAGTCGGCACATGCCGACGGCTTCGACGACGCCATCGCCGCCCCCATCGCACAATAATCACCTTGCAGACGCGAATGAACACATCTGGAACCCCAGACACAAAGCTACTGCAGAGAATCAACCAGGGTTCTTCCCAATTGTCCGAGGAGTTCCAAAGTCTTCTGGTTGGCTCAGCCGGACTGGCGGCAGGGGTTATGAATTCTCTACCTGACGCGGCCCGTCGTAGTGCCCCATCGCATTGCTGTGCTGGATCGGCAGATCATTACCAAAGTGGGAGCCATCGGTGGCGGACCAAAATCACCAGCGTCTTGCAACAGTAGAACCACCCGGGTCATTGACTAGAGGAGACAGATAATGGGACGACCAATTGTAGCCATCACGATGGGAGATCCAGCCGGCATCGGCCCCGAGATCATCGCCAAGGCTATGGCAGATCCTTCGATCCAAGATCGGGCGCGCACATTTGTCATTGGTGACAGGGGTCGACTGGAACTGGCGATGGACCTCGTTGGAAGTGCGCTTAAGGTCAAGAGCATCAGCGAGCCGTCTCAGGCGCGGTTTGAGGCTGGAACCATTGACTGTCTGGATGTGCCCAGTGTCCGGCCTGACTTACCCTGGGGAGAACTCTCGGCCGACGCCGGGCACGCGGCCTACCTGTTCTTGGAGAAGGCCGTAGAACTGTCCATGCACAAAGAGATCGATGCCATCTGTACTGCGCCCTTGAACAAGGCCGCGCTACACGCCGGAGGACACAAATTCCCCGGGCACACCGAATTGCTGGCACAATTAACCGGCACCGATGAAGTCTCTATGATGCTGACGGCCCCCAAGATGAGAGTCATTCATGTCACGACCCATCTTGGCCTTCTGGATGCGGTAGCGCGAATAGACGGTCCACTCGTCTACAGGACTATCAAACGCGGCTATGACCTCCTGATCCGTTCAGGCATCAAGAACCCTCAAATCGCTGTCTGCGCCATCAACCCCCACGCCGGTGAAAACGGCTTGTTCGGCAACGGCGAAGAAGCAATCAAGATTGAGCCGGGCATCAAGCAGGCCCAGGCGGAAGGAATCGATGCCTTCGGTCCGCTGCCAGCCGATACGGTGTTCTTCCGGGCTGGCAGGGGGGACTTTGACCTTGTTGTGGCGATGTACCATGACCAGGGTCATGGTCCTGTGAAAGTTCTTGGCCTAGAGAACGGCGTTAACATCACCGTCGGCCTCCCCGTAGTTCGGACGTCAGTTGACCACGGGACGGCTTTCGACATCGCAGGTGAAAACATAGCAGATCACAAATCGCTGCTCGAGGCATTGCGCCAAGCGATCGACCTCGCTCCACCGCGGCCTGAGAGCAAGTAAGCGGAGAGCTCACAGCCCGTTCCTGGGGGGCACAGATCACCAAGAACCGCTTCGGCCTGCCGGTACGCCCCGTCTCGGCAGGCCGATGTCGTGATCCGGGAGCAGCTGCCAGCGGGGTATAGAACCTAAGGAGAAACACATGATCACCATCAGTCCTGACACACTAACGATCACCGCGACGGACCGTGCCAGCATGGACCGTGAGCTCGATGAAGCAGTGAGTGCTGCCCGGGCAATAGCAATGCGAGAACGACGCTGTGGAATACTCGTCTCACGCCATGGACACGACTCTTTCACGGTCACCCTCAGCGATTCTGTGCCCTTCGGCTTGACCAGGGAATTCCAGGATTGGTGACCTGAACCCGTACGGAGCCACTCTCCCGCGAAGAACCGCTGGCAACTCGACGCCGATGCAGCCCGCGCGGCGGTCGCGCTGGGAATGTCACACTCAGTGTCGCCGAGATAGATCACGTCACCCTTTCGCCGGAGCCGTCTCGGGGCCCGCATATTGTCCGAAGTCCCGCCGGGACTGCCTCGAACCAATCGGGCCTACTTGGATCCCAGGGCTCGCTCCTGTACCAGTCGAGCGGGTTAGCCTCGTTCTGACCGGAGGTGCTCAGCGCCAGGGAGTTGGCTCCAACCTCGTCCTCAGGCGGTCACCGAGCCCGGGGCTTCCCAACGGGAGCCGATTGGCTTCCCAGAACGGCCAAGGCCCCACTAATGCTTGTTTCATTCACTATCCACACAATTGACAGTGACGTATGCGCCATACAAGCATAAAGATGCGCGTTTAGTGCATTTTCCGCGACGTACGATACATGTAATCGACGCGAAATCGACGATTTTAAGGTTGACATATGGCCGTATCCATCAAGGCGACACCCGAGAAGATCCCAAGCTGGATGTTTCTATTGGTTGCTGTCCAAACCCAGCTAATCAACACGAGCGCTCAGGCTGCTCCCATACAGATCGCCGCATAATGGAGCTTCTTATCGTCGCCGATGACCTCACCGGGGCGGCTGACGCCGCAGTACCGTTCTCAGGGAACCGAAAAACTGCTGTGTTAGTTCGTCCCGCAGTCACTTGGCCGCCCGCAGACGTCCTTGCGATTAATACTGAAAGCCGTTACATCGACGGCCTCAGTGCGAGGAAAACGGTGGTTGAGCTCGTCTCACGTGCCGGCCAGAATGGCGTCCGCGTCTTCAAGAAAGTCGACTCGCTGCTGCGAGGCAACGTCGGAATCGAAATCGCGGCTTCCCTCGAAGCGTTGCGTCGGCCCGATCGCCCCGTGCTCGCAATCGTAGCTCCCGCGTTTCCCCGAACCGGACGCACGACCCTCAACGGAATCGTGCATGTGGCGGGCCGTCCGCTCGGCGGCCAAGGTCGCGTAGCAGATGTGCTGTCCGGGGCCGGACTAAGCCACGCGCTTGTCTCGGCTGACGACTGGACTGACCCTACGTCTCTCGCCGTTCGCTTCCAACAGATCCTCGCATCGCATATCGACACCGCCATCGTCGATGCCTGGAACGATTCCGACTTGGCCGCCATCGTCGCGGCCGCCAAATCTCTTGGCGACCAGGCACTCCTCGTCGGCTCCGGAGGCATCTCGGCGCCGCTCGCCGCCTCACTCGAATGCGACGTTCCGGAGACCCCAGCGCGGCCGATCCCCACAGTCACGGGAGGCCATCGGGCCGGAGGCAACTCCCTCGTCGTCATCGGAAGCTACGCGCCCGCGAGCCGGGCACAACTAGATGAGCTCGTCAGAGCCGGGTTCAAGCATATCCATCTCGACCACACCAGCAGACTGGACGAGGGAGGCGCCCCTGGAACAATCGACGTCGGTGCAACGATAGCCACACTGATCGAGGCTCTCCATCAGGGACAAGCTGTGCTCACTCCAGATCACGCAGCCGTCCTGGACAAGAAGCGAGCGAAGACCGTAGCCGCCGCTCTCGGCGCGACGGCCGCCGCGGCTGCAGCCCATGCATCCTCAATCGTCGTGTCCGGCGGAGAGACAGCCATGGCAGTGCTAAACCACCTCGGCGTGGCCGTCCTGAACATCCGAGGAGAAATCCTGCCAGGGATCGTTGACGCCGAGATGCCCGGCCATATACAGCCGTTCATAACCAAATCCGGCGCGTTCGGCGACGTCGACGCACTCACGTCCGTCGTCACATCCATCGAACATCGACCAATCACAACAGCAGAAGGAAAGCAACCTTGAATCGTCCGATTGTAGCCATCACCATGGGAGACCCCGTAGGAATTGGACCGGAAATCATCGCAAAAGCCATGCTCGACCCAGTACTGCACTCCGGAGCACGCGTCTTTGTGATCGGAGATCTAGGGCGTCTTGAAATGGCCATGAAAGTCGTCGACAGCCCCCTACGGACGCGCCGCATCGAGTCCGCCGACGAAGCCTTGTTCTCCCCTGACATCATCGACTGCTTCGACATTCCCGGTCTCGACCCCGAGCTGCCTTGGGGCATTCTTTCGCCGGAAGCCGGACATGCGGCCTACCTCTACCTCGAAAAGGCGGTGGAGCTGGCCCTGAAAAGCGACATTGATGCGATTTGCACTGCGCCGCTGAACAAGGCCGCACTACACGCAGGCGGACACAATTATCCAGGCCACACAGAGCTTCTCGCGGAACTCACCGGTACACCCGAAGTGTCCATGATGCTGACCACGCCCAAGATGCGCGTGATACACGTAACCACCCACGTCGGCCTCGTCGACGCAATCGCCCGGATCGACGGAGCAATCGTCTATCGCACGATCCGCCGCGGTCACGACCTCCTCGTTCGCTCAGGCGTCGAGAATCCGCGCATAGCGGTCGCCGCCATCAACCCCCACGCGGGCGAGAACGGCCTCTTCGGCAACGATGAAGAGGCTCAAAAAATCACGCCGGGAATTGAACAAGCTCTGGCGGAAGGCATCCCTGTGGAAGGACCTCTTCCCGCGGACACTCTGTTCTTTAAGGCCGGGCGGGGAGACTATGACCTGGTCGTGGCCATGTACCACGACCAGGGCCACGGACCTGTCAAAGTCCTTGGGCTCGAGAACGGTGTCAACATCACGGTGGGTCTGCCCGTAGTCCGCACATCCGTCGACCACGGCGCGGCCTTCGACATTGCGGGCAAGAATATTGCGGATCACGCGTCCATGCTCGAAGCCATGCGTGCCGCCGTCGAACTCGCTGGAGAGCGCGCCGAGGTGAAATAGTCGAACCATGAATGCTAACGGGCGACGAACATCGATAGCAGCAATACTCGAGGTCCGTCCGGCCACGGTCGAAGAGCTCGCCGAAGAATTCGGTGTATCGCTTTCGACGATCCGGCGGGATCTCGAGCGCCTCACCACCAGCGGTCGAATCCATCGCACCTATGGAGGCGCCGTCACCGCAGGCTACTCTCCACGCGAGCAGAGCCTCCAGGAGCGCGAGCACATTGCCCGCGATGCGAAGCGCATGATCGGGCGGTTCGCCGCTTCGCTCATCGCTCCGGGCTCCGTCAATCTGCTCGATGCCGGCACGACCGTCGGCGCTCTCGCGGAAAACCTGACAACCCGGCAGGAACTGACCATCATCACAAATGGGATGACGTGCGCCCGGATACTCGAGCACGCGGAGGGTGTCGACCTCGTGTTGCTGGGAGGATCCCTGCGTCACGTCAGCTCCGGAACTGTCGGCCCCCTCGCGGAAGCGGCATTGAGTTGTCTCACCGCGGACGCGGCATTCCTGGGGGCCGATGGGGTGGATCCCCTGCGTGGTCTCAGCGAAACCACTGATCAGCAGGCTTCGCTCAAACGCGCAATGATCTCAGCAGCCGACGAGATTTATGTGCTCACCGACGCCAGCAAATTGGGTGCCACGTCGGCACACTGGTGGGCGGCGATCGATCGTCCGTGGACCCTTATCACCGACTCAGCCATCACCCGCGAGCAACTCGCCATATTCCAAGGCCACTCCAATATCAGTTTGCACGTCGTATCCGACTAGATAACAAACCAAGGAAATTGAGCTCGTGACCTACGAGCCAGCAAGGACCGCTACGATTACATGCCTTACCGGAGGGCCGGGCGCAGCGGGCTGAAACTTCCAGCCGTCTTTCTGGGCCTGTGACAAACTTCGGTGACAACAAGCCTTTCGAAACGAAGCGGGCTATTGCCGGGCCTTTGACCTTGGGGTATTCGAATGTCTGATCGACTCCTCCGAAGTGCGGAGATCCAACCGATAATGACATCAGTGACGGCTCCGTCCAAGCCAAACGACGTCGGAAGATTGACGAACTAGCTATGTCACTAAGTTTCGACGGGAGGCAGTAAAGAAGGTCAGGGCTGGCCAGTCGCAGTCCGAGTACACTGGGCAGCTAAATTTTTACTTGGCCTTGATTGACGAAAGGCTCCGGCGATCGGTATGCAATA
The DNA here is from genome assembly GCF_058244265.1 of Arthrobacter sp. SE2. Classification (NCBI taxonomy): domain Bacteria; kingdom Bacillati; phylum Actinomycetota; class Actinomycetes; order Micrococcales; family Micrococcaceae; genus Arthrobacter; species Arthrobacter sp. SE2. The sequence goes on along the minus strand of NZ_JBZAYA010000004.1, from coordinate 314,103 downwards.
ACACCGTCGGAAGTCCGATCTGCGTCACCAAGATCGATCACTCAGTGCGCCACGCGCTCAACCGGCTGGACTGTTCGATCGCCCAGTCCTTGCATTGGCCGATGGTCCTTGCGGCCGAGCCCGCGTTCAGTCGACCGGCCTCACGACGGCGAGTACGGAAAGCGCTCGGGCATGGCCGAGGAGGTCGACTCGACCTACGAGATCGTCACGATCACCCGGCGCGGCAGGACCGCAGCGGTGCTGTGAAGTTCGCCGACGACCTCGAGTCCCTCCGCGAGACCATCTACTGGCCCTTCAAGCTGGGAACCGGGAAAGCGTCGCCGAGGGTCGAGGCCCCACCGCCCAAACGAGGCTGGTGCTCTCCATGTCCCACCTTCAGAAAATGACCTCGCTGCGTCGAAGCGGCTCCCACAGGTGGATATCGGGCGGCAGCGCCTGGCACACGGCATCCGCGCGACGCCGCAAGCCGCGCGCCAAGATCCTGCTGTTGGACCCCAAAGGGGGAAAGGCGGGCACCGGGTATTACCGGCATTCAGCCATGTGAATGACCAGCCGATGAGTTCGCGCATGGAAGGGATGCGCCTTAATTGTTGCGCTATTCGCAGCAGAGTGCATCTAGCGCAACAGATTGAATCCTGAGAGGTGTGATCTAAATCGCATTTGCTTTTTAGGTAGTGACACAGCGCACGTTAGGGCTAATATTTCACTGATGCACAACTGTGTATCACAGTGATCTATCAGTGAGGCGCTGACGAACCGCAGCAACCTACTTCACGTATCTCGGCAAGGCGACGACGACCCGAATACATTCATCCGAAGGACGAGAGCATTGGCCATACGAGAACACACCGCAGAACCCACGAAGATCCACCATGAGTGGGATGCCGACCTGGAACCAGTCCTGACAATCGACTCCGGCGACATCGTGCATTTCGATATCCAGGTAGCCGGCGAAGGCCAAGTCTGGCCTGGTGCAAGCTTCGACGAAGCTAAGTTCGACTTCGACTCGATTTACAACCTGTGCGGCCCGGTCTATGTCGCGGGCGCCGCACCCGGAGACATGCTCGAAGTTGAGATCCTTGACCTCCAAGCTGGCGACTGGGGATGGTCTGCATTCCTGCCGGGCCTGGGTTTGCTTCCCGAGGAGTTTCCCGAAGGCTACGTTAAGACCTTCGACCTCACATCTCGCCCCAACATCAACTTCGCGCCGGGGATCGAAGTTCCTCTCACGCCCTTCTTGGGCACGATGGGAACTCACCCAGGGACCCCGGGCCGGCAGGTGCCATTTCCGCCGCACGGGGGCGGTGGAAACATGGACAACCGACACCTCACTGCGGGAACCACTCTGTGGCTGCCCATCTTCGTCGAGGGAGGAATGTTCTCATGCGGCGACCCGCACGCAGCCCAGGGTGATGGCGAGGTCTGCGTGACCGCAATCGAATGTCCCATGAAGGCGTCGCTCAAATTCACGCTGCATAAGAATAAGGTCGTCGTCCCGTCCTTTCGTGTACCAGCGGGGGCCGTCTCGAAGAAGGACGAAAAGGGCTACTACGCGACGATGGGCATCGACTCCGACCTCATGAGCGGCGCGAAGACCGCTACCCGGGCGATGATCGAGTGGCTCGTCGACACGCACGGCCTCACCCGCGAAGACGCCTACGTTCTCTGCAGCGCGACCGGCGACCTGCGCATCATCGAGATCGTGGACTCGGGTGTCTGGAACGTCGCCATGACCATGCCGCTGGGCGTGTTCACGGGCAACAAGTGAGCTTCCCGCACCGAGTCTTCCCCCCATCGAATCCCCCCAGCCCGGCAACGACGCCGAAAATTGAAATGGAAGGAAAAAACCAATGACATCGACTTCCCTCGATGATGCACCGCTTACGGGTTTCCATAAACGGCTCGCCGGCTATGCATCAGGCGGAGCCTTCATGCAGGGGTACGTCCTCTCGATAACCGGCGTTGCGATGGTTCAGATCGCGCCGCAGTTGAACCTCGACCCGTTGCAGCAAGGGCTCGTGGTGGGATCGGCCCTAGTCGGCGGCTTGCCCGGCGCCTACTTCGGCGGCTACCTCGCCGATAAGTTCGGCCGCCAGACGCTCTACTCGTGGGTGCTCGGCATGACAATCGTATGTTCCATCGCGTCGTTCTGGGCCACGAACCTCGTAGCACTGATCGTCGCCCGGTTGCTCATAGGCGTTGCAGTCGGCGCTGACTGGCCAGTCGCGCAATCGCTGGTCGGCGAATTCATCCCGCGTAAACATCGGGGACGTCTACTGGGGATCTTCTGTGTGATGTGGTTCGTCGGTGCGGCAATCGCCTACGTCGTCGGGGCCCTAATGCTGAACAGCGTGGGCAACGACGCCTGGCGCTGGATGGTCGCCAGCGCAGCCGTGCCTGGAATTGCTTTCATGCTGCTTCGACGTGGCACACCAGAATCGCCACGGTGGCTGATGAGCCAGGGACGCGTCGCCGAGGCAGCGGCAATCATGCACAAAGTGTTCGGTCCCGAGGTCACCCTGGCTGAACTGCCCCAGGACGAAGACGGAACGGCCAGCATCCGCACCGTGATTCGCACGGGATACATGGGCCGTGTGATCTTCACGTTCGTCTGGTGGACGTGCTCCGTCGTCCCCCTCTTCGCCATCTACGGATTCGGTCCTGCGATCCTTACCGCACTGCACTTCGGCGACGGCATGGACGTCATCGGCTCGGCGTTCATTACCGTGCTGTTCCTCATCGGCACTGTGATCGCTGTCATGGTGGTCAACCGAATGGGCCGGCGCAAATTGATCATCCATAGCTTCGTGTGGTCCGGGATTCCCCTGCTCGTGCTGGGAATCTTCCCGGATGCCCCGGGCGGAATCATCTTCGCATTGTTCGCGATGTACGCGGTGTTCCTCGGTGGGACGCAGATTCTGCAGGCCGTGTACCCGGTGGAGATGTTCCCCACCGAGATCCGCGGCACGGCCATCGGCCTGGCGTTCGCTCTTGTCAATGCCTTCACGACGGTTGGCACGTTCCTCGTACCCATCGTGCAGACGCAGTACGGAATCGGCGTGACGATGCTGGGCGCCGCTGTACTGACGCTGCTGGGCGCTGCGGTCTGCATCAAGTGGGCTCCCGAAACACGGAAGCTCTCGCTCGTCGAGGCCGCCGAGCTCGCTCCCGGAACGCACTCGCTCGTCGAAACACCAATCGAGACGACCCTGGACGGCGTGAAGTGAGGCATGCTGTAGGACGCATACCTCGGTCCCCAACGGCCTGACTGACGTTAATCAAACAGCTAAGCAAAAAGAGTTTTCGATGAAAGCGCGGAGAAGCGGATGCGACCCCGTGTAGCGCCCCGGCAGTGGTGGAGGCTTGCGGTAACAGCAACCCTCCACCACCTGCTGCCTGTGGGCTAAGGACAATCAACCAGTGTCCTTGTCACCGAAATTTCCATGCCGTAATTCCGAAGAGCCTGCAGGGCTTTACCGAGGAGTCCCTTCCGGGCTCCCCTCCCTGGCCGACGGACGCTGGGAAGTTCGGTATGGCCCTTACAGACTCCAGTCGATCTACGTCCGTGACCACAAGAAGGGTCAGTGCATCGAGGCGAAGTGGACCCTGTCCACGCACCTTGTGGGACCCTTGTTCCCGCGACGTCCTCGCCGCCGCGAAGAAGGCCATACAGGCGAGGCGAGACGATTGCCGGCAGGGATCTCCTTGCCGAGATCAATCGGATCCTGACCGCCCCAACGAGACGCGCCGAGCGCCAAGCCACACAACGCACATACACAACCCGTCGGCCATCCGGAACCGGAGCCCGGGCCGGACCCGATCACCGAACCCGACGCTACGCCACCGGACCAAGTCATCGCCGAGTTTCCGCGGCGCCGCCACGGACGACGAATCGATCTTCTGGAGACCTGAGACATCGCCACCCCGGACAGCCTGACGGCCTGGCGCGAGTTCGTTGGGCACTTACCCGAAGAGCCCCAAGGCTGACACTGCCAGTGGTGCAGGCGCCATACGCTGAGGCGAGGTCCGCCAGTGACCGCGCCCGGTTCACATGGCTCGCGGCAGACACCGTCCTGGAAACCTCGGATGCGCAGGCCCGCTCCCGGCAAGCCCGAATCGCCATAGCCCGCAACGCGGCCAGCACGGCGACAGCAAGGCGGGGCCTTGCCTTCTCGGCCGCCGCGGGCATGGGAAAATCGACAGCGGCTCTGCTTCTTGTCAAACGCCACGAAAAGTCAGAGCCCAAGCGACTCGGACGCCAGGACGACCGGGAATTCGCGCCGGTGGTCTACTCCGTCGTCCCACCCGCCACGACACCGAAAATGCTCATGCAGGCATTCGCCTCGTGGCTGGGGATCCCGGCTCCCATCCGTGCCACCGCACCGACACTCACCGAACAGCTGGTCACGGTCATGCGGTCCCTGCAGACTACGTTGGTCATCGTCGACGAGGTGCACAACCTCAAAACGAACAGGCAGGCCGGAGCCGAGGCCGCAAGCACCCTAAACAGTTCGCGGACCGTCTGGACGCGACTTTCCTTTGCGCCGGAATCAATCTTCCGACAACGGACCTTTTCGCGGGCGAGATGGGGCGGCAGATCAAAGCCCGCATGATCCTGCACGAGATGACCCCTACTCCACCGCTGGACGAAAGCGGACCGTGAGTCATGGACCGACCTGGTGCTCGGGGTCGAAGAGCTCCTGCCGCTCGCCGCTCACGTCCCGGAGTCCCTTGCTGAGGAATCCCTCTACCTCTGGGACCGGACCGGCGGGAGCATCGGCGCCCTTCGCGGCCTTCTCTCGGACGCAGCCATTGGCGCGATCCTCGACGGCACCGAAAGATCGACCGGCATCGAGAATAACGCCACCCGCCACGCCCAACGCAACGGCGCCAGCGTCGAACAAATCGAAAACGCCCTCCGGAGACTATACCGTCGCGGGACAGAGTGGCTCGCCCAAGGCCTTCCCCACCTGGGCCGCGAGCCCGTAGACCACTTACGGAACTGACAGGTCGAATGAGAAAGAATCCGCAAGATTTCTCTCAGCCAACCTGTCGGCTCCCACGTCTCGACTGACAATTACAGTGCGAACGGTAAGTCTTGTCCACAGGCTTGACGCGCATCCGATCGCCAGACGGCGTGCCGACCAATATCGAGCGGCTTCCGCTCACCTAAATCCGTGAAAACCCAGACAAGCCCGTGCTATGGAAAAGGCACGTCAACCCGCACGCGCCACACTTCCCCGGTTTCGTGATCCAGGACAGTGACTCGGTGCCTTGGCGCAAGTGACAGGTAGGCCTCGACTTCACATCTTGTGAGGGAGTCTTTCGACCTGTTTCGTCCCGACGCGAGGTTCGCAACTGCCTTCGGCAACCAGCACGTAGCTTGGCCGGCAATGGGGCACGCGCCCGGCACCATACTGACGGTCGACTCGCAGGAGACCCCGGCGCCATCTTCGATCATCGAAGGATGCGCCCCAGTTTTCCCTTGCCGTGCCCGATGGAACTTCACCGTTCAGCCGAGCCTCGTAGCGGCCAGGGGCGAGCCGCCTTACCGAGATGCCAGCTCCTTCGTTCATGGGTATGGGCCGATAGATATCCACCACTCTGTCCAAGGAGGCGTCCAATCCCATTCGTGAGTGAACAGTTACGACAAGGCCAGTCAAAATCAGCCAAAGGGGTTGCGGCGGTCCGTTCGAGGCCACATATGCGTTCCAGGACCGGTCAATACGAAAGTTCGCATCGGTGTTACCGGGGTGCCAGCACGGGCTGGCGCTGGGTGCCGAGGCCGTCGATGCCGAGTTCCATGACGTCGCCGGGCTGCAGCCAGATCTGGGGTTTGAATCCCATGCCGACCCCGGGCGGGGTGCCGGTGTTGATCAGGTCGCCCGGTTCCAGGACGAGGAACTGGCTGAGGTAGTGGACGATGAAGTAGGGGTCGAAAATCATGGTGGAGGTGGAGCCGTCCTGGCGGCGAACGCCGTTGACGTCCAGCCACATGCCCAGGTTCAGGACGTCGTCGATCTCGTCGGGGGTGACCAGCCAGGGGCCGGCGGGGTTGAAGGTCTCGGCGGATTTGCCTTTGGACCATTGGCCGCCGCGCTCGATCTGGAAGGCGCGTTCGCTGACGTCGTTGACGACCACGAAGCCGGCGATGGCGTCGCGGGCGTCCTCGATGCTGTCGAGGTAGCTGGTGCGCTTGCCGATCACGATGCCGAGTTCGACTTCCCAGTCGGGTTTGGTTGATCCGCGGGGGATGCGGACGTCGTCGTTCGGGCCGATCAGGGTGTTGGGTGACTTGGTGAAGAGGATGGGTTCCTCCGGCACGGCCTGGCCCGTTTCGGCCGCGTGGTCGCTGTAATTCAGGCCGATGCACAGGATCTGGTGCGGACGCGCGATCGGGGAGCCGATCCGCTCGCCATCAAACGCCGTCACGTTGCCGGCGGCTGCCCGTTCGGCGACGAGCTCCGCGAGCCCGGCCATGCCGTCGCTGCCGAAGAAGGCCTCGTTGAAGTCGGGAACAACGTCGGATACGTCGACGTAGTGGGTGTCATCGATGCGGACAACGGGCTTTTCCGAGCCGGCCTCGCCGAGTCTCATGAGATACATGCGTGTTCTCCTGTGCTGTCTAGGGGATGGTGGATGTGTGAAGTGTCAGTGGCCGGATGCCGCGGTGATCCCTGAGCCATACCAGGGCTGCCGGGGGTGACCGCGGAGGACCTGTCCGGTGGAGTCGTCCCAGGCGGGACCTTCGGCGAGGACGTGGCGTTCATCCGAGGCTACGGTGGCTAGGAAGGTTGTCATGAGGCGGTGTCCTCGCTGTGGCCGGCGATGATCTTCCGGATGGTCGGGAGGTCATCGATGAGTGTCTGCAGAGGTGTCCGGTAGGCGAGGGCGCTGATGCTGATCGCCCCTGTCGGGACACTGGGGGAGGAGAGGTAGACCGGCAGCGCCAGACAATTGACGCCCGGTTCGTTTTCCTCGTCATCGATGCTGTAGCCGCGTTCCCGGGCCAGTGACAAGGCCGCGTGGAGTTCCTCCGCCGTGGTGGCGGTGTGTTCGGTCCGCCGATCGAGACGGCGGGCTCCGATCCACGTGCGTACTGATTCCAGGTCGGGGAGCTGCAGGGCCAGCAGCATTTTCCCGACTCCTGTGGCGTGCGCCGGGTTGCGCCCCCCGATGGTGGAGGTGAGCTTCATGGCACCGACGGATGGATCCACCTTGCCCCGGTAGACGACGTCGTGACCGTCCAGGACGGCGTAGTGCGAGGTTTCCCCGTACCTCTCAGACAGCTGTTCCAGGATCGGCTGAACCCTGAGGTGGTCCGGCCGGGCTTCGTGGTGGGCAAAGGCCATCCGCAGGAACTCGTCCCCCAGTGAGTAGTGTCCGCGCCCGTCCTGGCTGGCGAGTCCGGCCCGTCGCAGCGAGGCGAGGGCCCGATGGACTGTCGGTTTTGCACTGTTAAGAGTTTTCGCCAGTTCATCGAGGCTGCTGCCTTCCGGATGACGCGCCAGCTCAACAAGCACGGCCAAAACCCGGTCCGAGCCAACAAGGCGTTCGTCGGCTCCCTGTTCTGGCTTGTCATTTTGAGGAATACTGTTCATGATGTTCCATATCTTAGACAGGTATTCCATAAAACGAAAGAAGAAGAGTGTGGCCGATCAGCGCAGCCCCCAGTGGTACGAGGGATCCGACCGGAACGCCTACATCCATCGGGCGTGGATGCGACGCGGACTCCCGGCCAGCGCGTTCGACGGACGGCCCCACATCGCGATCGCCGGCGACTACATGATCCTGGATGCGCCGAACCGGGCCCGGTCCATCGACGTCCCCCAGGACGAACTCGGCCAACGCCGGCCTAACCAGGCCGCGATGGCCGGCTTCCCCGCCCCGACGCGCAGCTGGGAAAAGCTCTATGTCGACCACGTCATGCAGGCGGACACCGGGGCGGACCTGGACTTCCTGCGCGGATTCAGCGTTCCTGAGGTCTCACGTGAATCACACTGACACGCCTCGCCCGGCACGCCTGCCATCCGTAGACCCGCACCTTCTGGCAGCCCTTGAAGCAGCAGCCCCTCGCCAGCTGCGCTCTCGGGCGACCGACAGGCTGGCTTACGCGCACGACGCGTCGCACTATCTCCTGACCCCCCAAGCCGTCGTCACCCCCGATGGGATCGCGGACATCTCGAGGCTGCTGCGTGCCAGCAGCGAACAGGGAACGCACCTGACCTTCAGGTCAGGCGGAACCAGCCTAAGCGGCCAGTCCGCCACTGTCGGCGTCCTTGTGGACAGCCGCCGAAACTTCAAGGACATAGAAGTGCTCGACGGCGGACTGCGCGTCCGCGTCCAGCCCGGCGCCTCAGTGAGCCAGGTCAACGCCCGCCTCGCCCAGTACGGGCGAAAACTCGGCCCCGACCCCGCCAGCGAAGCAGCATGCACCATCGGTGGGGTCATCGCCAACAACTCCAGCGGCATGGCCTGCGGCACAGAGTTCAACACCTACCGGACCCTCGAATCAGCCGTCATCGTCCTGCCCAGCGGCACAGTCATCAACACCGCGGAGAAAGACGCCGACGCCCGGCTCCGTCACCTCGAACCGGACCTGCACACCGGGCTCCTCAGGCTTCGCGACCGCGTCCGGGGCAACCCGGCCTCGATGCGGACCATCGCGAAACTGTATTCGATCAAGAACACGATGGGATACGGCCTCAACTCTTTCGTCGACCATGACACGGCCGTCGACATCCTCGCCCATCTCATCGTGGGAAGCGAAGGCACACTCGCGTTCATCGCCGAGGCAACCTTCCGCACCGTTCCGGCCCTGTCCCGGCACTCAACCGCTCTCCTGGTCTTCGACACCCTCGCCAGAGCCACCGGCGCCCTGCCTGGCCTCGTCGCCTCCGGCTTCGCCACTGTAGAACTGCTGGATGCCACCTCGCTCCGCGTCGCACAACGCGACCCCCAAGCCGTCGAGCTCCTGCGTGCGCTGCGTGTAGACCGGCACGCTGCCTTCCTCGTCGAACACCAGGCCGATTCCGCAGAGATCCTCACTGAACTCGTCGAGGGAAGCCGGACGCTGCTCGATCGGCTTCCGCTGACGACCCCCGCAGCCCTGAGCCAGGACCCCGGTGACCGGGCTGCCCTTTGGCATATCCGCAAAGGGCTCTACGCAGCCGTGGCCGGCAACCGCCCATCAGGCACCACCGCGCTCCTAGAAGACATCGCCGTGCCCGTCCCGGCACTGCTGGACACCTGCGAGCAGCTCGTCGGACTCTTTGACACGCACGGCTACGAGGACAGCGTCATCTTCGGCCACGCGAAGGACGGGAACATCCACTTCCTCCTCAACGAACGCTTCGGCGTAAAGGACGGGGTGGACCGCTACGTTGCCTTTACCGAGGAGATGGTTGACCTGGTCCTCAGCCACGACGGCACACTGAAAGCCGAGCACGGAACCGGACGGATCATGGCCCCCTTCGTTCAGCGCCAGTATGGCGCCGAACTCTACGATGTCATGCAACAGATTAAGAAACTGTGCGACCCCACCGGGCTCCTCAACCCCGGAGTCCTGCTCAACGAGGACGCAGCCTCACACATTTCAGACCTTAAAGTCACCCCCACCGTCGAAAAAGAGGTCGACCGCTGCGTCGAATGCGGCTACTGCGAGCCGGTCTGCCCCAGCAAGGACCTCACTGTCACGCCGCGGCAGCGGATCGTTCTGCGCCGGGAAATCGCCGACGCCAAAACCTCTGGGGACACTGCCCTCCTCAAGGAACTCGAATCCGAGTACCAGTACGACGGCATCGACACCTGCGCGGTGGACGGCATGTGTCAGACGGCGTGCCCGGTCCTGATCGACACCGGCGACCTGGTCCGCAGGCTCCGCGCCGAACAGCGGACCGGCATGGAGCAAGCTGGCTGGACACAGGCAGCCAAACACTGGGACGCCGCCGCCAAACTCGGCGGAATTACCCTGAGCGCGGCCAAGAAACTTCCCCCGGCACTGGTCACTGGTGCCGCACGCGCAGCACGCAGAGTGCTCAGCCACGAGACCGTACCGCTCTGGGAGAAAGACCTCCCGGCAGGTGGCACAGTCCGCGAGACGAAGTCAGCAGCGGCCCCCCTCGCTGTCTACTTTCCGGCCTGCATTGGCACCATGTTCGGCCCGGCAGAAAACGCACCCGGCGTCAGCACAGCGTTCCTGAAACTCTGCGACCGCGCCGGCATCGAAATCACGGTGCCCGAGGGAATCGCGAGCATGTGCTGCGGCACGCCATGGAAGTCCAAAGGCCTCACCAGCGGCCTGTCCGTCATGCGCCAACGCATCCTGCCGGCGTTGTGGGAGGCCAGCGGGCACGGTGAGCTTCCCATCGTTTGCGACGCAGCATCCTGCACCGAAGGACTTCAAAAGCTCACGGACTCCGCAAAGACTGACTTCCCGGGCCTGCTGATCGTGGACGCTGTTGCGTTTGTAGACCGGCACGTCCTCCAGAACCTTTCGGTCACCACTCCCCTGACGTCACTGGCACTGCACCCGACATGCTCCTCAACCCAGCTCGGGACCAATGACGCACTGTCACGCATCGCATCCAGGATCGCCGGTGACGTGGTCATTCCCGAGGACTGGGGGTGCTGTGCCTTCGCCGGCGACAGAGGCATGCTCCACCCGGAACTGACCGCATCCGCCACCTCCCGCGAAGCACAAGCAATCGCCACCAGAAGCTTTGACGCCTACGCCTCGACCAACCGGACCTGCGAAATCGGGCTCACCCGGGCCACCGGCCATCAATACAGCCACCTGTTGGAAGTACTCGAACACGCAACCCGGCCGTCCACCCTTGTGACGGCCACGCCGAAGGGAACCAGATAAATGCCGACCAACTCCATCATGGACGCCGGGCCAGCCCCACCCGCCGCCCGCTGGGGAATCCTGGGCACAGGATTCATCGCCGGCGTGCAAACCAAGGACCTGCTTGAGAACGGGTTCACCGTTCAGGCCGTCGGCTCTCGGAACATGGAATCAGCGCGGACCTTCGCCGCACAGTTCGACCTCCCGGCAGCCCACGGGAGCTATGAGCAGCTCGTTGCGGATCCGGACGTCGACGTTATCTACATTTCCACGCCACACACTTTCCACTACGCCCACGCTCTGCTTGCCCTAAACGCGGGTAAACACGTCCTTGCTGAGAAACCGTTCGCCATGAACGCAGCGCAGGCACGCGAGGTTGCAGAGCTCGCAGAGTCCAAGGGACTCGTTGCCGTGGAGGCAATGTGGACCCGCTATCTCCCCCACATGGTCAGGATCCGCGAGGTGATCAGATCAGGAGCCCCCGGCGACGTCCGTACCGTGATCGCTGACCATAACCAGAACCTGCCCAAGGATCCTGCCCACCGCCTCAACAACCCCGCCCTGGGCGGAGGGGCACTGCTGGATCTCGGAATCTATCCTCTTCGGGGCCCCTGTCACCGTCCATGCAACCGCCAGCATGACTACCACCGGGGTGGGCCGGCAGACAGCCATCATCTTCGAGTACAAAACGGACAAACAGGCACTGCTCCACTGCGCGCTCGACACGTCCGGACCAAACCGGGCATCCATCATCGGCACAGCAGGCAGGATCGACATCGGTCCTGCCTGGTACACGCCCTCACCCTTCACCCGATACGACGTCGACGGAAACATCATCGAGCGGTTCGAGCAGCCGGTCCAGAGCAGGGGAATGCAGTACCAGGCCGGCGAAGTCGAACGGCTGATCCGGGCAGGCGTCACAAAGGGCGACGTCTTGCCGCCAGGTGAAACCGTCGCCATCATGGCGGCGATGGACCAAGTTCGAGTACAGATCGTGCTCAGCTACGAAAGCGAGAAAGTCAAATGAAGTCAAGAACAGCAGTGATTACCGGCGGGTGCAGCGGACTCGGCGCCGCCGCCGCTGAACGCCTGACCGCCGAGGGCGTCCGAGTCATCACCCTTGATGTGGCAGACAGTGCGGACATCGTCGTGGATGTCGCGGATCCGGAAGCCGTCGCAGCGGCGGCCGTCCAGGTCGGCAGCGCGGACATCCTCATCAACTGTGCCGGCATCGTCGGCCCGAACAAGCCCCTCTGGGAAGTCTCTGACCAGGAATGGCGGAAAGTGTTCGCTGTCAACGTCACCGGAACGTTCAACCTGTGCCGGGCATTCGTCCCTGGAATGCGGGCGAAGGGATGGGGCAGGATCGTCAACTTTGCCAGCATGGCCGGCAAGGACGGCAACCCGAACCTTTCGGCCTACTCCGCATCCAAGGCAGCTGTCATCGCCCTGACCAAATCCCTGGGCAAGGAACTGGCAACAAGCGGAATATTGGCCAACGTCGTCACCCCGGCCGTCATAGAAACGCCCATGAACGACGACACCTCCCCGGAAGTCCTCGCGCACATCACGGGCCTCATACCGATGAAAAGGGTCGGCCGCCCTGAGGAAGTCGCAGAACTGGTCGCCTGGCTTGCCTCGGACAAAGTCAGCTTTTCCACCGGAGCGGTCTACGACATCAGTGGCGGACGAGCTACCTACTAACCAAGGGAATTTATGACAGCGGACCCAGTTCATGGTAGCCCTCTCCACTCGCGAACTGCGTGAGGTGTACTGGCAACCGGCGTCACTGTGATGGACCTTCTCCGGGACGGCGTTCGGGCCTGCCCCGACGCCAGAGCGCCGTCATCAAGGTCGTCAGGACCATATCCGTGTCTTGATCGTGGAGCCGTGCCAGCCCGCGAGGGCCCGAAAAAGACATCGATCGAGAACGCCACGTAGACCAACCCGGACCACGTTCTGACGTAGGCGTAGGGTCGGACGCCAGCGCCCTGTCAGTCATTTTCGACTGGTGGGTTACTGCTGTCCGCCCTCCGAACCGCACGTGCCCATTCCTGAGCATGATCACGCCATTGGTCCATGGCGTGGGGATTCGGGCTCCGCGGTATTAGTAGCGCGTCACTGGGACCTTCCATGCCTGGAAGAAGCCGATCCCTTCGGCGCTGATTTCCCATCTGGGTTGGAAGCGCCGCACCAAGGTGCACCCGCCAGTGACTTCTTGGGTGGATAGGTGGAGACCGCTGTTCTCGCGCCATGACCCCTCATACGGCGGCGCTGGATGTGCCACCCGTGTGGGGGCATCGTCCGGACTTCGTCTTCATGTACTGCTCGACGGAGCCGTGCGGGTGTCACCAACAGCCGGGTACGCAGTTCAAGTCTGCCACTCGATCGCGGCGACGGCCTCGCCGAAGATCTGCACCGTCGCGTCGATGTCGAACTCGGTGTGTTCCGTCGACAGATACCAGCGTCCGCCCGGAAGCGCGAACACGCCGCGACGCAAAAGCTCGACGAGAAGCAGATCGTAGTTCCCGATGTCGGCCGCCATGAATTCCGAGAATGTCCGAATGGCCGTTACGCCGAGAGCACACTGCACAACCGGGCCAACCTGATTGGTCGCTCCAGCGACGCCGTGGCGCTCAAGTTGGTTTCGAAGGCCTGATGCCAAGCGTTGGCCGAGGACCTCGAACCGCTCGTACGTTCCCTCCTGTTTCAGAACGTTGAGCGTTGCCACGGCGGCGGTCAGGACAATCGGATTTCCGTTGTAAGTGCCTGCATGGACAACGCCGCCCTGGGTCAGGTCGAGCAGCTCGGACTTGCCGACCACAGCGGACAGCGGCAATCCACCCGCAATCGCCTTGCCGAGGACCGCGAGATCGGGCACGACGCCGTATTTTGCGACCGCCCCGCCAAACGCGACGCGGAAACCGGTGATCACCTCGTCGAAGATAAGGACGGTTCCCGTTTCCGTGCAAATCCTGCGCGCACCCTCGAGAAAGCCGTCGGGTGGCTCGATCACCCCGGAATTGCATAGCACCGGTTCCAGAAGGACCGCTGCGATGTCCGATCCGTCGAGGGCTGCCTGCAAGCCCTCGAGGTCGCCCCATTCGAGGACAACCGCATCACGGCTGGCATTTTCCGACTGTCCCAACGATTCCACCCCGTTGGGCCTCCCCGGACATCGATTTCTGTAGCCGACCAGAACCGGATCCGTCCATCCGTGATAGTGTCCGGCGAACTTGACGAATTTCTGTCGCCCGGTGGCACCGCGAGCGACGCGCAGGGCGATCTGGGCCGCCTCGGAGCCGGAGTTGGACCAGACGAGCCTGTCGAAGCACGGATACGCTTCGAGCACCGCCTCGGCAGCGAGATACTCGAACTCGTGCCCAGATCCGTAGGTCGCCCCATGTGCGACCTGTTCCTGCACCGCCTTGACCAATGCTGGGTGGCCGTGGCCGATGATGTCCGGTCCCCAGCCGAGCACATAGTCCAGATAGCTGTTTCCGTCGAGGTCGGTCAAGCGCGCGCCGGCGCCGCCGCTGAAGAAGATCGGATGAGGCCGAGCCTGGGCTCGCAAACCCGTCGAAACCCCACCGGCGAGTGACCGCTTCGTTCGCGTCCATGCCTCCATCGACCGGGGCCATTCCGTCACCAACATCAGGAGCCGCTTTCTACTTGTTCGCCAACATCGGAGAGAATGGGCCGCACCGGCGCGGATCGCCTGATCCCTCGCCCGGCCTGCGCGCCGGTCAGCTGACCATCGCGCAGCACGCATACACCGTTTACCAGAACAGTGTCGATGCCGACTGCGGGAGCGGTCGGATCGTCGTAGTCCGCCATGTCCTGAACCTTGGCGGGGTTGACGAGGGCGATATCGGCCTTGTATCCGGGTTTCAGTTGTCCTCGGTCGCCGATTCCGTGCCGGGCGGCAGCGTTGGCGGAAAGGTGCTGACTAGCGGCTGCCCACGTGAAGTCACCGCGTTCGCGGGTAAAAGTGGCAAGCGTCTTGGCGAATGCCCCCCAGCCCCTCGGATGCGGACGCGATCCCATGTAGATTCCGTCCGAGCCGACCATGTGTGAGTCATGGCGCATGACCGCCGCCAGCTGTTCAACGGGCCGTTCATTCGGGAATTCGAAGATCGCGACAACCGCCAGCTGAGACAACGCCAAGAGTTCAAGGCAGAACTCCATGGGGTCCTGAGCAACGCGGGCCGCGGCCGCTTGAACAGTCATACCCTCTGCCCACGCCATCTCAGGACTGCCAATGTAGGACAACAGGGTTTGCTCCGCCCAGAGTGGGCCCATGTCCGCCCTCGTCGAGATGGCCTCGCGCTGCGCTTCGGCGATCTCCTGGCGCTTGACCGGGTCTGACAGCACCGAGATGACATCCTCCTTACCCCTGCCCATCACATCGGCGGGCAGGATCGGCATGGCCAGCAGGGAACTACCTCGCAGGTACGGGTAGCTGTCGAAGCTCAGATCGATCCCGTCTCGTATTGCTTGGTCGACAAGCGGCACGACCACATCCTGGGGTCCATGAAAGTGCGACACATGCACACTTGCGTTGCTCACTGCGATGATCTCGCGGATTTCATCCATGCCGACGTGCGCATTTTTCTCGTAGCCGCCCCGCATGTGCGTCACGTACAGCGCGTTGGCCACCTTGACCGGAACGGTCAATTGAGCCAGTTCCGTCGCATCCGCGAACAGTCCCGGAACGTAGTCGAGGCCGGTCGAGAGCCCGAGCGCACCGTCGTCAAGCGCCTCGGCCACCAGCTCGACCATCATCGCGAGTTCGGCCGGTGTAGCCCGGCGATCCTCCATGCCCATGATCTGGTGCCGTACAGTGCCGTGTGGCACAAGGTATCCGACGTTGACAGCAGAGGTACCGTCGTAGGTCGCGAGCAAGTCGGACACCGTCGAGCCGCGGTAACTGGGGTGCGGACCGTTCAATGCGCCGAAATAGTCGGACGCATATGTTCCGTCGCCTGGAGCGTACGAGACCCCATCTTGCCCGGCGATCACCGTGGTCACGCCTTCCCGAAGCAGGGCCAACGCTACGCGGTTGTCAAAGACCGAGCCGTCCGCGTGACTATGGGCGTCGATGAATCCGGGCATGACCGCCAGCCCCCGGCAATCGATCTCCTCGTCCTCAGCTGAGGCCTGGTATCCGGGCGGTTCGATCGCTTCGATGCTATCGCCTCGAACGACCACATCGCCGACGAATTCCTGGCCTCCGGTCCCGTCGACGATGAGGCCACTTCTCAACACGATCGCGTTCATCGCTTCGCCAGAGTTCTCGGACCACCTGCAACAGCGGCCAAACGATCAAACAGTTGATCCATCTCCACCTGCGCAATTCCGTCGAAGTCGAAGTCTGCGGGTTGTCTGCGGTACTCGTGATCGATGATCCCCTGCTTGACCAGAAGGTACTTCTCGACAGCCACGTAGGAGTCTAGGCTGCTCAGCGACGCCAGCAGGGGCACCACCGCGGCGTTCAGTTCGTAGGCCCTCGCGAAATCTCCAACGTTCAGCGCCCGCCACAATGCCGAGATCGCCCAGATCAGGTCGGGGCCAGGCATTGTGCCGACGATTCCGCGTCGGAAGCTCTCCAACAGGGCGACTCCGCCGCTGCCCTCGAACACTCTTGCCTCGCCGCCCGTGATCTCGAGAAGTTTCGACAGGCGGGGCCCGAGGGGCTGCGCCTCGGGCTTGAACATGACGCGTTCGGGCCCGTATTCCGCCAAGAGTTCGGCCAGCAGGTCGAGACTGATAGGCGTCCCGAGGTAGCCGCTCGCATCCTGGATCACGGTCGGCAGCTGGTCAGCTGCTTCGATGATGGACTTGTAATAGTTCCGCAATTGATCGGTTCCCGCGGAGACCGTCAGCGGAGGATTCGCCATAACAGCGCTCGCGCCACTCCGCACGGCGTGCTGGGTGTAGCGCACAGCCTGATCTGTAGATTCGGCACCGACCGACAGCACAGTGTGTTTGCCGCCAGAAACTCGCCCGACCACCGCCTCGCCAAGCTCCAGCCGCTCCCGATGCGTCAGCCTCGGCAGTTCAGAGACCATAGCCACCACAACTCCGTCGGCGCCGTTGTCAAGCAGCCAGTCGATCTCCCGATTGAGCCCGTTCCTATCGAGCTCGAGAGCTTCGGTGAAGGGTGTGGAGATAACCGGCAGTACGCCCGAGAGTGAGCTCATCGATCCATTCCTTCGGCCTTAGAAGTAGGCAGCCAGATGACGGCATCGATCTCGATGTCGAATCCGATCAGGTTGCATTCGGTAGTGGTGCGAGCGGGAAACGGTCGAGCGAAGGTTCGGGAGCAAACGTCATCCCAGATGGGAAAGTCTCGCTGGTCGCGTAGATAGGCGCCGATCTTCACGGCGTCTTCGATTCGACCACCAGCGGCTTGCGCGATGGCGCTGATGTTCGCGAGGGTTGCCGTGGCTTGCTCTTCGAACGTTGTGCCGACGAGCGCACCGGTTGAGTCGAAGGGGCCTTGTCCTGATACGAAGAGGAATTCCCCGGCCACGATGCCCTGGGAATATACTCCACTCGGCGTCGCGGCGTCACTGGTAAGGACTTCAGTTCTCACTCGTTCTCCTTGTTTCTCGTTGCTTATCGCTGCTGTGCCGGGCTGGCTCAGAAGCACGTTTCGATGAATTCCGTCACTCGAGGGTTCGGGACGTCGGGGTCGTCGATGACTGGGATGGTCGACCATTTGTCGAACGTGGTGCAGGGGTGCGATAGCCCAAGTCGCACCACGTCGCCGATGACGATCGGGCTGTCTGGGGCGATCCGCAGATACGCGTGCTGGTCGTTGAGATCGAAGATGTGCGCTCCGACGAGCGCGCTGTCGGGTCGCCAAATTCCGTCGTGCTGCACGCGCTGAGGAACGGGCATCCCCTCATCGAACGAGATGTCTCGCCTGCCTACATCGAGTAGGGCCAGATCGGGCTGCGGCCTGCTGAGCACGCGCCCCCAGACGTGCATGGCGGCGACGAGGTCCGGACCCTCGCCTCTGGTTTGCGGTGCGATCTCCTTATATATCCCGTCGTCGTGCACGACATATACCCCCGGTCGCAGCACGACCACAGTCGTGGACCCTCCGCGGGTGAGGGCTTCCGGCGCAAGCTCGGCAGCCACGCGGTCGAAATAGGCACTTCCGCCGGCGGAGATCACAACCTCAGTGCTCTCGTAAAGGTCAACGAGACTGTGGTGGATCTCCACCAACTCGCGAAGGTAACGGCTTACCTCAGCGAGTTCGTGCGAGTCGGCCCCGTGAGCGATCACCCCTTCGTAGCCGGCTACGCCCACGAGCCGCGCAGCTGGTGTGGCGATGACCGCCTCGGCAACGTCGCGGGCCCGGGCCTGTGAGCGGACGCCGCCTCGGCCGCCAACAGATCCGACTTCGATGCAGACATCGATCGGCGGGGCGCTTCCGTCGTGCTGCGCAGACATCGCATCCACTCCCGCCACTGAGTCCACCCAGCAAATGACCCGCCAATCCGGGTCTGCTGTACGCTGCGCATACACCCAGCGCAGCGCAGCGGGATCGATGATCTCGTTCGCCACAATCACTCGGCGGATCCCGGCTTGCCGCGCTACACGGAGTTGGGCCGGGTTGGCCACAGTGATCGCCCACGCCCCGGCAGCTAGCTGCTGGTTCCAGATGCTTGGCGCCATCGTGGTCTTGCCGTGTGGCGACATGGCGAGGCCCCGGGTGGCGCACCACTGTGCCATCGCACGGATATTGTGCGCCATGAGGCCCCCCGTGATCGTCGCGACAGGGGTAGAGAACGCTTTCAGGCGGAGTTCGTCGCCCGCGCTGGCCGGTTCGAACGGGTAGGCCTTCGGGGGGAATCTGCTGGTATTGCTCGTCATCTTCGTGTCCAATCTGCAGTGACCTGAGCTTCAGTGATCCAGCAGCCGCGCCAAGAACTCCCTGGTGCGAGTCTGGGTCGGATTGTTGAAGATCACGTCCGGCGCGCCCTCTTCCAGGATGCGTCCGCCGTCCATGAAGATCACTCGATCGGCGACTTCTCGAGCGAATCCCATTTCGTGAGTTACCACGAGCATGGTCATGCCCTCCTTCGCGAGCGAGCGCATGACCGTCAGCACCTCACCGACTAGCTCGGGGTCTAGAGCCGAGGTCGCCTCGTCGAAAAGCATGATCCGTGGATTGAGCGCAAGTGCGCGTGCAATAGCGACCCGCTGTTGCTGTCCACCGGACAGGTTCGCCGGGTACGCGCTCTCGTGGTCGCCGAGACCAACGGTCTTCAGCAGCGCTTTCGCTTTCTCGGTGGCTTCGGACCGGCTGAGGTTCTTCGCCTTGACCTGAGGGAAGACCACGTTCTGAAGTGCCGTCATGTGAGGAAACAGGTTGAAGTGCTGAAACACCATTCCCACTTCTTGGCGAAGGTGGGCCGATAACCGAGTAAGCGCGCGCTTTTCACGTTTCCCGCTGCCTCCACGTTGGGTCACTGTTCCTTCGACCAGGATCTCGCCGTGTTGAATCTGTTCGAGGCCCGCAACGCAGCGCAACAGGGTGCTTTTTCCGCTCCCGCTCGCGCCGATCAGTACGACGACACTTCCTGTGGCCACCTCGAGGGTGGTGTCCTGAAGCACCGTTCGACTGCCGTACGCCATGGTGACCTGTCGCAGCTCGATTGCGTCGGATTCGTTGATCACTGTTCTCGCTTCCGTCCCGCTCATCGAACACTCGACTTTCTCAATTGCTTTTCTAGCCTGCCTATGCCGCGTGTGAGGGGGAAAGCGACGATGAAGTAGGTCACCGCAAGCAGCGTGTATACCTCAAGCGGCCGAAACGTCGAGGTCGCCAACTGCTGCGCTTGATAGGTGAGTTCAGGAACAGCGATGACCGACAGCAGGGACGAGTCCTTGACGAGGCTGACGAACACGTTTCCTGTTGCTGGGAGCATCGAACGAACAGCCTGCGGAAAGACGATGCTCCAGAACGTCGTCGGACGAGAGAGCCCGAGAACGAATGAGGCGTCGCGTTGCCCGCTCGGCACCGATTGGATTCCTCCGCGGAAGATCTCGGCGAGGAACGCGCCCGCATTCAGCGACAGGGTAATCACGCCGGCCACGATCGGTCCGAACGAGATGTTGAAAAGTATCGGCACGACATAGAAGACCCAGATCAGTTGAACGAGCGCAGGCGTCGTTCTGAAGAACTCGATATAGGTGTACGCGAGGCCAGATAGCAGCTTCTGATTCGACATGCGCACCGATGCGACAACAAGCCCGATGACGTTGCCGAACACGAGTGCGAGTACGGACACCAACAACGTGTAGAGAAGACCCCGCCCCATGATTTCGAGGGACTGTGGGCTCAGGACAGTAGCCCAGTCCCATGTGTATGAGGCCAGCATCCCGACTTGAGTCATCAACATGCGGCGCTCCCTGTACTGAAACTCGCGTACATCACGTGATCAACCCTTCAGCGAATTCGCGACCGTCAGTGTCGATTTCGTCAGGTTTGTAAGGTCACCGTTCGCCTTCTCGGCTGCTATGAACCTGTTGAGTAGGTTGAGAAGAGTCGTGTCGCCTTTCCGCACGGCGAACCCGATCTGCACCGGATCGATACCATCCGGTGCGGAGCCGTAGTTCGGAATTGACGAAAGGGAGAACTCGTTCTTGATGGCTGGTGCCAGGTAGCTGGAATCCACCATGACATTTGCCCGACCTGAGGTCACCTCTGTCGCCAGAGTGGCAACGGAAGCGTTTGGCAGCGATCGAAGAGTCGCGTTTGGCAGGAGCTTCTTCGTCGCCGCTTCCTCCGCCGAACCGGTGATCGTGGCGATGGTCACCGACGAATTGTTCATGTCCGCCACCTGCTTGTACTTGGAGTCTGCCGGGACGAAGAACATCGCTCCCGCTGCGCTCACCCCGTCGGAGAAGTCGACAGCTTGTTTGCGGGCGTCCGTAGCGTTGATGGGCTGCACCATGTCGTATTTGTCCGATTGCAGGCCGGCGATCATCGTCGTGAAGGAGGTGGGCACGAATTCGATCTTGACCTTGGCGTATTCACCGAACTTCCTTGCCAGGTCGGCCGAGAATGACGTCCACTCTCCAGTGCTGCTGTCCAGGATCATGAAGGGCGGCCCGGCAGCGGCACCGACTCGCACGACCGTGCCGGCCGGCAACGTAGCACTAGCCGACGGCGCCTCGGCCGCACCTCCCGCCGTGCCGCATGCAGATAAGCTCGCAATGATGGCCGCGGCAGCGACCAGATGTGCAATGCGCTTTGACGATTTCATACCCACTCCAAACGTTGAATTGACGGTTGACGATCTGCCGATGGCTGTCCGAGCACACATCGTGCGCCGGATTGTGCCTTCAGCACTTCATTGAAGTTGTTCGGTACTACTGAACGCGATTCTGTAATTCTGCGTCTCATCGTCGCGGCAGTAGTGGTAGATGTCAACCAGACTTCCTAAAATTTCAGGCATGTTTCATTTTGATAAGCGCTGTTTGAGGACGATTATTCAAGAGAAGACGAGCCCTGACCGGTCGGTGACGGAGCTTTTTTGGATGCGCGAGACCAACCGCAGGTCGGAATGTTTTGAGCAATGAGCGCCATGGTATTGTTCACCTAGACTGAACAAGAATTTGCGAGATGTTGTACTGCGCCGCTGAGAGCGCGAAGGAGGGCAAGTGGATGGTCTCGACCCCCGCTACGCCGTGCGTAGCGTTGCTAGATCTATTGAACTTCTCAAGGCGATTGAAAAAGACCCAACCGGCGAAGACAGCACAGTCACAAGACTCGCGCAGACCGTCGGCATGTCGAAGGGGAGCGTCTATTCGACGTTGCAGACTCTCCTTGCGTACGGCTTGATTTCCGACCGCGGTGAGGGAGCCTCCCGGATGTATCGGCTCGGACTCGGCCTCTTTCGGCTGGGACAGAGCGCGACTCGGCAATCGACGGTCGCTGACGTGAGCACGCCTGTCCTGTCGTCGCTCATGAAGGCGACTGGTCTGACCTCTCGGGCTGCCGTCCTCGACGGCGATTGGGGACTCGTCGTCGCATGCGTGTACGCCCCGGGTGCTATCCGTCTCGATCTGCGACTCGGTGAGCGCGAGTGGCCTCACTGCTCCGCCGTCGGGAAGGCGCTGATGTCTATGCTCAGCGACTCGGAGGCAAGGCAGATCGTCAGCCGCCTCGGTATGCCGAAACATACGAGACGAACAATCACAGACATCGACCAGTTCGTGGAGGAATTGGCAATTACACGTGAACGAGGCTACGCCGTGGATGACGAGGAGGACGCCGACGGCATCACCTGCATCGCAGCTCCCGTCCTCGATGCCGCAGGAAAGCCCTACGCCGCGGTGAGTGTCACGGGACTCAAGGCCGACCCGTCCCTTGAAAATACCCAGGCGGTCGCGGCCATGGTCCGCAGTCATGCGGATACCCTGTCGACGCTCGTGCGCGGCGGCGACTAATCAGGCACAGGTCAGCACGACCCACCGAGAACAACCGTCCACACGACGGATCAGTAACGGAGGAGGTCTCCCTGCGTCGGGCCGGATCAGCAGCCATCGTGTGAGCCCAGATTTCACCGGTGGCAGGCTTCGGCCCAAGGCCCCGCTTCCCCTGCCTGGCCAGCCCGGGGTAAAGGACATCACCGCCGGGGACCCCGGCCCCGAAGGGTAGATGATGCCCTCGGCAATCATCCTTCTGGCAGGAAGAGCTGTGCGTAATTTCCAGTCCACTTTATTCAACGACTAACCTGTCGAGTTGGGAGAGCGCCCAATCTTGGTTGCCCCTATTCTCAGTTCTGCGCTTCAGTCGCTCAATAGGCCTGCCAGGCAGGTTTATTTGCGTGGGCGTACTGGTAATAGTCCGTGTGCTCGAGCTGTGAGGCCGCAGACGTGTCGACGAGGACGGTCGCGTGGGGGTGGAGTTGGAGCGCCGATGCCGGGCACGCGGCCGTGACGGGGCCCTCGGCGGCTGCGGCGACGGCGCGGGCCTTCGCTTGGCCAAGGCCGATGAGCAGGAGATGACGGGCCTCGCAGATTGTCGCGAGCCCTTGGGTTAGGACGTGGTAGGGGACGTCGTCGAGGCTCGGGAAAAAGCGCGCGTTGTCCAGGCGCGTCTGCTTGGTCAGGGTCTTAATCCGGGTTCGCGAGGCGAGCGAGGACATTGGCTCGTTGAATCCGATGTGGCCGTCCGTTCCGATGCCCAGGATTTGGATGTCGACGCCGCCCGCAGCCTGGATCGCCGTGTCGAAGCGGGCGGCTTCGGCCTCGGGGTCCCTCGCTTGGCCGTCGATGCTGTGGACAGCCGTGTCGTGGAAGTCCACGTTGTCTGTGAACTCGCGCCGTATCACCGAGCGGTATGACTCGGGGTGGTTGGGCGGGAGACCCAGATACTCGTCGAGGGTGAACGCTTCTGCATCGGCGAACGAGAGGCCGGCGTCGCGATGGCGACGGATCAGTTCTTCATAAGTGGCGAGGGGTGTCGATCCTGTGGCGAGTCCTAGAACGGTGCGGCCCTTTTCGAGGCGGGCTTGGATGATGTCGGCGGCCGTGCGGGCAACCGCGTCGGCGTTGGGGAGGATGATGATCTCCATCGTGGGCCAGCTCCTAGAGTGAGGTCAGTTCGGGACGTGGGTGGCTTGGGCGGCGCGTACGAGGTCGCCGGCGAGGGCGTAGGTGTCAGTGGCAGCCCTGCCGACGACGATTGCGCCAGCCCCCGTTCGTAATCCTGCAGCGACGTCGGTGGGGGTCGCGTAGCGTCCTTCTCCGATGACGAGGCGGTCGGGATGGGCTTTGGCGAGAATTTCCAGCGCTGTCAGGTTGGGGCCGTGAGCCCGGACGTCTTGGCGGGTCTCTGGCACGAGTGTGGTGGCGAGAAAGTCGGCGCCGGAGGCGATGGCCGCCGGCCCTTGAGCCGGGTCGCTGAGGTCTGCCATGACAATGAGGCCTCGTTGCTTTGCGTGTGCGATGACTTCGGCGAGGGTCTGGCCGCCGGGTCGGGGGCGGCCGGTACCATCGAGCGCTACAATTTGCGCTCCGGCGTCGGCGACGATGTCCACATCGTGGGTGGTTGCGGTGATGTAGACGTCGCTGTCGGGGTAGTGGTGTTTGCGGATGCCGATGATGGGCAGTGCGCAGGCGGCCTTGATGGCGGCGATGTCGAGTGCGCCTTCGGCGCGGATGGCAACGGCACCTGCTTTCTCGGCGGCCTGCGCCATGCGGGCCATGACATGGGGGTCGCGGAGGGGGCTGCCTTCGGGGGCTTGGCAGGAGATGATGACTCCTCCGCGGAGTCCGTGTGCGTTGTCCAAGTGGTTTCCTTTCATGGTGTCCTTGCCTCGCTGGCGAGGGGGAACAGGGAGTCGAGGGAGTCGAGTTCGGCGAGCTGTTCGGCGCCGTCCAGGGATGTGCCTGCCGGGGAGGTGCGGCTGCATTCGGGGAAGTCCTCCCGCAACCGCCGCGTAAGCGTTGGCTCGAGCAGGTCGATTGCGGCCGTGATTCCTCCGAGCAGCGTGTACTCGCAGTTTGGCCCGAGGCCTGCCCGTGTTGCGGCCGCTGAGACGGCTCTTGCGATGTGCTCCGCGGCTTGGTTCCAGATCCCTTGTGCGGCGGGATCGCCTAAGCGCGCGGCCTCTGCTACCGCAGGGGCGAAACCGGCGACAAGGGCAATGGGGGACTCGGCAGCTGCGACGACGCCTGGAAGGTTCTCGATCGGACCGAACTGCTCGATGGCGGCGTCGAGCAGGGCTTGTGAGCTGGGGCGCCGCCCGTCTGCTGCGCTGAAGGCAGCGATGAGCCCTTGGCGGCCGATCCACCAGCCAGCGCCGTCGTCTCCGATCATTGCCCCGGCGCCGTCGACTCGGGCTGTTCGGCGCTCGGGGCCGAAGCCGAGGGCCACGAGTCCGGTACCGACGGCGGCGATGGCCCCTTCCTTGTCGCCCCGGGCGCCGAGGTAGGAGGTGAGGGCGTCGTCGGCCAGGACCAGCCGTTGCGTGCCAAACCGCTCCCCCAGAAGCCGCACGGACGGGGAAGGATCGGGCGAACGCCCGTGCAGGCCGGTCAGGCCGCCGACGATGATGTCGAAGCGGGAGTTGCCGGATCTCCGGGCTGCTTGGTCGGCGAGGTCGAGCAGGAACCGGTGCAGGGGCTGGCCGGGACGGTACCCGGGGGCGGTGAGTTCACATTCCAGTGCTGAACCTGAGCGCACCCGCACGCGGACCCCTCCTTGCCCGAGGTCGAAAGCCATCGTTCTCCGGTTTGGCCCGTTGCGCTGTCCTGGATGATCTGTAGCCGGTGGTGTCACTGCCTTCTCTTCTATTTGATGGCCCCGGCCGAGAGACCTCGCACCAGGTAGCGCTGGGCAAAGAACGCGAAGCTCAGAGGGATGATCACGGACACGACCGTCACCGCGGCGAGGTTACCCCAGGCGATCCCGGCGCTGGTGACGAAAAAGGCCGCCCCCACCGTGACCGGCACCGCGTTCGAGGCCGAGAGAATGACGGCGAAGAGGTAGTCAGACCAGGAGAAGACGAACACCAGGATGCCTACGGCAACCAGTCCGGGCGCGAGCAGGGGCAGCACGATCGAGAACAGGCTTCGGAAGGGACCCGCACCGTCGATCGTGGATGCCTCTTCGATCTCCACAGGGAGCTCCCTGAGCGTGCCGCAGATGATGAGCAATGCCAAAGGGAGGTTGATGAAGGCGTTCGCAAGGACCAGGCCGACGATTGTGTCGTAGGCCCCAAGAGACGAGAAGATCAGGAAGAACGGGATGGCGAAGAACATTGCCGGGACCAGGCGCAGGCTGGTGATGATCTGCAGAAGCCAGGACCCCCCGAACCCGAGCCGCACGATGGCGTAGCTCGCGGGCACCGCAATCACCATGATCAAGGCCACCGATCCGAGGGAGATCTGGGCCGAGTTGGCCAGGAACCCAAGGAAGTTGTAGCCGGAGCCGCCGAGGATCGTCGTGAAGTGCTCCAGAGTGAGGCCGCCGTCGAAGGAGAACGGCGACAGGCCGATGGCAGCGTCGGTCTTCAATGACGTGATCAGGGCGTTGATCAAGGGCAGATTGATCACGAGAGCGATCAGCCCGATGACAACGCTGCGCCACCACACATTCTGGTTCCGGCGCTTCGGTGTGGCAGGTGGGTGGCTCATGAGACGGCTCCTCGGGTAATGCGCCGGACCACGACAGGCACCAGCGGAAGCATGATCAACGCGACGATCAGGGCGGCGGCGGAAGCGGTTCCGAAGTTTCCGGCAGAGAGGATCTTGTAGATGTAAATGCTCAACGTCGTAGTGTTGTCGCCAGGGCCGCCGGAGGTCAGAACATTGATGGTGTCAAAGGTCCTGAAGGCGTCGATGGCCCGGAGAAACCCGGCGATGAAGATGGTAGGGACCATGAAGGGAAGAAGGATGGAGATCACGAACCTGGGGTAGTTTGCCCGGTCCAGCTGTGCAGCCTCGTGCAGCTCCCCCGGGACTGACTGGAGCGCGGCGTGGAACAGAAGGAAGGTGAATGGAGTCCACTGCAGGACGTCCAAGCCCATGAGCATTGGTACCACCGTACCGGCCCCAAGGAGCGGCACGTCGACCCCGATCGAATGCAGGAAACCGGGCAAAAGGCCGATGTTGGAGTTCAGTAGAAGCCGGAACATGATGCCCATCAAGGCGGGGGCGATCATGATCGGGAGGATGACCGCGCTGAGCAGGAATTTCTTGCCCGGGAAATCCTTGTCGAACAGCAGTGCAAGGCCGAAGCCGAAGGCCAGCTCGAAGCCGGTCACGACCACTGTGTAGAGAAGGGTGAACAGTGCGGAGTGCCAGAATCCGGCGTCGGTGAGGACCGCGCCGAAGTTTCCTAGCCCGACCCATGTCGGCGTCGGGTCCAACAGCGTCTTGGATGTCAGGGCGGACTGGACCCCGTAGACAATCGGGAAGGCAACGAGCACAGCGAGGAAGACCAGCAGCGGAGCGCTCAGGATCCACCGCGCCGGACCCCGGTTTGCGGGGCGCCGACGACGGCTCCCCTTCCTCCCCTCGATGGTCGGGCGGGCGCTCAAGGAAGAAGGAGCCGTCATCGTCGAATCTACTTCCCTGCCAGCTTGGCCAGATCCGCGTTGGCCTTCTGCAACGCCGAGGAGACATCTCCCTGGCCGACCCACGCGGCAGAGAGGTCGTTGGCGAGAGCGGTGTAGACGTCGAATGCCTTGGGCAGTGCAGGCTCCGAGAAGCTCCCGCCTGAGAGTGCCTTGTTCAGTGCGGTGGTGTTCGGATCGGACTTGGTCGAGAGCGCCTTGGGCATGGAGGCGATGCCACCGTCCCCGACATAGCTGCCCATGGTTGCCGGGTCGTCAAGGTACTTGATGAACTCTTCCGCCTGGGACGTGTGCTTTCCGTACTTATTGACGCCCAGGGACAGCGCGTGAACATGGGTCTTGCCGCCCGGAACCGGGGCGATGCCGATCTTTCCCGCGGTCTTTGGCGACTTGGAAGCATCGTTGAGCTGGTCATAGCCGGCATTCCACTGGACGGCGAACGCGGCGTTCCCGCTGCCGAGCGCTGCCTCGGTCTCGGGGAATTCAGCCTGGTCGGAATCGGCCGCGGTAAGTCCCTTGGTGTACACGGTCCGGTAGACATTGACCGCATTCTGAGCCGCAGTACTGGTCAGGTCCGGCTGGCCGGCAGAGTTCAGCCAGTTCCCGCCCAAGCCCCAGAGGACGTCGTCCCACACCATCGCGTTGTAAAGCAGGTTCTTGGCCTGCAGCTGCGTACCATAAGCCGTGGGCGAGTTCGGGTTGTACTTCTTCGTGAAGTAGGCCGCGGAGGCGATGTAGTCATCCCATGTCCACTGATCCGGGCTCTTCGGCTCGAGCTTCTTGCCGAGCACGTCTTGGCTGACCTTCTCGTATGTCGACGCGTCTTTGAGCATCTGGTCGATCAGGTCGGTCCGGTAGTAAAGAAGGTGCACGCTCGGATCCAGCGGGATCCCGTATTGCTTCCCGCCAACCTGCAGCGACTCAAGGGGGGCCTTGAAGTAATTGTCCCCGTTCAGTGTCAGCGGTTCCAGATAGGGCGCGTGCTGAGCAATCAGGTAGCTCGTGGTGCGGTAGATGTCGTAGTCCGAGGACTGGGTGGACATCAGGGCCGCTTCCTTTGCGAAGGTGTCTGTGCGGCTGAGCTGGTCGATCTCTACGTGGATCTTGTCCTTGGCGCCCTGCCCGGAGTTGAAAGCGTCGACCAGCTTTGACATCGAGTCTGCCTCGGGTCCCGGCTCCATGATCATCTTCAGGTTGGTTACGCCGTTGGCGTTGGTGGATGAAGAGCCTGAGGCTCCACATCCGGACAATGCGATGCCCACAGCGACTATGGCAATGGATGCGACAGTGGCGTGGCGTGGGAGTGATTTTCGAGTCATTAACTTCTCCTCATCAGCGGCACAATTGGTTCGTACCAAATAGTCCTAGGTCTGGACCTGCGTGTTATCGTAACAGTAGCTTTTTCAGTAGGTCAATGGATTCTGAGAAGATGAATCCGCTCGAAGCTTGGACCGCCGGTCGTTGCCGGTGCCGGGCGTCAGCAGGAAGGGAGTATGCGACCATGACGATGCCGATGCGGGTCAAGCACGAGTGGGTACGTGAGGAGATCCTCCAGAACATGTCGGGGCTCGAGCCTGATGCTCCGCTGCCCCAAGAGCGCGAGCTGGCCGAGCGCTATCAGGTCAGCCGTTCCACCGTGCGTCAGGCGCTCAAGAGTCTGGCGAACGATGGGCGCATCTACGCGGTCCGCGGCCGCGGGACCTTTGTCGCCTCCCAACGCATCTCGAAGGACAACCGTCTGACCTCGTTCACGGAGGACATGCTTGCAAGGGGTCAGCGGCCCGGAACCCGACTGCTGCAGGTGGAACAGGTACCGGCCGCGCCCGAAATCGCCGCCAAACTCGAATTGGAATCCGGAAGCGCCATCCTCCACCTCGAGCGTCTTCGACTCGCCGACGGGTTCCCCATGTGCTTTGAGGAGATCTGGCTCCCCGCACACATGTACCCAGGCCTCCTGCACCAGGATCTCGAGCGCCCCCTGTATGGCGTCTTCGCTGCCAGCTACAACTTGCGCATCGACCGCGCTGAGCAACAGATCAGCGCCCAGATCCTCAAGGGCCAGATCGCCGATCTGTTGAATGTACCGCCCGGGTCAGCCGCACTTGTTGTCGTCCGGAGGGGCTTCGACGAGAAAGGACGGATCGCAGAGTACGCCAAAAGCTTCTATCGCGCCGACAGATACGACTTTAAACTCACCGTCAGCCGAACCGGCTGACGGACCGGCGCCCCCTGCTTCCCGACCAGACCACAACGCCCCCGCATGTTCCGGTGTACAGGCCGGACTCAGCCATAGCGGGTGCCCGCTGCGCGGCAGTTCGACTGGGCGTGACCGGGGGTATCGGTTTTGACCCAACGTGATCAAGGTGCCGAGCCCGAATGATCATTGGTCGTAGCGCCGCCACGGCTTCTCCCTGGCCTCCGGGCTCGCCTTGGATCCATTCGGGCCGCTCATGCGAATTCCTAGCCTGTGATCTCCGCCAAGTTTTTCCTACCGGCGTGTCAGCATTACAAGGGCGACGATGATTCCAAGCGCACAGATGATCCAACGTAGGGCGGTTTGCGGGATCCGACGGGCGAGTGCCCCTCCAATCGTCCCTCCAACGTAGGACGTGACCAGGAGAATTACGACCAGGTCCAGGCGTGCCTGCCCGGAGACGAGGTAGATGATTACCCCCACTATCACTACTATTAGTGATAGTAGACTCTTGAGTCCATTCAGGTGCTGGAGATGGTCACTGATATAGATGCCAAGCACTGCAAGCAGCAGAATGCCCAGGCCGGCTCCAAAAAAGGACCCATAAATCGATGCGACAAATACCGCAAGATAGACAGCCGGTCCGAGTTCGCTTTCTCGCTTTCCTGATTGAGCTCGTGCTTTCTTGACCAGCACAGCCAGCTGAGGCTGTATTGACAGGAGCACACATGACATGAGTATCAAGTAGGGAACTACAGCCTGGAAGGTAGCTGACGGAGTTGTTAGCAGCAGGAGGGCACCAAGTATCCCTCCGATTACCGTCGGTAACGCCAAGAATTTGAGTCGATTCTTTTGAAGTCCGAGTTCACGTCTGTACGCAACCGCGCCCCCGGCGTATCCAGGAACCAAACCGATCGATGAAGTGATATTGGCGGTTATGGGTGGAAGGCCGGCTGCCAGAAGGACTGGAAAGGTGATTAGGGTCCCCCCTCCTGCTATGGCGTTGGCCGCCCCGGCCAAGAGTCCAGCGGCTGCGACTAGAGCCGCCTGTATCAGCATGCTGTGTCCCCGGCGATGTCATTAGTAAGGGGATGGTCAGCCACGGTCATCAGATTTCGTTGTCATCGATATGGCGCGTAGCGAGTGCTGATCCGCATGAACAGATATCAACAGTTCTGCCTTCAGCGCGATGACCGGCTGAAACCGCCGTCACCGTCGAAAGTCCCCACGGCGACGCTCCATCCGGATGCGGCCGCGCCGAGCGCGATAGCGCAGCGATGCCGCTCGCCGCTCCCGTCACGAGACACTGCCCGCTGGCTCACAGCATCACGTCCCCGCTGTTTGGTCCCAGACTCTGCCCGGTGTACAGGTTGCCGCCCGGATCGCTGGCGAGCAGCACCGCAGTCGGGGCCACCTCGAAGGGTTCACCGATTCGCTTCAGCGGAAGCCCGGCCATGAGTGACATCGTCCACTCCTCGGAGAGTTGACCGCCGAGCGGAGTCTTGATCGGGCCCGGCGCGATGCAGTTGGCGGTAATTCCGGTCCCTCCGACCTCGCGGGCGAGTGAGCGGGTGAACCCGATGACGCCGGCTTTGGCGGCGGCATAGTGAGCCAATCGAGCTCCCCCTCTTTGACCAACTTGCGACGCGATATTGATCACCCGACCGAATCCGAGCTCAAGCATCGAGGGCAGCGCGGCTCGCGAGCACAGGAACACGCTCCGGAGGTTGATCGAGATCATCTCGTCGAAGAGTTCCGTCGACATCTCCGCGATGGGGGCTTCGGTCAGGATTCCCGCGTTGTTCACGAGCACGTCGATCACTCCGAGCTCGTCACGCGCGTCGCGAAACATGAGATCGACGTCGCCCTCGTCGGCGACGTCAGCCTGGAGAACAACGACCTCGTTTCCGAACGATGCGCAACGTTCCCGTACCTCAGCGATCGCGTCCCCTGGTGCCCGGTCGACGAGGCACAACCGCGAGCCTGCTTCGGCGTATGCCTCCGCGATGGCCGCACCGATCCCGCTCGCAGCTCCCGTGACAAGCGCAGTGCGACCTGTAAGAACTCCCCGCTTCGACATCAAATACCTCCGATCGGTCCGAAGAGGCGTTTGGCATTGCCGCCAAAAATGAGACCGCGTTCCGCGCCGCTGAAGTGCGCCATTTCGACCCTCTTTCGCTCGTACGCCATGTTGAACTGCGGCGCTGCGGTGGCGAACATCAGACGTTCGGCGCCGAATGTAGCAACAACGCGCTCCAGAAAGTCCTCACGGTACATGCCAGTCGTCTGCACGAAAACGTTGTCATTCCGCAGAGCGAGCTCGGCGTCGAACTGCGCCATACCGGAGATGTTGAACTGCCCGCCGTTCGTGAGCACGAGAGGATTCTCGGGGCACCACTGAGCGACCTGCGTAATCTGCACAGGCTCGGAATAGAGGTAGTAGCCGGTCGCGACCATGACGGGGACTCCCAATTCCGCGGCGCACTCAACGATGGGACGTACGCGAGAGTCGTTGATCCTGAAGTGCTCCTCCGCCGGGTGCAGGAACACCCCACGCGCACCGCGCTCGGCGACCGCACGCCTCAATTCGGAGACCGCGAGCTTTCCGTCCCATGGGTCGACGCGCGCGAGCGCGACCAGCCTGCCATCCGAATCCTGCGCGGCTTTAGCCACCTCGTCGTTGACCGCAGCAAAATCGCACCCGCGTGGATGCATCGGCGCGACGATCGCGGCCGAGGCACCGTTGCGCTCAATGGCGTCCACGGCTTGTGCCGCATCGAGTTGATAGCCGAAGCGGGACTTCCCCAGAAAGACCAGGGCATCGATCATCATGCTGCCACCGCCAACAATTTCGCGGCATTGCCGCCCAGCACTAGTCTGGTCGCTTCGGCCCCGAGGTCGGCGAGTGTGACTTTCTGCACCTCAAGCGACGGCGAGCTCACCGGACCATCGCTACCGAAGATCACCCGCCCTGCTCCGATCCGCTCCACAGCAGCGCGGATTTTCTCCGGGTAGGGCATCGCCGACGTCTCCAGGATGATGTTCGGATACCGTTCGGCAACCTCGATCGCCTCCTCGACGTGGAAGTAGCCGCCCATGTGCCCGAGAATAATGCGCGACTCCGGGCACGCCGCCGCGGCAGGTGCAATCGAGAGCGGCGTCGTCATCGGCTCGTCCCCGCAATGGAACAGTGTCGGGATTCCGAGTTTACCGGCGAGTCGGATCAGCTCGATCGTCGCCGCTCCGCCTGGATGCTGATTGCTGGAGACCGGATGAAGTTTGAGGCCGCGGAACCCCAGTTTGGTGACCGCTTGCGTGAGCAAGGTTTTCGACTCCTCCAGATATGCGGGATTCAACCGAATGAAACCGTACAGACGGCCCGGGTAGCTGTTACAGGCCTCGGCGATGAGTTCCAACGACCGGGAATTGAGGCCTGGCAGGTCGGTGATGGTCATGACCGCCGCCTTATCCACGCCGGCATCGTCCATCGCCTGGATACATTGTTCTGCCGACATTTCCCAACCGAGTGAAGGCACATTGTCAATGTGCATGTGCATGTCGATGATCATTGTGATTCCTCCGTTATTCCAACATTCCGGCGAGCTCGCCGATGGTCTTGTCCGCCCAGTCCAGGTCGACCAGTCGCCCGTTGGCGATCACCTGCGCAGGACGCCGTAGCGCCTCGAGATCGCTCCGCGGATCGCCTTCGGCGACCAGTAGGTCCGCCCTGCTTCCGATTGCGATCACACCAACCTCCGGGCTTCCGGCTCCCGGGGCACGGACCAGCCTGCCTGCGTTGACAGTGGCAGTTTTAAGGGCCTCGGCCGCGGTCAATCCACCTTCGACGTACATCTGCATCTCGCCGAGGAGGCCACCGATGGGGTTGAAAGCCGTTCCCGCGTCAGTGCCGGCTGCAATCCGCACCCCCGCCGCGATCGCTCGCGCGGTGCTCTGCCGGAAGATTTCCCGGGCCCGAAGGCTCTTGTCCACAGTGGCCGCAGGGATGCCGATGCCTGCCTCGATCGGGTTGAGCGCACTGACCGTCGGAACCAGCATCGTCCCATTAGCCTTCATCAATTCGAAGGACTGGTCGCCCGCGAACGCCGCATGCTCAATCGTGTCGACACCGGCTTCGATGGCGTTGGCGATGCCGTCGGGGGCGTGGGCATGTGCTGCGACGGACAGTCCCGCCTTGTGCGCTTCCTCCACTGCCACGGACATTTCCTCCACCGTCAACTGCGCGAGCCCGGGATTGCCTGGAGAGGAGATTCCGCCCGTCGCCATCAACTTGATGACCCGGGCGCCGGCCGCGATCTGCTCACGGACAGCTAGCCTGAGCTCTTCCGTTCCGTCGGCGACCCGCCCGTAGTCTGCACAGTGTCCTCCGGTCATCGTAATCGGGCGCCCGGCCGCGATGACCTGCGGACCGATCAGGTAACCATCGCTCACCTGACGGCTGTAGTCGAGGACCATGTGGTCCACCGATCCAAGATCGCGAGCCGACGTGATACCGGCGCGCAGCGCCAGCAACCCGTTGTGCAGGCACGTCATCGAACGCACAAACGGGATCCGATCCCAATGAATGAACGGGTCCGGATGCGCAGCCAAGTCGAAGTGGACGTGGCTGTCAATCAATCCTGGCAGCACGAACGCGCCATGCACATCGAGTTCGGGTGCGCCGCCGGAGTCCAGCTCCTCGCTCGAGATTTCGCTGACGAGGCCGTTGCGCACGATGAGCGAACCAAACGGCTCCGACCGCAGATCCTCCCCAACCAAAGCGATACCGTTCCTAAGCAACAAGTCGTTCGGACCGAGAACACCAGACATATATCGCAACTCCTGAATTCGGGGCGAGTCGGATACCTGTGATATACCAACATCCGACTTGCGATGTGTGAAAAATATCTTATGGGTAGATCAAAATGGATAGATCAAATCTGCAAAATGCTGAGCCCTCGGGGACCAGCCATAGAATCAAGGAACGGATGCAGCCCGAAGATCAGAACTGGCCGCGTACGAGCTGACAGCTACCCGCCAGGGAAGCTGATATGTTACAAAACGGGCATGAACGATCCACGACCGTCCCTGTCATATGCTCACTGCACTGGGGAAGGACCATCCATTGCCCGCACCAAAGCTGCGTAACAGCGAACTCGCATATTCACTGCTCCGCGACATGATTCTCGACTTACGTTTGCCTCCGGGCACAGTCGTCAACGAACAATCCTTATCTGCCGAGCTCAGCATCGGACGGACTCCCATACACGAGGCGATCACGCGACTTGCTTCGGACGAATTTATTGCCGTGATGCCGCGGCGCGGCACGACGGTGACCCCGCTGACCCTGAAGGGCGTGCTGGACCTATTCGAGGCCCGCGAGGCCATAGAGTGCGGTGTCGCTTATATAGCCGCCCTCCGTGCGACCGATGACGATCTCGCGCACATCGAGAGTCTGGTTGAGTTAGCGGACGAAGCCCGAGGGTCCGCCGACACCGAAAAATACTTACTGGCCGACTATCAGATTCATCACTTCCTGGTGAAGATGATCGACAACTCGCTGCTGCAAGGCGCGGCCGACCGTCTGCTCCTGCACAATTTGCGCTTATGGCGCTTCTACTTCTCAACGCACCACCACCATGACACGTCAATGCTCTCCCACGCCCCGCTGGTCTCCGCGCTGCGGGCCAACGACCCCGAACGCGCGCAAGCGCTTATGCGCGAGCATATCGCCGCCTCACGACATATGTTGCGTTTGCTTTTCTGAGTGGTCGACGGTCCGCCCGCTATCGGTCCTGATGACAACGGGCGGCCCATCCTCAGGCCAATTCCGCGGTGTGGAACAGCGAGTAGCCGGTTGGCCCGAAGTGCAGTCCCTTGAGGTTCGAGGCAGCGGAGTAAGAACCGCTGACGTTCCACAGGGGCAAGAAGATCGCGTCCTCCATCAAAGTCGTGGTGACCTTCTCGAAAGCGGCCGTCCGGGCGGCGGGGTCGACGATGGCGTTCCCCTCCTTCAGCGCGGCATCGATCGCTGGATTGCTGTAGTGCGCCCAGTTGAACCCTGACTTGATCTGCCCGGTCGAGACCAAGTTGTTGAGGATGAAGGGATCGACGTCGTAATAGAAGATCGCCGAGAGGTTTTGGCCTCCCTGGTTGTAGGACGCCATCGCTGTAGTGAACGGCTGCGACGTCGTACTCGACGTGAATCCAACCTGCTTCAGCGCATTGACCACGAACTGGGTTGGCAAGTCGAATCCGTTCGCGGACTGGATCAGGATGCTGAGGTCCAGCGGAGCGCCGTTCCTACTGCGCGTGCCGTCGCTTCCGACGGTCCACCCCGCCGCGTCGAGCAGGCTCTTGGCCTTTTCGGGGTCATAGGGGTACATCGAGTCGGCCGCCTTGCTGTAGCCCGGGGTGCTCGGCGTGAGTACGTTGTGCGCCGGGGTGTAGGCTCCCCTGAGCGCCGACTTGTTCAGCGCATCCTGGTCGATGGCGTGCAGGATCGCCTGACGGACACGCAGATCATCGGTAGGTCCCTTCGTGACGTTGATCGGGAAGCCATACGGCTGCCCGGTAGACGGGACGTCGAAGTGCGTGAACTGCGATGAACCCTTGATCGTCTGGATCGTGTCCGGATCGAGATTCATGGCGAGCTGGATCTGACCAGCTCGCAGCGCGTTGTACCGTGCATTCGTGTCGAGCAGGATCTTGAAAGTGATATTCTTCAGCTTGGCTGGTCCCGGCGCACCGAACAGACTCGGTCCCCACTTGTACGACGGGTTCTGCGCCAGCGTGACGTGGTCCTGCGACACGTATTCCACGAATTTGAACGGGCCAGTACCGACCGGGTTATTGGCGAAGCCGGCGGGCCCGTACTTCGCGAGGGCTGTTGGCGATGCCATGCCCATGAGAACCGTCGTCATCTCTTGCAGGAAGGCCGCGTTCGGCTCACTGAACACGACCTGAGCCGTGTATTTGTCGAGAATGACGGTTTCCTTGTACGGGCCGAGCGAGCCAATAGCCGATCGGGACTTCGTCGCTGGATCCACAATGTGGTCCAGCGTCGCCTTGACGGCGGTGGCGTCGAAGTGGGTGCCATCGTGGAAATCGACGTCATCGCGCAACGAGAAAGTATAGGTCGTAGCATCGGCCGATACCCTGTACGTCTTAGCCAGACCCGGGAAGAACTCGTTCACCCCGGACGCATTCGGCAGCCACCACACAAGCGGGTCAAAGACGCCCGAGATCATCATGGACGACATGGCCAAACCGGTAGCAGCCGGATCGAGCGAGTCGGGCTCCTGGTAAACCCCGACGGTTAGCGAATCGGAACTCTTAATCGCGGCGGAGTTCGACCCTGAGCACGCGGCGAGCATCGAACTCATGCCAACTGCGGCCAGCGAAAGGCCACCTGCTTTCAGAACACTCCGGCGCGAGAAAGCCGACACCGGTAACACACTGCTTATCGGCAGTGCGCCTTGACGGAAGGAGCTTCCGTACGAACTTGTATCATCGCTCACGATCTACCCTTACTCTCATCATCGTTTCTCTCTTGTTGCCCACTCCAGCATTCGGGTGCGGTGTGACATATCAGTTGCACCTCAACTGCCTGTTTGAAGATGCCGCCGTTATGCGAAGTCCAATCGCCAAGTTCCTGCTGCCGTTGCTCTAGTGCATTGGCGCAGCGAGGCCGGCCAACGAACGGATCGCAAGTTCGGCATGGAGTAGAGCGCCGTTTCCGAGTACGTCGTCGTCGAAAGTCGCCAGAGGGCTGTGATTGGACGGCGCCCTTTCATAATCCTTCGACATGGAAGCACCGAGGAACATGTAGCTGCCAGGCACCGCTTGCAGTACTCGTGAGAAATCCTCCGAGCCGGTATCGGGAGAGGCCATGATCTGGAACTGGTCGGGGCCAAACAGCTCTCCCACGACCTCCGCGACTAAGGCGGCATGGGATGGATCGTTCACAGTTGCCGGATACTCTCTGATGAAATCCACCTCGACCGACAGTCCATGCGCCCTGGCGACTCCTTGGCAAACATCCGTTGCGGCGCTCCTCATGAGTTCGCCACTGCGCTCCGAAAAAGTACGGACTGTCGCCTCGAATTCAATAGTGTCCGGAATGATGTTGCAGCGCGTGCCGCCACGGATGGTTCCAATAGTCAGGACAACGGGATCGAAGACGTCGAATCGCCTCGTAACCATCGACTGGAGGGACATAATCATTTCCGCAGCCGCGGTGATCGGATCCGCACCTAGGTGCGGTGTCGAGCCGTGGCCGCCCCGGCCCTGAACCGTCACCTTCAAACGGCTGCTCGAGGCCATCATCGTGCCGCCGCGCGTCGTGAAGACGCCCGCCGGACTCTTCCCGGACAGCACATGCATTCCGTAGGCGGCGCTGACCATCGGCCCGGCAGCGGTGAGTACACCTTCCTCGATCATCGCGCCTGCACCGTCCCAGCCTTCTTCGCCCGGCTGGAACATGAACACGACGTCGCCATCCAGCGAGTCACGGCGCGCAGCCAGCAATCGGGCGCCTCCGACGAGCATCGACATGTGCATGTCGTGCCCGCAGGCGTGCATGGCCCCCTCAATCTCGCTTGTGTAGTCCACCCCGCTTAGCTCCTGCACCGGAAGAGCATCCATGTCGGCGCGCAGAAGGACGGCTCGGCCGTTGCGGCGTTCACCTCGCAAGACACCGGTGATCGAAGTGAGTTTCCGCCCCAGCGTGATTTCCAACCCGAGGCCCTCGAGCTCATCGAGCAGAGTTTCCTGCGTCCGGGGCAGATTCAGCCCAATTTCAGGCCGACGATGCAGGCGGTGCCGCAACTCGACTAGTTCCGGAGCCAATTCCTTCGCCGCTAGGCGCAATGATTCATGCAGTGACATTTCAAGGCTCCTCTCTGGGATAGTTGCCTCAGCCTAGGATTACGTTTGTATCGTGCGGTTAACGTTGAATAAATCAACCAAAAGAGGCGACAAAATGAAGGAATCCACCAAATTGAGCACCGAGGATCAGATGTTGATTGGCGCTCTCCAGGTGGCCCCACGCGCTCCTTGGTCGGCGATCGGCGAGGCGCTACGGATCAGTCCCGTGACCGCGGCGCGCCATTGGCAACGCATCGCCGATGAGGGGACGGCGTGGGTGACCGCTTCGCCCGGGATTGCGTGGCGTGCGGAACAATGCTTGGCCTATGTCGAGATCAACTGTGCGCCGGCGCAGCGGTTCGACGTCGCCACCAAACTGGCCCAGCACGACCTCGTGGTCAGCGTGGAGCTCACCACAGGCAGCGCGGACATGCTCATCACGATCGCAGTGTCGGACCTGGCTACCCTCGCACACTATCTGCTTGAGCATCTCGGCGTGGCGGAGAACATCCTTAGCGCCCGCGCGCGTGTTGCGACGAAGCTCTATAAAGAGGGATCCTCCTGGCGCCTGATCAATTTCGACCAAAACCCGCAACGGATTCTGGAGCGTTCCCGCCTCGAACTGGACGCCGGCCCGAGAGAAGCCAATCCAATCACCATGACACAAGAGTTGAAGGCGATCGCGAGGCTACTCGCGATGAACGGGCGCGCTTCGTATTCCGAGCTTGCCAGCCTCACCGGCGTCAGTGCGACCAGCGTGCGCCGGCACACGAATCGTTTAATCCGGAGCGGGATCATGCTTCCCCGCACCGATGTGTCGGCTGAACTCTCAGAATGGCCTGTGCAGGTTTACCTTTGGGCGGACGCGCCCATCGACGTTCTCGCCGACTCCGCCAGAGTGCTCAGCCGGTTCCGGCAGGTCAGACTTTGCGCAACCGTTGCCGCCGCGTCGAACCTGATTCTCTCCGCATGGTTGAGGACGGTCGAAGAGGTGCACAGACTGGAGTCGGCGATTTCCCTAAAGCTGCCCCAGGTGCGAATCGTCGACCGGCTTATCGTGCTGAGAACCGTCAAGCGAATGGGCAGACTGATCGATGCCCAGGGTCGTGCGGTCGGTGTGGTTCCCATCAACATTTGGGAACATCCGCTGGAGCATCCGGCCCCGTTGACGGGTTAGTTCCTGAGGGGCGCTTCGCTCCGCGCTGGGATGGAAGATCCTTACTCGGGCCGCCCAGAAGCGGTGACTCTCTGGCTCCAGACGCTGATCGAGGGTCAGAACGACCCGGCAGCGCTCGCCGAACTGGCGAAGAGGAGCATGCGACGGAAGATCCCCGCGCTGACCGAGGCGCTGACGGGCCGCTTCAACGCCCACCACGCATTCATTGCCCGGCTGTTTCTGAACCGGATCGATGCCCACAGCACGGACATCGCCGCCCTCGCCGCGCGGATCGGTGAACTCATGGAGCCTTTTGACAAAAAACCAGGGCCCGGCAACAAGTGCCTCAAACGCGCCCTGGGCACCGCAGTCTCGCGGTCTCGCGCTCCCAAACCACCTACTTCGAGGCGAAGTACCGCCGCATCAAGTCCCGCCGCGGACCATGAAGGGGCTCGTCGCCGTCGAACATTCAATGCTGACCGCCGCCTGGCACGGCTCACCACGGGTGAATGCTGTGCCGACCCCGGCCCGACTACTACACCCCGGCACCAGCCCTGCTCAGCAAAGTCCGCATCCTCCGCCAGCTCGAAGCACTCGGCTACCACGTCACCCTCGAACCGCTCCAGCAGCGGATAACCGCGCACGCCCCCCCAACACCGGCCCTTGCGATCACTATCCTTGGTCACCTATTTTTCACGTCAGTAGGCGACCATATGCCACCCCCAGACCCTAGAATCAGAAGTCAAACTCTGATATATCTGAAACATGTCTGTGGCAATCGTGCTGCAGAACGGTACTCAACGAAGAGCACTGAGGGAGACGTCCATGATCCACGAGCAACGCACAACACCGGCGCCGCGATCAGCGAACAGCTTCGAGGGCTGAATCATGGCCTTCATACTGCGCCGCCTTTTAGCGTCAATCCCAGTTGTGATTGGAGTGACCATGATCGCCTTCACACTGATCCACATGGTGCCCGGCGATCCCGCACAGGCGATGCTCTTCGGTTCCAATGCGACACCGCAACAGGTCGCCGATCTTCGCCGCCAACTCGGGCTCAGCGATCCATTCTGGGTGCAGTACACGAATTTCATCCAGCAACTTCTCCGCGGCGACTTGGGCACATCGTATGTCACGCACAACCCGGTCGCGAGCGAGTTGCTGTCGCGAGCCCCGAGCACCCTGATGCTGACCGGCGCGGCGATGCTCGTCGCTATAGTGATCGGCGTCCCGCTGGGCCTGGTAGCCGGGGTCAGCCCGAACTCGCTTCTCGACAAAGTTGCCCGCAGCGTCTCGTTCTTCGGCGTCGCTGTCCCCTACTTCTTCCTCGCACTGGTTATGGTGCTCCTCTTCAGCATCCAGATGAACTGGCTCCCGGCGATCGATGACGGCACCCTAGGGGCGCTTGTCCTCCCCGCCATCTCGCTTGGCTGGGGTTACTCGGCGATCCTGACGCGCCTCATCCGCGGCCGCGTCATCGTGGAGTACCGGAGCGACTACGTCAAGTCGGCGCGAGCCCGTGGATGCTCGGAATTGCGGGTCCTTATGGGCCACGTTTTCCGCAATTCCTCCATCCCTGCCGTCACCATGATCGGCCTGCAATTCGGGAACATCCTCACCGGCGCCGCCGTCACCGAAATCATTTTCGGCCGCGCCGGCGTCGGAAGCTTTCTGGCCACCTCGATCACCACCAAGAACATACCCGTGGTCCAGGGTTCAATCGTCTTGATTGGGATCGGGTACATCCTGATCAACCTCATTGTCGATCTCGCTGTCGGTGCTATCGATCCACGCACCCGGCTCGCCTCATCGTCGGCATAGCGGAATCACGAACAGTATTCTCAACAGGAGCCAGCTATGATAACTGCACCTATCGCTCGGGCAACGCCCGCTCCCCGCCGTCACAACATGGGTCGCGTCGCCAAGATCCTGAGCTCAGGCGGGATGTCGATCTCATTCCTTCTGCTTGTGGTCCTGCTGATCCGTCCCTCACTGATCGCGCCCATTAGCCCCCTCTTCAACGGCCCGGAGTTCCTGGCTCCACCGGGTGGAGCGTACATCTTCGGTACCGACCAGCTCGGCAGAGACTTGTTCAGCCGCGTCGTGTACGGCGCCCAACCTGTACTCGCCGCGAGCCTCGGCGGAGTGCTGCTGGCAACTCTTCTCGGAGTGACCATCGGTGTCGTGGGTGGCATGGCCCCCCGCGTCCTCAGCATCATGGTGATGCGAGTAGTCGACGTGCTGCTGGCCCTTCCGGTCCTGCTTATCGCCCTCATCCTGATCGCGTCGATTGGCTCCGGCGTCAACAGCATCATTTTCGCGTTGGGCGTCGCCTACACGCCCGGATTCGCGCGGGTCGTCGAGGCTTCCGTGCGGAAACTGCGTTCGATCGAGTATGTTCAGGCGTCCAAAGTCTTCGGATCGAGTGGCCTTCGCACCGCGGTGCGTCATCTGTTGCCGAATCTGGCCTCCGAGGTCATCGTAATGGCCAGTAGCGCAGTCGGCTGGGCTGTGCTCACCGCGACGACTCTGAGCTTCCTGGGCCTAGGGGTCCAGCTCCCCAATCCTGACTGGGGCAGCGACCTCGCGGCCGGCGCTACGAGCCTTTCCACCGCGTGGTGGCTGTCGACCTTCCCCGGTATCGCCATCACGGCCACCATTCTCATATCGAACTTCGCGGGCGACTGGGTGATGACGCTCATCGATTACAAGGGTCGAAGGAAGCGCATGCTTTTCCGGCCCATCAGCTTCAGTCGCCGCACGAACAACGGATCCAAGGAGACGGCATGAGCGCTACAACGAAAATAGGCCCCTCGGCTCGTGGGGGGAACAACAGAAGGGACGACGTCCTGCTGGAGATCCGGGACCTACAGGTCGAAATCCGCACGCCGACAGGCCTCGTCCGTCCGGTGGACGGGGTCAGCTTCTCCGTAAAGGCCGGCGAGACCGTCGGGTTGGTCGGAGAATCCGGATCGGGAAAGACGATGACCGGCATGTCCGTGCTGCAGTTGCTGCCTCCGGGCGGGTCG
This sequence comes from Arthrobacter sp. SE2, assembly GCF_058244265.1. Classification (NCBI taxonomy): domain Bacteria; kingdom Bacillati; phylum Actinomycetota; class Actinomycetes; order Micrococcales; family Micrococcaceae; genus Arthrobacter; species Arthrobacter sp. SE2. Next base: position 271,904 of record NZ_JBZAYA010000004.1, on the reverse strand, counting down.
ATCGTCTGCGGGTCAATCGGGTTCGCCGGCCGCGAGCTTACAACGATGCACCCCAAGAACCTTCGACGCCTCCGAGGCAATGACATCGCGATGGTCTTCCAGGACCCCATGACGTCGCTGAACCCGACGCGGACGATCGGCAGCCAGTTGCGAGAGGCCTATCGCATCCATAACCCCTCATCGTCGGCCCGCACTGCGGATCAACGTGCAGTGGAGGTGCTTTCCCTGGTCCGAATGCCACAACCAAAGGATCGCCTGAACAATTTCCCACACCAGCTCTCCGGCGGCATGCGTCAACGGGCCATGATCGCGATCGCCCTGATCTGCGAGCCACGGCTCCTCATCGCTGACGAACCGACGACGGCACTTGATGTCTCGATCCAGGCGCAGATCCTGGAACTCCTCGACGATCTCAAGAAGCGACTGGGCATGGGCATCATCCTCGTCACCCACGATCTCGGCGTCATAGCGGGCCACGCCGACAGAGTAGCAGTTATGTACGGTGGACGGATCGTGGAAGAGGCCCCTACACCGGCGTTGTTTGCAGATCCCCGGCATCGCTACACGCAGGCACTTTTCGAATCGATGCCGACCCTCGACCTCGATTCCCGGCAAGCCCTCGCTTCCATACCCGGAACACCGCCTCGACTGATTGATCTCCCCGAGATGTGCCGTTTTGCGGCGCGCTGTCGATTCGCCGACGAACAGTGCCGCACCCAGAACCCGCCGGTCATCAAGGTTGGACCTGTGCACACGCACTCGTGTTTCCACCCGCGCTCGGTCGGCATCGGGAGTGATCCGGTTGGGGACGGATTCGTCACGGCAAGTCTCCCGGAGCCGAAGACTCTGGTCGACGCCGGTGCGCCGCTGATGCGGCTATACGCAGTCGAGAAGGAGTTCCACGTCAAGAACCCGGCCGCGTTCAAGCCGCGTCGTGTGCTTCACGCTGTGTCAGGAGTCAGCCTAGACGTTCATGAGGGTGAGACGCTGGGCATCGTCGGCGAGTCTGGTTCCGGTAAGACGACGATCGGCCGGATGCTCGTCGGACTCGAATCCCCCACCCACGGGACAGTGAGCTTCGGCGGCGACAACATCGCACGCATGTCGTCAAGTGAGTGGCGTGGCCGGCGACGCGACCTCCAGATGATGTTCCAGGATTCCTCGGCCGCCCTCGACCCGCGAATGACCGTCGCCGATCTCGTCGCGGAGCCGCTCGATGCCCAGCGCATCGGCTCTGCCCGCGACCGCCGCACCACGGTGAACGAACTGCTGGACGCTGTAGGGATGCCCCGTGACGCGGCAGAACGCTTCGCGCACGAGTTCTCGGGCGGTCAGCGTCAGCGAATCGCAATGGCCCGGGCACTCGTGCTGCGACCGAAAGTCATCGTCGCCGACGAGCCGGTGTCGGCCCTCGATGTGTCCGTTCAAGCGCAGATCCTGAACCTGATGCGTTCCCTCCAGGCCCAGTTTTCGCTCACCTACGTTGTGATTTCGCATGACCTTTCGCTTTTGAAGTACATGGCAGACCGGATCGGGGTCATGTATCTGGGCAAGCTGGTCGAGATCGGACCGAGCGATGATGTTTACAATGCGCCCCGCCATCCCTATACCGCTGGCCTCATCCGTTCGATTCCAGTGCCGGACCCGGCTCGGGAGCGGAGCAAGCAGAGCGCGGGGCTCTCGGGCGAGATCCCGTCTGCAATCGAACCGCCAAGCGGCTGCCGGTTCCGCACCAGGTGTCCTCTGGCGACGGCCCTGTGCGCAGTCGAAGAACCGAAGCTCGAAGTGAGCGGCGGCCGCCACGCCGTCGCCTGCCACTTTCCGCTTACGGCGGACGGTGGGATCGTGACCGTCCGCCCCATCAGCAACGACCGTACGCCATCTGTGCAGTATCCAACGACGGCGGGAAAGCCGCTCGGCAGTAGGGGTTTAACAAGGAATGACATCGATCAACATTGAGGGTAAGGCTGTATTCACCGAGCTTGCAGACCTAGTCAACCCGGCGCACACAGCACTGCTTCCGATCGACATCCAACGCGATTTCATGGACCCGGACGGAACGTTCCGTGAGCTCGGGCTTGGCCTGTCGAGGTACACCGAGACACGTCCTCGGCTGGCTGCGTTGCTGACATCGGTGCTGGTCAGACACGTAAGGAACACCGCACTTCCCGACCGGATGCACGAAGGCGCGCCGGGACGCACCCCCGTTGCGGTAAATCGTCCCCCACGCTCGGGTCACGAGTTCGTCGAAGAGTCCGGCCCCGGTTCCCACCTCAAACAGTCCATCGGAACGTTCAAGGAGGTTGAAGTAGAACATCGTTCCGGCCGATGCCAAGTTCACCCTCAACATCAGAACTTCGACGAGGACGTCCGCACCACAGTTCTGGGGGGCTCTCCCCGAATTAATCGAACAGATTTCCAGCTTCCCAGGTGCTCCAACGATCCCGCTGCCGCGAACGCCCTGATCGATGGTGCCCGTCGGGTCAATGGCGACGATGCCGTTCTTCAAGGTTTCGCGGGGTGATGGCAGGGAATGCTTCGGATTCCTGGCCAAAGCGAGCGCTACACCCTCCGTGTACGCGATGTTCAGTGCGTACTCTCAGGTACGCATGACCGCAGCGGACAACTCCCTGGATGTCAATCTCCGTACTTCGCACCCTATTGAGCCCACCCTCACCACCGGTGTCCGTGCCGCGTTGACCTCCCTCCTGTCCAAGGTGGGCAAATGACGACAATAGAAAAGAATGAAAGATGACAAGCCCCATCAACCTGCTGTCGGCCGTGGTTCTCACTGCGGAGATCAGGAAGAAGAACATTTCCGCGCGCGAAGCCCTGGAGGCGCACTTCAGACAGATTGACGCCCTAAACCCCGCAGTCAACGCCGTGGTGACGCAGGACCGGGTGGCCGCCGCCGCCGCTGCCGCCGCCGCCGATAATCTCACCGCATCCGGTGTGGAGCTTCCGCCGCTTCACGGGGTTCCCATGACGCATAAGGACACACACAACACTAAAGGAATGCGGACGACCCAAGGTTCCCCAATCTTCGCTGACTACGTCCCCTCCATCGACGATGTCATCATCCATCGGTTGAAAAGAGCAGGGGTAATCAGCACCGGAAAATCCAATGTTCCTGAATTCGCTGCCGGTGCCCACACATTCAATGACGTGTTCGGCACCACCACCAACCCCTATAGCACCGGCCTCAGCGCGGGAGGAAGCAGCGGCGGAGTGGCAGCAGTTCTCGCTTCACGCATCCAGTCCATCGGTGATGGCAGCGACATGGGGGGATCGCTGCGCATCCCGGCCTCCTTCTGCAACGTCGTCGGATTTCGCCCATCCCTTGGGCTCATCCCCTCGGCGCCGACACGCAACGCTTGGGCATGGCTGGGAAGGACCGGCATCATGGCACGAGAAGTCGGCGATGTCGCTCTCGCGATGTCGGCTGTTAGCGGCCGCGATGCCAGGACTCCGTTTGACAGCCCTGTTCAACCGCGCCGATTTGCCGAACCCCTGGAAACAGACCTAAGCGGACTGCGGGTCGGATGGTCACCGGATTTCGGCGTCGGTGTCCCAGTGCAGCGTGAAGTCCTTAGCGTGCTCGAAGGGCAGCTGAATGTGTTCCGGGATCTCGGGGCTCATCTCGAGGAGGCCGCTCCGGACCTTCGAGACGCGGATCTCGTGTTCGCAAATACGAGGGCGTTCGATTTCGTGCTCGGCTTCGGTGATGTCGTGGATACCCATGGTGACCAAGTAAAAGCCGAAGTGCGATGGAATATTGAGCGGGGGCGCCGCCTGACCAGTCGTGATCTTGTTGAAACCGCGCTTGCTCGCACAAGACTCCATGAACGTATCCAAGAGTACTTTAGTCGCTACGACGCGTTCATCAGTCCCTGTTCCCAGGTGCTTCCTTTCGATGCAGCGGCGAGGTATCCCACAGAAATAGAGGGTGTTGCTCTGGAAACTTATCTCGATTGGATGCGTTCAGTTTCCCTGGTCTCCGCAGCCGGCATCCCCGCGATTTCCGTCCCTGCCGGCTTCAGCGACGACGGACTGCCCGTTGGTATTCAAATCGCAATGAACCACGGAAAGGATTTTGAACTCCTCCAACTGGGGCACGGCTTCGAGCAGGCTACCGGTTTCGCGCAGAAACTGCCACAGCTGCTGGTGGCGCGGAACTCACACTGAAGTAACGGTTCAATGAAGGCGGAGGACCCTGCCTAGCTGGCTATAGGGCGTGCCAAGTGCATGTCTGCGCATGGCTGTGCGCGCTCCTCTTCGGGACTGGCATGCAGCCGACCAGCATCTGCTTCTGCTCTGTCACGACGTTCGAGTTCTTGTCGGAAGATTCTTCAGAACAACGAACGGCTACGTCACGTACAAACTCTTATCAGGCCGCGTCTCCGCTGACGAGACAGTGATGAATCGGAGTCCGAGCCCTTGAGTCCACCAGCACGTTTCTATCCTTCAGCCAAAAACGGCCAGCACCAGATGACGCCACCAGTCGGGAAGTTGCACCGGAGCTATTCGTTACATGCAGATGGAATCGTCAGGCCCTCTCTCGCTGGGTCCATCGCCTTGATTGTCCCCCGCCTATCCGGCGGCCCTCCAAACACTTTCGATGGCACAAGTCCTGCCTCAAGACCTTCATACACCTTTGGCTCGACCAGTGCGGAGTGAGCGCTGACGCAAGACTCCGGGACCCTCGCCTTCGAGGAAGCCTCGTCCGGTTGCCCCAAAATCGGAAAAGACAAGGCCCTCCGCCCCAGCGGCTCATTGGCACATTCTGGCATGCGGCCAGGGACCTCAGCGGCGCTTGCCGAATCTGAAGGTCAGCCTGGGCAGGATTCGCACAGTGACCCGTCCGCGGCTGTTCACCGTCACGCGCCCGAGCTTCTCGGAGACGGATGCCCCGGACTTGGAGATGTTGATGTGGCCATTCTTGCCCAGCTTGACGCGCTTGCGGTAGATGAATCCCATGCCCGTATCCTCTGCTATCAGTTGGGCCAAAGCAATGGCTTTTCTAGGGTCGGCACTGAACGCTATTCGTCTGGAATAGTGACCAAACGAAGTAGCCACTCGATGTTCTCACGCTGCGTGCGCGGCCTTCGCTCCGGAATCACCGGAGTGGCAATTATCGCTTGGTAGTGCTCTTCACCGAATCGATAGAGCCGGCTGATCCTGCTATTTGGCCACTTGCGGGTCCTGCACATCCGGTAGACCGTTTCGGTTGACACGTTTAGCCGAGTCGCTAGATCCGCGACCGTCATGATCGGGGCGTCATTCATCCGCTGACTTTACCGGGAGGGCACAATTTGGGCACATCGGGTGTGAAATGGCGTGCCGTAATCTAGAGGTTTCCCCCCCGCCAGCAAGAGTGCTGAAAAGGTTTCAAATCCCACCGTCACCGCCAAAGAAAACCCCTGGTCAGCCAGGGGTTTTCTGCTTTCTCGGGGTGTGGTGGTGCAGATTTCGCCAGCTGAGATTGCACGAAACTGGTCGATGGGGTGCTCAAACAGGTCGACGTAGTGCGCGACCGCGTCGGGGATGTTCCGGTTACCGGTGTGCTCTGCTTCGTCGAGGCCAACTGGCCCCTGATCGGGGGCGCGTTCTCGACTCGTGGCGTTCACGTGCTCTGGCCGAAACGACTGGCCAAAGTGCTTGCCGCGGAGACAGCTACCCCGCGTTCCGGGCCCGCTGCAAGACTCGCCAACGAGAGGTGGGTTCCTGCGGCATGGTCGACTGCTAAATCTCGAGCACGGTCGCGTGACGCCGCCTGAACGGTGCGACAAGCCGCCCAGCCTGGCGAGGCCCCCATAGCGGCTTTGTGACTGGTCGCGGCTGAAGTTGGCCAATGCGCTCATGATGGGCCGCAGAACTGACCATGAAGCCAAGGATGGCCAGACCAGCAATGAACGCGTAGATGACGCCACGCTCAAAAATGCCTGAGAAATCGGTTTTACCCCCGGTGAGCAGCATCAACAACCCCGATACGCCGGCGACGATGGCCAGTCCGAAAAACCAAAGGCTTGCGTCGGTCCGCCTGAACCAGAGCACGCCGACCGAGACGAGGGTTACGAAGATACCAAACGACAGAATGACGACGGCCGGGTCGTGGATTCCAATAGTGTGGCCTGCATTTGGATAGTCTTCGGGGAAGACGCCGATGGCGAAAATAGCCAGCCCGGTGACGGCGAGCGACCAACGAATGATGGTTGTCGTTACCTTGGCAAAACCGGTGGGCTGCATTCGAATCTTGCCGTCAGTTTTGTCCCGGCGTACCGCCTTGTAAGCGTCATCAAGGTCGCCGGCATGTGCTGCAATCCAGAGCACCGGCGAAGTGATGAGACAGGCCGCTACCACGACGTTCACGCCGATGAAGATAAGAGCCAGATCCATCGCAGCAAAGGACGGAGAACACACGTAGCGGGTAGGGTTGCCGACGTCGTCGCAATGTACCGCGCCGAGGTCGCTGACGTAGTTCGACACGTAGCTGTAAGTGCCATTGCCTTTCCACCCAAGCTGAACGACCCACTCAAATACGATGAAACTAAGCATCGCTTTCGCGGCCCACGATCCGATCATGTGCCGAGTATCTGACGTCCTTGGACGCCGCCCCAAACACCAGCCGCCGAGTAGCTCGATCCAGCTGTTCACCTTGTTCATAGCAAAGATTAAGGCGCTCGACTGGACAAAATACTAGAGGTTCCGCTACTCGAATGAAGACCTGCGCATCCTTGCACGGAATTGAGTAGAGGAGAGCCCGCCGTGCTACCCGTTAACTAGTCCAGTGAATAGCCTCCGTAGCAAGGCGGTGATAGTTGAGGCGTCGGTAAGTGGGCGGCCTAAAATCGTCGTATGGGTCTCCTAACGTTCAGCATCAAACGTCACCCTGGATGGTTGCGTCGACCACCAGGAAGGCATCGCCGACGACGAGACGCACGCCTACTTCACCCGCCTCATGGACGAGGGGGGCGCAATGCTCTGGGGCCGCACCACCTACGAGATGATGGAGAGCTACTGGCCGGCGGTCGCCCGCGGCGAGGAGGACGCGCCGCCTGCGATGCGCGAGTGGGCGCTCAAGCTGGAGGCCAAGCCGAAGTACGTTGTGTCGTTGACGCGAAGTGACTTCCCGTGGACCAACAGCCACCACGTCGTCGGCGACCTGCGAACGGCGGTGCAGGATCTCAAGGATGCGACTCCCGGCGGGGTGCTCGTCGGCAGCGGCAAACTTGCGACAGAGCTGGACCAACTGGATCTGATCGACGAGTACAAGTTCCTTGTCCATCCCATGATTGCCGGCCACGGTCCCACCCTGTACCAGGGCGGACTGCCTAGCACCCGACACCTCGATCTCATCTCGGCGGAGCCGCTCAGCAACGGCGCGGTCGCCTTGCACTATCGACTGGCTGATTGAGGGTGACTGCCGTCGCCGGTGAGCTTCGGCTGAAACTAGTCTGGTTCGGGCTACTTCGTCTCGTTCGGATGACTGGTATGCACCTGCTCCAGAAAGACCGTGCGCTCGTTAAGGTAGAACCATATGCGTGCGGTGCCCTTCGCCGTCGGTTTGTGCTGCCAGCGCTCGTAAGTCGCGCCACCTCGCTCGATGACGCCGAGTTCGCCCTTCAGCCGGTAGTTCGTCGGCGTCGTCGCCAACGGCGTCCGGGTGAGGAAGTCCCAGGTCTCCGTCATGGGGTTGCGGATCGTTGCGACGAGATCCCGCCACCCCTTCTGCGCGTCGGCGGTGGCGAATTGGATCTCGTACTCAATCTTTTTCGATGGACGGGGGACCAGCTCGCCCTTCTTGGCCGCGGCCACAGTTACGGCCGCTCCACGGTCTCGTCATCGTCAAGCCACTCGAGGTCGGCGCTGCCAAGCCCGGCGGCGACGGCCGTGGCCGTCTCTTTCCAGCTGGTCAGCTCGGCAATGGCGAGGTGCGGCTGGTTGGTTGAGAAAGACGCACGCGCAGCATCGACGAGGTCCTGCGCACAGGACTCCCTGTCGACTGGCGAGAGGGCGAGCATCCAGGGGAAAGCCTTCGACATGCGCTCGGCAAGCGTGCCGCGGTCATCGAGAGTGACGGTGATGAGCTGCGCGGCGAAGTTCAGCAGGAGGGAGCGCCCCTCGGCTTCACGCTGCGACATCAGAACCAGCGTCTCGCCGTCGCGCCGGGTCACCGTCACGGGATGGTCCTCGGCCTCGGCGAAAACCTCGGCGGAGTGCTTGCTCAGGTCAGATGAGCGTCGGGTTGCCACGGGGAGATCTGCTGCGATGGCCATGCATCCATCATATTCGGAACGTGTTCGGAAGTCCAGCGAGGAGGCGGAACTGCGCGGGCAGGAGGGCATTACACTGTGGCTAGATGGCGGCGCCTCACTAATTCCCCCCGCGGAAATCTTTCGGCAAACACGCGCGACTAGGGTGTTACGTTGAACGATTTCTCTGGGACAGCACAAGAAGCGCGCTCATTGTTTCGCGCGAGAACCGGGACGAAGGTAAAGTCGCTTGACCCCCTCAGATCTACTCGTGTAGATTCAGATGAAATGTTAGCCGCGTCACACCCGTGATGGACACCCGAACAGTCCCTGGTGCCCGAAAAAGAGATGACCAGCCCATGAAGACCCCAACGAGAGCATGGGACCGTCCGAGCCCGGCCATACTCGGCGACCGCACCCTGGGTAACGCACTGGGCTCCGGACGAAACTCGCTGAACGCCCTGCGCCTGGTCTTCGCCGCAGCCGTGATCGTCTCCCACTCGTGGTGGCTGGGCGGCTACGGCCCGGAACCCTCGCTATACGGGATCAAGCTCGGCACCGCAGGCGTCATGGGTTTCTTCGCCATCTCCGGCTATCTCATCACCGTCAGTGCCGAACGCTCCGACACCGTGCTGGAGTACGCCGCAGCCCGCCTGACCCGCATCTATCCGGCCCTCGTGGTCGCTGCGCTTGCTGTTGCCTTCGTGGCCGCGCCGGTTGGCGCTCTCCTGACCCACGGGACCTACGACTTGCGCGGAGCCCTGGCCTTCCTCGGCGCCGCCTTGGGGCTCAGCATCGGTGTCATGGACACACCCACCATAGGGACGTCCCTCTGGGGCAACAACGACCGCTTTGACTGGGACGGCCCCCTGTGGACTCTCACCTGGGAAGGGCTGTGCTACGTCATCATCGCTGCGATCGTGTTCCTGCTCCGCAGGATTCCAGAGCGCAAGCGGGGCACGGCCACTGCAATATTCCTGCTCTTTGCTGCATCGACGGGCGCAGTCTTCGGAAAGCTCCTCGCAGGCAGCTTCGGGCCGAACCGCACCGAATTCGTCCTCCCGCTGCTCGCGATCTTCATGGCGGGGTCTCTCCTTGCCACGCAGAGGCGAACGGTCCGCGTCGGTGCGGTGCCAAGCCTTCTCGCCGCACTGGCCGTCTGGGGCGCTCTCGCCACCGGCTACGGTACAGCCCTCGCCCCATTACCGTTTGCTTACCTTGTCCTGTCGATCGGTTCAATCGGCAGCGCGTCCGCCATCGGGTCACGATATGACATCTCCTACGGGATCTACATCTACGGGTGGCCAATCCAGCAACTCCTCGCAGCCGCCCACACACCGGCACACGTTCCCGTACTCGGCTTTGCTGCGCTCGCTCTCGTTGCGGCCTGGCCCCTTGGTTTCCTGAGTTGCGTGGCCGTCGAGCAGCCAGCCCAGCGGGTCCGGCGCGCTCTCATGAGCCGCCTCGCCGCCCGCGTGGCCACCAGCAGCCCAGGTCATCCATAGCGGCGCGGGAAGCTGGTGACCCCACGAGCATGATCGGTGCGTTCATCAACAGCTGGAACGACCGCTCCCACCCCTTCCGTGGTCCGTGACCTTTCGACGCCGATTTGTGCCTAAGCTGGGCTCATGGGGAGCGACTCATTGACGACGCCGGATGTGCGGCGCCTCCTCGCCGCACTGGCAAACACCCAAGCCCGGAGGGTCTTCGCTGAGATCAGCGTTGGCGGTACCCCGGGCAGTTCGCTCTCGCCAGCGAAACTCGAACGGGCGCTCGCGCTCCTGGACCAAGCGGGGCTGGTCGAAATGGTTGAGACCGAAGGCGATGTTCTCTACCGCATCCGCGAGCATGCCTTCCGGGACGCGCTGGCGAGCCTCTCGTCGGCACCCAGCCCGTCCGGCGTCGAGCGCTTCTTGACCTCGGATGGCCGCATTGATCGCTATCCGGCGAGGGAGGCAGACCGACTCAAGGTTCTCGCCTGGGTTGCGACGCGCGTCCTCAAGACCAGCGAGCGGGTGGCGGAACGGGAGCTTAACGAACGCCTCGCCCGGTTCACTGGAGACGTGCCCATGCTCAGGCGGTATCTCGTGGACTCGAGCATCATGAGCCGCACGTCGGACGGCTCGGCGTACTGGCTTGCCCCCAAAGAAGACGCCGACGGCGGCCGCTAGAGGTCCCTGGCATTCGCCAGAACGGGAAGCTTGCCCCGGACTTCTTCCACAACAGACGGATCGATGTCCACGATGGCGAGTTCCGGCATTTCCCCGAGGGCGGCGACTACGACACCCAGTGGCGAGATCACAGCACTGTGCCCGATGCCTGTGGGCGCCGTGCCTGTGGAGGGGAGGCCGACGCTCGCCGGATCGCCTTGGCCGCACGCCACGACGAAGGTGGTGCTGTCCACTGCGCGGGCCCGCACCAGCAGTTCCCACTGCTCGGCTTTGCCTTCGCCGGCGCCCCATGAGGCGCAGACGATGTTGACCTGCGCTCCTGCCCGGGCGTTGGCGGTGAACAGGGCGGGGAAACGAACGTCGTAACACGTGGCAAGGCCAAACACGGTGCCGTTGAGTTCGAACGTTACGGGTGACGTGCCGGCGTCGACCGAATCGGATTCCGCGAAACCGAACGCATCGAAGAGGTGGATCTTGTCGTACGACGTGTCCACCCCGGCGCCCGTGACCAAAAGGGTGTTCCGGACCCGGCCGCCCTCGCCCGGAGTGAACATTCCCGCCACGACGGCGATATCCAGCTCCAGCGCAACGCCGCGGACCGCTTCTGCCCACGGTCCGTCGAGCGGTTCGGCGATGTCGGCCAGGCTGCTGCCGAAGGCGCGCATCGCTGCTTCGGGAAAGATGACGAGTTCGGCTCCAGCAGCTTTGGCTCGGGTGGCGTATTCTCGGATCAGTTCCAGGTTGGCGGCCACATCGGCCCCGGTGATGATTTGTGCCACGGCTAAACGCATGAATTTACTCCAGATTGTTGTATACATGATGTATGCGAAAAAGTTCGGGGACTGCGGCGTCCGGCCGCGAGAAGGCGTACGCGTACCTGCGTGAAAATATCCTGATCGACCCCGAGGTGCAGGGGAAGTTCCTGAATGAGCAGGAACTGGCCGCGGAAATCGGCGTATCGCGCACGCCGGTGCGTGAGGCGCTCTTGCTGCTGGTCTCGGACGGCTTGGTGGAACTGATTCCCCAGCGCGGAGCTTACGTTCCCCCGGTGACCGGCCGGGAAATGTCCGAATTGATGGAACTGCGCGGGATCCTCGAAAGCCACGCCGCCCGCTTGGTCATCGAGCAGGGACGTGTCCCCGCCGGGACGATGCAGGAAACCCTTGACCAGCAGGCAAAGCTTCCCGAGGAACTGAGCCCGGAAGCGGCCCGTGAGTTTATCCGTCTGGACACCCTGTTCCACCAGCAGCTCATCGACGCGGCGGGCAACGAGCTCATTTCCCGGACGTACAGCAAGCTCCACGTCCGGCAAATTTTGGTGGGAGTCTCCGCGCTGTTCCGTACCGGAGGCCGGCGCGAGCAGGTGTGCGCAGAACATCAGGACATACTCGACGCCCTGATGTCCGGCGACGCGGCTACGGCCCAGAAAGCCATTGACCATCACCTCGCGGTGACCCGGGACATACTGCTCCGGACCTGAGACGGCTTTCGCCCCCACCAGCGCAGCTCGCCGAGATCCTCACGACTCCTCCGGATGGTCAGCGCCGGCGCGTTTCCGCGACGGCGGACGGTCGGATTCCTGCCGCAGATCCTTCGAGCAGCAGACGGTAGTCCTCATCCTCCACGGTGTTGGAGTCCCGGCCGAGCGCCAAGCCGACTACGGTGACGACTGCGGCTAGGGCCACATAGATGGCAACCGGAATCCAGGTGCCGAACTGGGATAGCAACAGCGTGAACATCAAACGTGCAATGGCGCCCCCGATCACGCCGGCAAAGGTGTAGGCCAGCGAACTTCCGGTGGACCGCAGCCTCGGGGAGAACTGTTCCACGATGAAGGCGGCCTGCGGTCCGTACATGAAGGAGTGCGCCATTAGACCCAGGACGATTCCCACGATCAGCAGTGGCTCGCTGTGCCCGCCCAGGATGCCGAAGAAGACGAAAGTCCAGACGGCTCCAACCACTGCCGCAATCCCGTAGACGAGGCGCCGGTTGAAGCGGTCGGAGACGGCTCCGGCCAGCGGGATCATGAAGAGCTGGAACGCCGAGCCGATCAATACGGCAGTGAGGACCTGGCTGCGGTCATAGCCAAGCGTCTGGATCCCGTAGCTCAGGGTGAAGACGGTGAACAGGGCGTAGAGCACGTCCGGGCCTACCCGGCACAGGGTGGCGGCGACGAGCGGCCGGAGTTCCTTGCTGAAGACTTCACGGACCGGAGCGTTGGGCTGCTCACCGTGCGCCTCGATGGCCTTGAATATCGGGGTATCTTCAAGCTTCAGCCGAATCCAAAGGCCGAACCCGACCAGCACGGCCGAGACCAGGAATGCGACGCGCCAGCCAAAGCTGATGAACTGCGCTTCACTGAGGGTAACGGTCAGGACGGCCAGCGTGCCGTTGGCCAGGAGGTTGCCGGCCGGCGGTCCGACTTGGGCCGCGGAAGCCCAGAACCCGCGCCTATGGGGATCGCCGTACTCGCTGGAGAGCAGCACTGCGCCGCCCCATTCGCCACCGACGCCCACGCCCTGGGCGAAGCGCAGCAATACCAAGATGATCGGGGCCGAGATGCCGATGCTGCCGTAACCAGGCAGCACCCCGATCAGTACGGTGGCGACGCCGATGATCATCAGCGTTGTCACCAGCACCTTCTTGCGGCCGATGCGGTCACCGAGCCGTCCGAAAATGATGCCCCCAACGGGACGGGACACATAGCCCACGGCATAGGTGGAGAACGCCAGGATGGTCCCGGTCAAGGGATCCGATGACGGGAAAAAGACGATGGGGAATACGACGGCGGCCGCGGCGGAGTAGACAGCAAAGTCGTACCACTCGAGCGCGGTGCCGGTGAGGCTTGCTGCAAAGGCCTTATACAGGCCCTTGGGATGCATCGGCTTTCCCGGACGCGGCGCTGCGCTGGAAGCCGGAACTGGAACGTTGGCCATGGGTTTCCTCCACGAGAAGTTTACGGTGACGCCTGCCACACTGGCGTTAAATGTATACATTACGCATACTGGATGTACATTGGCGACTGTTTCCGGTTTCCGATCTGAAAAATTTCTCCAGCAGGACACGCAAAGGATGGACAGAAAATGACGACTCTGAGCTTTGAGCTTCCCGATGGCACCACGAGGAACGTCCAGGTCAAGCACCTCCTGAACGCCGGTTACGCGGGGCGCGAGCAGGAAGAAGTGCAGGCCCACATCGCCGAACTGGCCGAACTTGGCGTTCCCGGCCCCGCGACCACGCCGGCGCTGTACCCCGTGTCGCCATACTTGGCCCAGCAGGTTTCGGAAGTCCGCGTCCAGCACGGCAGGACCTCGGGTGAAGCCGAATGGGCTCTGGTGATCACTGACGAGGACGTGCTCCTGACCGTGGCGTGCGACCACACCGACCGCGAACTCGAGGTCCACGGGGTGGCTTGGAGCAAGAACGCCAGCCCGGACGTGTTGGGGCGCAAAGCCTGGCGCCTGGATGATGTCCGCGACCATTTGGACAAGATCACGCTCAAGGGCTGGGTGGGCGACGGCGAAACGCCGGACACCCTTATCCAGGACAGCTCGTTGGAGGCGCTCCTCAGCCCTGACTACTGGCTCCAGGTCCTGGCGGAGCGCGGCCTGAACCAGCCGGGCACGGTCCTCATTTCAGGCACAGTGGCAATGAAGCATGGAGTTGACCAATTTGCCCGCAGCTGGAAAGTGGAAATGAGCGATCCGGTGACCGGCACGTCGGTGGACGCACAGTATGTTGTGGAGCGGATGGCGGAGCCCATCGGCTGAGTCCGGCTCCGCCGTCGTTCAGCCTCCTCCATTGTGGGCGCCCGGGACCGGGCATACGCTGGGAGAGGCACAAGCGGTTGGCACTACTACCGCGTTGAGAGGGCGCTGCATGGACGCCAATTCCATCACCGACACCTTCCACCGGCCCCTGAGGGACCTGCGGATTTCCGTCACGGACCGATGCAATTTCCGTTGCGTGTACTGCATGCCCAAGGAGATCTTCGGGCGGGATTTCGTTTTCATGCCCCGGGATCAGCTGCTGACGTTTGAGGAAATCACCCGGCTGGCGTCGATCGCGGTGGGGCACGGGGTGCGCAAGATTCGGCTGACCGGCGGGGAACCCCTTCTGCGGAAGGACATCGAGGAATTGGTCCGGATGCTGGCCCGGTTGCGCACCCCCGACGGGCTGGCACCGGACCTGGCCATGACCACGAACGGCTCGGTCCTGGCGCAGAAGGCGCAGGCCCTCAAGGATGCCGGGCTGAACCGGGTGACGGTCTCGCTCGACTCCCTCCGGGAGGAGACCTTCCAGGCCATGAACGACGTCGGCTATCCCGTAGCGAAGGTCCTTCACGCCGCAGACGTTGCCCAGGCCGCCGGACTGGGGCCGGTGAAGATCAACATGGTGGTCAAGCGCGGCACGAACGACCAGGACATTCTTCCCATGGCGAGCCATTTCAAGGGATCCGGGTTCATTCTGCGGTTCATCGAATACATGGACGTGGGTGCGTCCAACGGCTGGAAAATGGATGAAGTGGTGCCCTCCGCCGAGATCCTGGCCCGCATCGGCGCGGTGTTCCCGCTGGAGCCCGTGGCGCCCAACTACCCCGGCGAGACCTCGGATCGCTGGCGCTACGCGGACGGCAGCGGCGAAATCGGAGTCATTTCCAGCGTGACCCAAGCCTTTTGCCGCGGCTGCACCCGGGCCAGGCTATCTGCCGACGGGAAGTTGTTCACGTGCCTCTTCGCCACAACCGGCACTGACCTAAGGGCCCTCCTGAGGGGCGGCGCGTCCGACGTCGAGCTTTCGACGGCGTTGTCCGCCCTGTGGGGCGGCCGTACGGACCGCTACTCGGAACTGCGCAGTTCACACACGGCCAACCGCAGCGCCCACAAGATCGAGATGTCGTACATCGGCGGATAGCCCAAGCAGACCGCCTCCGAGCCAGTGACCCTATGCTGGTGCCATGACGCAGACGTCGATAAGCTCCGCGACAGCGCTGGCCGAAATGCTGGCCGCCACCGGCTACCTCGCCGACGAGGGCCTGGCCACCATTGGCTACCTCGCCCTGAGCATGGAACGGCCGCTGCTTCTGGAGGGCGAACCGGGCACCGGCAAGACCTCCCTCGCCGAGGCCCTGGCGGACGGGTTCGGGCTGCCGCTGATCCGCCTGCAGTGCTACGAAGGAATCGACGCCTCGCAGGCGTTGTATGACTGGGACTTCACCGCCCAGATCCTGCACCTGCGCAGCGTGGAGGCCAGCAGCGGCGCGGGAATGAGCGCGGGATTAAGCGTGGCCGAGCTGGAAAGCTCGCTCTACGACAAACGGTTCCTGCTGGCCCGGCCCATCCTTAAGGCATTGCAGCAAAGCCCGGCCGTGCTGCTGATCGACGAAATCGACCGCGCAGACGACGAGTTCGAGGCGTTCCTGCTGGAAGTGCTCTCCACGTACCAGGTCTCCATTCCCGAGTTCGGCACGGTCAAGGCCGACACCCCGCCGATTGTAGTGCTCACCTCCAACCGGACCCGCGACCTGCACGATGCGCTCAAACGCCGGTGCCTCTATCACTGGATCGACCACCCCGGGCTGGCCCGCGAAGTGGAAATTGTGCGCACCCGGCTCCCCCAGGTGCCAGCGCTGCTCGCCGAGCAGGTAGTGCGCGCGGTCCAGCAGATCCGGGTCACCGACGACGTGCTCAAACCTCCCGGCGTGGCCGAAACCCTGGACTGGGCCCGCGCGCTGCACCAGCTCGGCCGGGCCGAGCTTGACCTGGCCTCGGCCGCGGCCAGCATCGGCGCGCTGTGCAAGTACCGCGAAGACACCGAGCGGGTCTCGGCGGCCCTGGCCCGGATGCTCGGCTGAGCCCATGCCACTCGAAGGAGGGAGCCCCCCGGCAGGCCAGAGTACTGGCCACAGCGCCGGGCACAGCGCCGAAGAAATCCTCCTGGCCTTTGCTGCCGCGGTACGCGCGGCAGGCGTGAAAGTGACCGCGGACCGCTCGCGCAGCTTCGTCGACGCCGTTGGCAGGCTCGCGCTGGACCGCCGCTCGGACGTGTTCTGGGCCGGCCGCGCCACGCTCTGCGCCTCGCCGGAGGATTTGCCCGCCTACCAGCGGACGTTTGAGGCCTGGTTCGCCGTGGAACATTCCGCCGCGCAACACTTGGAAACCTCGGCGACGTCCGTCAGCGCCGCCGCTTTGGACGACAACGACGGCGGCACGGAAGCTGGGCGGGAACAGTTGCGGGCACTCGCCAGCCGCCGTGAGCTGCTGCGGCACCGCGACGTAGCCGTCCTGGACAACGCCGAACGGGCGCTCCTACACCGGATGTTCGAGGAGCTGCCGGTGCGCTTGCCCACCCGGCAGACCCGGCGCAAACACCTCGACAGGCACGGCGACGTCGACCGCGTACGGACCTTGCGCGACCAACTTCGCCGCGGCGGGGAACCGGGGCCGCTGCGCCGCGCCCGGGCTCCGCGCAAAACCCGCCGGATGGTCTGGTTGATCGACGTCTCGGGCTCGATGGCACCCTACGCGGACAGCCTGCTGCGCTTGGCCCACCGGGTAGTGGAAGCCGCTCCGCGCCAGGTGGAGGTGTTCACCATTGGCACCCGCCTGACCCGTGTGACAGGCGCACTGCGGGTGCCGGACCCGGACAATGCCCTGGCCCTCGCCGGCCGCACTGTCCCCGACTGGTCCGGGGGAACCCGGCTTGGAGAGGTGCTGCAAGCGTTCAACGACCGCTGGGGCCAGCGCGTGATGGTGCGTGGCGCCGTCGTCGTGATTGCCAGCGATGGCTGGGAGCGGGGCGACCCTGCACTGCTGGGACGCCAGGCCGAGCGGCTGCACCATCTGGCGAGGCGGATCATTTGGTCCAATCCGCACCGCGGCAAGGCGGGGTACGAGCCCCTGCAACGGGGAATCAGAGCGGTGCTGCCGCACGTTGACTCCTTTATAGGGGGGCACTCAATGCAGAGTTTCGAGGAGTTGTTGGACGTGGTTGCCAATGCGTGAGGTCTTGGAAGATCTGGTCGCCGCCATGGCGGCCGGCCACACAGTCGGACTCGGAACGGTAGTGCGCACCTTCCGCTCCGCACCGCGGCCGGCCGGGGCCGCCATGATGGTCGACGCAGACGGCAGCGCGGTCGGCTCGGTGTCCGGCGGGTGCGTCGAAGGAGCGCTCTACGAACTGGCCACCAAGGTGGTCGAGTCCGGCCGGCCAGTGCTCCAGCGCTACGGCATCAGTGACGACGCGGCGTTCGAGGTCGGCCTGACCTGCGGCGGGATCCTGGACATTTTTGTGGAGCCGGTCTCTACCGAGATCTTCCCGGAATTGCCGCAGGTAGCGGACGACGTCGGTGCTGGCAGCCCGGTTGCCATAGTCACCGTGATCGAACACCCCGATCCGGCCTGGCTGGGCCGCCACCTGGTGGTCCGCCCTGATGGTTTTGTCGGCTCACTGGGCAGCGAGCGTGCCGATCATGCTGTATCCGACGACGTCCAGGGCCTGCTGGCCGCAGGCCGCAACGCCACGCTCATGTACGGACCGGACGGGCAGCGGCGCGGGGAGGGCATGCGCGTTTTCGCCCTCAGTTTCGCCCCGCAGCCGCGGATGCTGGTGTTCGGCGCGATTGACTTCGCCGCCGCCGTCGCGAAACAAGGCACTTTTCTGGGCTACCGGGTCACGGTCTGCGACGCGCGCGCGGTTTTCGCAACAGCTGCCCGGTTCCCCCAGGCGGACGAGGTAGTGGTGGAATGGCCGCACCGCTACCTGCAGGCGCAGATCAGTGCCGGCCAAGTGGATGAACGCACCGTGATCTGCGTACTGACCCACGATCCGAAATTCGACGTGCCACTGCTGGAGTTGGCGCTGCGCCACAACGTGGCCTATGTGGGAGCGATGGGATCCCGGCGAACGCACCACGATCGGCTGGAACGGCTGCGCGAAGCGGGCCTGACCGAGGCCGAATTGGCCAGGCTCTCCAGCCCGATCGGCCTGGACCTAGGGTCCCGCACCCCGGAGGAAACAGCAGTCTCCATCGCCGCCGAAATCATTGCCCTGCACTGGGGTGGCGCTGGCGGAAGATTGAGCACCATGGAGGCCCGGATCCACCACGAACCCACGGTTGAAGCGGACCACGAAGATGCGGGGTACGAACTCAATCCGAGCTAGGGCGCTCGCCTCCTCCGAGGAGTAACCTGTGTCACATCAGGACTGGATGCCGGGCAGCCGTGCTCGTCTCCAACGCGACAGGAGATCCCAATGGCGAGTTCCAAGACGATCACCGTCGAAGTCGATGATGTGAGCTACACAGACAATGTCGAGCCACGATTGCTGCTGGTCCAATACCTGCGCGAACGGCTCGGCAAGACCGGCACATTGATCGGCTGCGACACTACCAACTGCGGCGCCTGCACCGTCCATCTGGACGGAGTCAGCGTCAAATCCTGCACCATGTTCGCGGTTCAGGCAGACGGCCACAACGTCACCACCATCGAAGGCCTGGCCCGGGACGGCAAGCTCGCCCCGCTGCAGCAAGCCTTCCACCAATGCCATGCGCTGCAATGCGGCTTCTGCACACCCGGCATGATCATGCAATCGGCATCCCTTCTCGCCGAAAACCCACACCCCACCGAGCAGGAAATCCGGGACGGCCTTGAGGGGAACCTTTGCCGGTGCACGGGGTACCAGAACATCGTTGCCGCGGTGCAGGCCGCGGCTGACGGAACCGTTTCTTCCGACAGCACCGTGCCCGCAGACAGCGACCAGACGGAAACGGCAGGTGTGGCATGACCATCGCCGAAATCGGCAGGCCCCGCCTCCGCAAGGAAGATGCCCACCTCATCACTGGACGCTCCAGGTACACCGACAACATGACGCTGCCCGGCATGCTCCATTTGGCCATGGTCCGCAGCCCGTTCGCCCATGCGACGATCACGTCGATCGACGCGTCCGCAGCGAAGTCTTCGCCCGGCGTCGTCGCCGTGCTTACCGGATCCGACGTGGCCGCGGAACAGGGCAGCCTGCCGAACGTCTGGCCCGTTACCGCCGAGCAGAAGGCGCCCGCGTTCCCATCGATCGCCGTCGACGAGGTGGCCTTTGCCGGCGAGGTAGTGGCCTGCATCGTTGCCCGCAGCGCCGCAGCGGCGCGGGACGCCGTCGAACTCGTGGACGTCAGCTACGAAGAACTTCCGGTGGTCCTGGATCTGGAGGAGGCGTTTACGGACAAGGTGCTCGCCCACTCCAGCTTGGAGTCCAATCTGTCGGCGACGTGGGTGTTTGACTCGGGCGAGGCAGGCACAGGCAAGCCGATCGCCGAGGCGTTGGCGAACGCCGAGGTGCTCATCGAACGCACCTTTTATCAACAGCGCCTCATCCCGGCTTTCATGGAACCGCGCTCGATCGTGGTTGACCCCACGAGTGAGCAAATCACCATGTGGTCGTCCACGCAGATACCCCATATCCTGCGGCTGATTCTGGCATTGACGCTGGGAATCCCGGAAAGCAAGCTGCGTGTGATCGCCCCCGACGTGGGCGGCGGTTTTGGCGGAAAACTGACGGTGATCCCGGAGGAATTCATCACCCTCATGGCAGCGCGACGGGTCGGCAAGCCCTGCAAGTACACTGAAACCCGCAGCGAATCGCTTCAGTCCGGGCATCACGGCCGGGCCCAAGTGCAGAAGGTGAAGCTCGCGGCGACGAAGGACGGGATTGTCACCGGGCTGGACATCCAGCTGCTGGCGGACATGGGCGCCTACCTGGGCATTATCGGCTCGGGAGTCCCGATCCTGGGCGCGTTCATGTACAACGCCATCTACAAGTTCCCGGCGTACCGACTGGAGTGCAACAACCTCTTCACCAACAAGGCGTGGACGGGCGCTTACCGGGGCGCAGGCCGGCCGGAAGCAACCTTCGCTATCGAGCGCTTGATGGATGAACTCGCCGTCGAACTGGGCATGGACCCCCTGGAAGTGCGCAAAAAGAACTGGATCAAGCACGAGGAATTCCCCTTCACCACTGTCACGGGGCTCGAATACGACAGCGGCAACTACGAGGCGGCCACGGCGAAGGCGCTGGAGCTCTTTGGCTACGACGAGCTACGGGCTGAGCAGGCGAGGCGCCGCGAGGCCAACGATCCGGTCCAACTCGGTATCGGCATCTCCACGTTCACGGAAATGTGCGGCCTGGCTCCGTCCCGCGTGCTTGGCGCGCTCAGTTACGCGGCCGGCGGCTGGGAGCATGCCCAGGTGCGTGTGCTGCCCACCGGCAACGTCGAGGTGGTCACGGGCACATCCCCCCACGGTCAGGGTCACGAAACCGCGTGGAGCCAGCTCGTGGCGGACAGGCTCGGCGTGCCGTTCGAAAATGTCGAAGTGCTGCATGGTGATACCCAGGTCTCCCAGCGCGGCCTGGACACCTACGGCTCCCGCTCGCTGACCGTCGGTGGCATGGCGGTGCTGGCCGCTGCGGACAAGGTGATCGAGAAGGCCAAGGTTCTGGCGGCGCACATGATGGAGGCCAGCGAAGAGGACATCGAGTTCACGGACGGCAAGTTCAGCGTGAAGGGCACTGATCAGTCCACGGCATTCGGTGAAGTCGCCTTCGCCGCCTTCTCGGCGCACAACCTGCCAGAAGGGTTTGAGCCCAATCTGGACTCGGATGCCACCTTCGATCCGCAGAGCTTCTCCTTCCCGCACGGCACCCATCTGGCCGCCATGGAAGTGGACACCGAGACCGGGCAGGTCACTATCCGCAAGTACGTTTGCGTGGACGACGTCGGGGTGGTGGTCAATCCGCTGATTGTGGAGGGCCAGGTCCACGGCGGCCTGGCGCAGGGAATCGCGCAGGCCCTCTATGAGGAGGCCGTGCACGACGACGCCGGGACCCTGGTCACGGGCTCGTTCGTGGACTACCTGGTGCCCAGTGCGCCGGACCTGCCGCACTTCACGACGGCGCGTACCGAGACCCCTTCGACCACCAACCAACTGGGGGCCAAGGGAGTCGGTGAGGCGGGAACCATCGCCTCGACGCCCGCCATTGTCAACGGCGTGCTGGACGCGGTAAGGCACCTTGGAGTGAAGGACATCAAGATGCCCTGTACGCCGTCGCGCGTGTGGGCCGCCCTTGAAGAAGCCAAGACGACAGGAGGTGTGCAATGATTCCGAGCGCATTCGATTACGCCGCTCCGGCTACGGTGGCGGAGGCGCTGAGCGTACTAGCCGACGCCGGCGACGACGTGAAGCTGCTGGCCGGAGGCCAAAGCCTGATCCCCGTGATGAAGCTGCGCCTGGCCGACCCGGCCATGGTGGTCGACTTGGGCCGGATCGGCGAGCTGTCCGGGGTCCGCGACGACGGCGATGCTCTGCTGATCGGAGCGATGACAACGCACCACCAGATCGCCACCGACCCGCTTATTGCCCAGCACGTGCCCTTGCTGGCCAAGGCCGCGGCGACGGTCGCGGATCCGCAGGTCCGCCACCGCGGCACGTTCGGCGGCGCTCTGGTGCACGCCGACCCGGCGGGCGACATGCCCGCGCCGGTGCTGGCCGCGGACGCGACGTTCATCCTGGCAGGTCCGAACGGGGAACGCCGGGTGGCAGCGGCGGATTTCTTCCAGGGGTACTTCACTACCGCCGTCGACGACGGCGAGATCCTCACCCATATTCGGGTGCCGAAGTACACCGGGTGGGGCGCGCACTATCAGAAATTCACCCGCGCGGCCCAGCAGTGGTCCATCGTCTCTGTGGCCGCGATGGTCCGGGTGGAAGGCGGCGCCATCGCCGAGGCCAGGATCGGCCTGACCAACATGGCCAGCACGCCATTGCGGGCGACCGCCGTCGAACAGGCACTCGCGGGGGCCCCGCTGACCCGGGAAGCGATCGCCACCGCGAGCGCACACGCTGCCGAGGGGACCGATCCTGCCAGCGACCTCAACGGGGACGCGGCCTACCGCCGCCACCTGGCCGGGGTCCTGACCAAGCGGGCCGTCATCGCGGCCGCCGGGCTCTAGCGGAAACGGGCGGAGGGAGACGTGGAACTCAAACATCACTTCGTGGTTCCCAGTTCGCTGGAGGACACCTGGCATTCCTTCAACCAGCTGGAAGACATCGCGCCCTGTTTCCCAGGGGCGACCCTCACGTCCGTCAGCGGCGAGGAATTCACTGGGACGGTCAAGGTCAAGCTCGGGCCGATCGCGATGATCTACACCGGCACCGGTGAATTCCTCGAGCGCAACCAGGAGACGCATACGGTGGTCATCTCGGCCACCGGGAAGGACAAACGCGGCAACGGCACGGCTGGCGCCACCGTGACGGCAGTGCTGACGCCCGAGGGCGACGGCACCTCCGTGGACGTGACCACCGACATGAACGTCACCGGGAAACCGGCCCAATTCGGCCGGGGCGTCATCCAGGACATCTCCGACAAGTTGCTGGAGCAGTTTGTCCAGTGCGTGATCGGGAAGGCGGGCGGCGGGGCTCCGAGCGATACCGAGCCCGACGCCGGAGGCTCGGCTGCGTCGGCAGCGTCCGGGACGGCTGGGGCAACGGAGCCCGGGGAGCCTGCTGCCGCGACTGCGGCCGGGCCCG
Source organism: Arthrobacter sp. SE2 (assembly GCF_058244265.1). NCBI lineage: Bacteria > Bacillati > Actinomycetota > Actinomycetes > Micrococcales > Micrococcaceae > Arthrobacter > Arthrobacter sp. SE2. Next base: position 248,903 of record NZ_JBZAYA010000004.1, on the reverse strand, counting down.
CCGCCGTCGGACCCCCCGCCGCGGGTCCTGCAGCGCCGATGGCCGGGCCCCCGGCGTCGCCCGTGCCTGCGGCCGCAGTCGGAACTGCGCCGCCGTCCGCGCCGTCGTCGGAATTGGATCTGGGCTCGGCCGTGTGGCCGGTGCTGGTTCGTCGTTTCGGCCCCGTGCTTTGCGCCGCCGCTGCCGTGATCTTGGTGGCTTGGCTTGTCCGGCGACGTGGACGAGACTGAACGCGCTATTTGGGCTGTATTGATGCTGGTTTTGGGCAGCGCGGCGCGCTTGCCGCGCGCCTCGGCGTGTCGATATCATCAGGGTGGGTTATGCAGCGGCCCTCGGAACTCTTTCCATGGAGCGACCCCATGACCCGCCGGACTCCCCGCTCTTCCAGCTCTTCTTTCGTGGCTGCCCCCGCGCGCGGAGCCGCGCTGTGAACGCGCTACTCACCGCATGTCTGGAGGGCGAACTGGACCCAATCCAGGGGCTTGCGAAGTTGTCTGTTGCGGAGCTCAACTTTTTGGCCGACGCCCTCTTCAGGCTGCTCGACGTCGGGAAGCCTGAGTTCGGGGTCAAGTCCTGGTACGACGCGGTTCTGGATGAGTTGGCTGCGCGCGGCCAGCGGTCCGCTCGCGTTGGGGATCCAACGCCCGATGAGCGGACCGCCGTCGACGTTTCCTCGGACTAGTCTTCCAGTGCCGCGGAGGCAAGAGGGGCGCTGGCGCTGTCTCCCTCTGGTGCTTGCCGGTCTGCCAGCTCGCGCACGACTGTTTTCAGTTCCTGCCTGAACATCGACGTATCGATCGACACCTGGGCGAGGACCTGCCGTTCCGATTCCGCCGCCCGCTCAAGTGCGTCCCTGCCGGCATCGGTCAGCGAAACGACGTGTACCCGGCGGTCCTCGGAACTTCGACGGCGGCTAACGTGCCCGTGGGCCTCGAGCCTGCTGAGGGTCTGCCCCATCGTTTGGGCCTGCACGCGCACGATCTGCGCCAGTGTGGTCTGGGTGATGGGGCCAGTGGCTGCAAGAACCTCCAGCGCGATCACGCCGGCGTGGGTGAGGCCGATCGCCCTGAGATTCTCGTCCCAAGCGTGTTCCACCAGCCGGGCCGCTGTAGACAGCAACCTTCCGGTGGGCCAACGCTCGATGTCCGGCATATGTCTCATTGTAGCCGTGAGGGGATTTTGCGGAGGTTGGGGGTAACTAATCCTGCGGGGGTCACCTGTGAAGACGGACGCAGCGTTCGAATTCGGTAGGCTGAGCCAAAATTGTCTTCGATTGGGGCTACGGATGTTTGGGCTGAGCGGGTGTCGCCCTTGATTCGGCGGGGCGGAGCTATCTGGTGGGGCAGGGCATATTTCGCCGCGCAGGCGATTGCCGGCTTTTCGTGGTGGGCCGCGGTTTTCCTGTCTCCGGTGCTCCGCGAGGCGACCCTCGGCAACCTCGACACGGTTGCGGTTGCAGTCTTCGACATTCCTCTGTTCGTCGTGGGGTCGGCCGTGGCGGCATTTGGCGTTAAGGCCGCCGCGCTGGTGAGTGCCGGCTGGACAGGTGCTGTCGCCGTCGCACTGGCGGTATACGCCACCGTCACAACCGAAGCGGGCTGGGGCGTAGTCGGCATGGGCGCTGCGACCGCGGGTTCGCTGATCGCGCTCTGCCTTGTCTTGCTTGGGCATGTACCGACCGCGTGGATCGTCCGCGGTCCATTCGCATTCCGCCCCGCAATCCCCCGACTGACCGCATCCCACGTGGCCTCAACATTTGGGCAAATTGTCCTCTTCTGGGGGTTCTTCCTGGCGGTGATTCCGTTTACCGTCGCGTTTCTCGAACAGCGCTGGGCGGTGGTGCTCCCGTTTCCGTCGTTTGCAGCTCCCGTCGGTGTCGCGGTTCTCGTACTCGCCAGCGCTCTTGGCATCTCGGCGGCCGTAGCGATGTCGACGTTGGGAAATGGCACCCCGCTGCCATCGGCAATGCCCAACCATCTGGTCATCGCAGGTCCGTATCGCTGGATCCGTAATCCAATGGCGGCCGCGGGCATTCTCCAGGGCGCCGCAGTCGGTGTCATCCTGCAGTCATGGCTCGTCGTGGCCTACCCCGTCGTCGGCTCGCTGGTGTGGAACTACGTTGTTTGGCCGCTCGAGGAATCTGACCTGGAGGAACGGTTCGGCGAAGAATTCCGGCAATACCGCGACGCCGTGCGCTGCTGGGTACCGCGGGTGTCGAAGGCTCTGCGCTCTCAGAAACAATGAATTCTTCCGTGACGATGATCTCACCACCAGTATGGTGGTTGCATAACGCAACCACTGATCTGAGGGGACCTTCACCATGGCTGTTCGAGTTGACCTGAATATCTCGCTAGATGGTTTCGCCACGACCACCGACGCAACTCCGGAGAATCCGTTCGGGTCGGATTGGGGCCGCCTGGTTGATGCATATACGTCCACCCGCACGTTCCGTGAGCGGGTCTTGCATGACACCAGTGGAGAAGGAACGTCCGGCGTCGACGACAAATACGCAGCGGCCTACTTCGAGGGGGTCGGAGCTGAGATTATGGGTGCCGGCATGTTCGGGTTCCATAACTTCCCTGATGACCCTGAGTGGAAGGGCTGGTGGGGCGACGAGCCTCCCTTCCGCGTCCCGGTGTTCGTCCTTACTCACACGCCCCGCCCTGCCATCTCGATGGCCGGCGGTACGACCTTCAACTTCGTAAGTGCCAGCCCGGAAGAAGTACTTGAACGAGCACTCAGTGCGGCGGGTGAAAAGGACGTGCGTATCGGAGGGGGCCCTACCGTTGTACGCGACTACCTCAAGGCCGGACTTGTCGATCAGCTACACGTTGCGATCACACCCATCCTGCTCGGTAGTGGAATACGGCTTTGGGACGATCTCCGGGGGCTGGAAAGCGATTACACCGTCACGTCAGAGACCGCCGAAAGCGGCATCATCCACGCCACCTTTCGCCGATAACGCTCACACGGGATCGGCGGGCCGCATCTACTCCCGTTTGAGCGTGAGTGCCAGGCTGGGAACGGCAAAGGACAAGAGAAAGTTCGGTAGGGGGCTTTGCCCTGAGCGTCAGCTTGAGCGTTGCAGACATTCTGATCTCCCCCTGTGTCCTGAAAGGGCCTTTCGGCAAGTCATCGGCGGCGAGCCGTTCGCCGTCGTACATCTGGGCCGGTCACGTCGACCGCTACTGCTTCAGCGGCGCAAGCTGTATTTGCTTCGCAAGCGCGTAAGCGGTCGGAAGATCGCTGTCGCTTTCAACGAAGACACGGCCAATGACGAGCGCAGAATCGGTTGGCGATGAAATCTGCGTCATGCCGTTCGGTACCATTCCGTCCCACCCGGGCCCGCTGAGAACATAGTCGCCGGCTTTGGTTCCCGTCGTGCGTTTGCCGACATAGGCAAAATTGGTGCTCTTCGACGGGTCGGTGAACTGCACGCTGAAGTAGCGCCCGGCCATATCCGGTACGTGCAGGACTTGCGGTCCCTTGCTCAAGTCGAGCCAGCCGCCGACGTAGAGCAAATCGTCAGCTCCGGTTGCCATAAGGCTCCCGCGCGACGTCGACGGGGACGAAGTGCCAGGCACGGCGTACAGCGTGTTGACGGGGATGGGGCCGTCACCGAATCCATGTTTGAGGATCGCCCTCTTGTACCCATTGACCGTGAGTCGCGGCCAGAGGTAGATGAAAACGGGCGCGCCGAGCCCCCATACGATGACTGCCGCTATGACGAGTGGAATGATCCCGTCCCCACTGGCGATCCGCCGGTAAATGACCCAAGCGAAGACCGCCAGAATGACGGCCGTAAGGGGACGTCCGTACTTCAAGATGAGGCGGTTCATTTCATTGCGCCCTGACAATGAGCGGCAATTGGTACGTGCCGTCCAAAATCGCCGCGCCAGGCAGATACACGCGGAGCATCAGCTTGAAATTCCCGGAAGGAATGGGCAGCCAGTTCTGCTCGTGCCCGCTCGGAGCCTGATGCTGGAGATAGATATCGACTGAACCGTCGGCATTCCGCGCGAGAGGTGAACGGTCACCAACGCTGTAGAGATTAGTTGGATTGTTCACCATATACCCGACGGTATCGGTCGGAGTGAGCGACCAGAAGGCGTCATTCGGCGGAAGTTTCCCGGGAGGAAAATGCAGGACGTATCCGTGCCCGCCGCTCAGCGTTTGCCCTGAGCCATCCACCGTAGTCGTCCAGTACGCGGCCTCCTCAAAGACATTCACGACGGGTAGGGCTTTGGCGCAGGCGGCCCGCACGAGGACTCCGTTGCCAGGCTGGCCGGATTTGCGGATGGCGCTCCAACCGTTGACAGTCGTTGTGACCGCCCTCCCCACGGCATTCATCACGAGGATCGCCGTCAAGAACGCCAGCACGGCACCGAGAATCAATCCTTGCACGACACCGGACTGTGAGAACCACGCGAGGGCATTTGCCATAACCGCAAACTACCACTGCGCTGAGTGGCTGAGTGCTGTTCCGCACCGACCCGGTGAGCGGGGACTTTGCGATGCGCTGGGCAGCGCCGAAGCAGATGGCGAGCCGATGAATCAGTTGCCCCGCGCCTCATCGGGGTCGATCACCATTCGGCCAACCTCATTCGGCCCTTCAAGGACGACTAGCTGCGCCCCAGGATAAAGCGCCTCCGAGCCCTGGGCATCCTCGACGAGGACCCTGACCGATGCGTTCATCCATCCGTTTTCGTCCGGGCGGCTGAGCAGTTCCAGCACAGTGCTGAATTGCGGACCCGTTGCTGGCCAGCCCGGGAGCACTTCGGACTCGCCGCCTAAGCAGGGGACCGCTGTAGTCTTATAGGTCAGGCCAGGCGGAGGGCCCGATCGACGCCCACCCTCGGCAGCGGAGTGAAATCGCACGAGACCGGTCCAAGTGATCATCCTGGACCTTCCCGGCCTATATGCCAGACCGGGACGTGTGCCGGCACGGCAATTGCGCAACAGGCTGTTGCGCAATTGGACCTTCCCGCCACGCGCCCGCGAACGTGGTCATGTACTGGATGTTGCGCGATGAAAGGCCTTTCATCTCAGGGAACTCCGCACGCAAATCGGAGGACAGACGTTTGATTACCCCCGCTCCCCCAGCCGTGCTTCTCCTGCTGGAGCCTGACGCCCTGGCCGATGGCCCAATACAGCTCAATCAGCTGAATATTAACGGTCCGCAGAACCTTGATCCGTGCGGTCCGGACAGTCGTCCTTAAGCCATCAAGCAGTTCAGAGTTGGCGAATCGGTCTCTTAGGCGAATTGACCAACCTGCTCCCGCCCAGGATCAGCATCGTGTCGGGCGACCCCGCCGATCGCACGTACGGCGGCCTCGATCGCTAGCGCCCGTTTTGGTCTTTTGAATCTGAGTAGTTGCGCAGCAGTCTCGTGCCTGCGGCGCTCTCATAGGCAACCAAAATCCCCTTCGCCGCCGAGATGTGGACTTGACTGGAAGCGATGACCATGAGCGATTGCCGATTTTGTGGGATTGGTCACATTTTGGGATTTCTTGGTGTATTTGCGGTGTATTTTGGGTACATGGCCACCCTAACAACCACTGAAATTCACGGTCGTACGTCTCGCATGGACATCCACGAGATCGTCCGCCAGCTCAACGCTGTCTTGGGTGCGACACTGGTTGCTGCGTTGACGGGTTCCAAGGACCGGAAGCAGCCGATCCGTTGGGCTCGGCCGAATGGACCGAAGCCGGGAACGGATTTCACCCGGCGGCTGCAACTGGCCCACCGGGAATGGACCAGACTGGAGCAGGCTGACGGGGAGCATGTTGCCCGGGCATGGTTTATCGGAGGCAACCCGCTCCTCGACGAGGACACTCCCCTTACCGCAATCCGGGAAGACCGCGCCAAGGAAGTAACGGCAGCGGTAACAGCTTTCATTGAAGGCTCCCACGCAGAATGAGGGCTGGCCGACGGCACACCGGAGTAACCTGCCCAGCGACGGGTTTTCGGCTGGCGCCTGCGCGACGACAGACCGCATACCGCATCCAGAAAGCCGGATTTGCGCCCATTTCTGCCCCGCTCCGCACTGCTGGAACAGAACGGACTGCGTGGGGTAGATATGACACCCCTGGGAGCACCGTCTACGTCGCGGAAACTGCGGAGTGCGCTTTTTCGGAAACACTGGCGCCGTTCAAACGCGCAATCGGCGCCGCAGATCCACTTCGCAAGGATGCCGAGTCCCTCGGCATGACGCTAGAGGAATTCTACGAAGAAGTTGCCCAGCAGTGGCAGGAAGCCTCCTTCTTGAACTCGGGCACCTTGCCGAGGCTGTGGCGGACAGAACGGCTGATCCATATCGTCGAGCTGCCCTTTCCAGGATGGTGGGTGGACGTTGAACATCCAGACACCATCGCCGCACTGGAAAGGGCCATGCCGGACACTCTCAAAGAACTAGGCGTCGTACATTTGGACACCGCGGTGCTGCGATCCGGGAAGCGGGACGTCACAACGGCTGTTGCGGAGCTAATCCGGGACCAGATCCTGTTCGATGGCTCCGAAGCTCTCGGCGTTCAGTTCGGAAGCCGCCATGGCGGGTTTGTCAACTGGGCCGTTTGGCTACGATCCCTCGACTCTGGAATTGCCGGCGATGACGGCCTTGTGTTGTTGGGATCAAGCCATATTGAGTTCAACGACCCTGACCTTGAGGCAGCCAGTCGTCGTTTCCGCATCAAGGTCTTCTAGACCTGGCACTCGCAGAACGACGCCGGTACCAAGCAACAAAGCCCCACAGCGCGACGATCAAGCATACGGCAGCGACAATCCCCCGCCACCATATAAAGGGTTGCCAAAGACCGAATATCAGCGCCCAAACAAGGAGAACGCCACTCACGTCGAGTCGTGGGGCTCGGTTCTTCATGGAGGCACTCCTTCTTCATCTGTCTCAGTCCAGGAGCGCGAGCACCAAAGACCAACTCAATGAAGAATACTTTCCCAACAGCCCGACGTCGGACCGCAGCGCGTCGCCCGGCCGGACCGCAGCGCCCACGTCGCCGAAAGCCCCCGCTACCGGGACCAGCGCCTCGTTGCCCAGGGCAAATTCCAGTGACACTACCGTCCCGGGCGCCCATACTGGGAGCATGAGCGTCAATACCCGCCGCACAGCGGAAGGCGCCGCTGTTGCCACCCCGGCCCCCACCGCCCCCGCTGCTCCGACAGAACCAACCGCACCGGCCGCCCCAACAACCGGTCCCATCACCCGCGAAGAACTGCAACTAGCTTCGCGCAACCACGCCATGCCGTTGGAAATGCTCCGATGGCCCGTCACACCGCTGGGCATGCATTATCTGCTGGTCCATTTCGACGTTCCCCAGATCGATCCCGTTTCGTGGCGGCTGAATATCAGCGGGCTCGTGGACCATCCGCACGAGTACACCCTGCCTGACCTCCAGCACCGCGAGCGCCGCACCCAGGCAGTCACAATGGAGTGCGCCGGCAACGGCCGCTCGCGGCTGGAACCGCGGCCTGTGAGCCAGCCATGGGACCAGGGCGGAGTGGGCACCGCCGAGTGGACCGGTACCCCGCTCGCTCCGTTGCTGCTCGACGCCGGCGTGTCATCCGACGCCGTCGAACTCGTCTTCACGGGCGCGGACCGCGGGATCCAGGGCGGCGTGGAGCATCAGTACGCGCGCAGCCTGACCCTCGCGGAAGCAATGTCCGACGACGTCCTGCTCGCCTATGAGGTCAACGGCCAAGCCCTGCCACCGCAGCATGGCTACCCCGTCCGCTTGCTCGTCCCGGGCTGGTACGGGATGACGAGCGTCAAATGGCTGCAATCCATCGAGGCAATTGACCACAGCTTCGACGGTTACCAACAGCTCGACTCTTATCGCTATACCCAAGATGCAGACGATCCCGGCGAGCCCGTCCAGCGGATCAAGGTCCGCTCCCTCATGGTTCCGCCCGGCGTTCCCGATTTCTTCACGCGGCAACGCACCGTGGAGGCGGGACCGGTCCAGCTGAGCGGCCGGGCCTGGTCCGGGAAAGGAACCGTGGACAGCGTGGAAGTCTCTGTGGACGGGGTCTGGGAGCAGGCCCAGCTTCAAGCTCCCGCCGGGCGGCATGCGTGGCGCGGATGGACATTCACGTGGATCGCAACTCCCGGTTCCCACGAATTGGCATGCCGTGCGACGGATTCCACCGGGCAGATCCAGCCCGAGACGCCGGAGTGGAACTATCAAGGCATGGGAAACAACGACATCCAACGGCTGACGGTGACCGTCCGGGAGTAACCGGCCCGCGTGCACGCCGAAGCCGGGCCGTTGACCGTGTGCAACGGCATGAGTACTGTGAGTCCACTATCCATCCGCGCCCTGGAGGCAGCAATGGGCGGCACTTCCAAGAGCAACGCCGACTACGAGTTCCTCACTGTCTGGCGCGTCGCGGGGACCCCGCATGAGGTCATGGATATTTTGGGCGACGCGGCAACACTGCCCCGCTGGTGGCCCTCGGTGTATCTGAGGGTTGTTCCGCTGGATCCGGGAAATGCCGACGGTACGGGAAAAGCCTTCTCCCTGCACTCCAAGGGCTGGCTGCCGTACACGCTTCGCTGGAGGTTCACGGTCACCGAACCCATCACGGAGCGAGGTTTCGCGATCGCGGCGAGCGGCGACCTGCATGGTACCGGTCGCTGGACTTTCGAACAGGACGGCCCCGAAACCGTGGTCACCTACGACTGGCGGGTCAGTACATCGAAACCACTGCTCCGGCGGCTAAGCTGGCTGCTCAAGCCCGCTTTTGCCGCGAATCACCACTGGGCGATGGCCCGCGGTCAAGAAAGCCTCGCCCTTGAATTACGACGGCGACGCCCCGGCACGGACCTTTCCAAGGTCCCCCGTCCGGCGCCGCCTACGTTTGCAAGCCGATACCGCTGGCCAAGGAGTACAACGCATGCCTGACGATAGCAAAGGCGAAGTCCGCTGGTTGCCGGAGCCCGAGGACCAGGACTATCCGAGCGCCGCAGACTACCTTTCCCTCCTGGAATCCGACCACGTGGTGGCCTCGGTTGTCGCCGCCCTCAAGGAGGCGCCCATCCAGCACCGCAAAGCCAAGGACATTCTTCGAGCGGCCCGCTTGGCGTTGCTCCCTGAAGATAACGCCCACGTGGCCTCGGACCTGAAGAAGATCAAGGATGGCAAGAAGCTCTCGCCCATCCTGATGGTCCGGGGAGACCTGGCCACGGGCATGCCCGCGCAGGTGGCCGATGGCTATCACCGGGTGTGCGCAAGCTACTACACCGACGAGAACACGGACATCCCCCTGAAACTGGCTGATGCGCCCCGGTAACCCCAGATCAACCGCCATGCCCGGAGAAGGAGGAACGTGTCGTTCTTTCAGCTTGCCCTGATCGCCGCAGTCGCGCTCCTCGGGCCGCTCCTGGCGCTGCCCCGGAAATGGCACCTTCCGGTTGTATTGGGGCAGTTGCTGGCGGGCATCGTCATCGGACGCACGGGTCTGGGCCTGGTGGATTCCTCGGACCCAACCTTCACGTTCGTGGCCGACGTCGGGTTCGCCCTCATCATGTTCGTCGCCGGAACGCATGTCCCTGTGCGGGACAGAGCCATCCGCCCTGCCCTGGGTAGCGGCGCCTTGCGCGCCGGCGTCGCCGCGGTGCTGGCCGCCGTCGTCGGAGTCGTCATCGCTTTCGCCTTCGGCACCGGACATACTCCCCTTTACATCGTGCTGCTCGCTTCCTCCTCTGCAGCGCTGGTCTTGCCGATCGTCGACTCGCTCCGGCTGACAGGGCCGAAGGTCCTGACGACGACGGCGCAAGTGGCGATCGCTGACATCGCTTGCATTGTGGCGCTTCCATTAGCCGTTGACCCGCCTAACGCGGGCCGGGCCGCCGTGGGGGCAGCCGTCGTCGCGGCTTGCGCGCTGGTCTTGTTCTTTGTGCTTCGCTGGTTGGAGAACAGCGGTAACCGCGGACGGTTGCATGACATGTCCGAAGACCGGAAGTTCGCCTTGGAACTGCGGATCCAACTGGCCCTGCTCTTCGCACTTTCGGGACTGGCGGTCCTGGGTCACGTCTCCATCATGCTGGCCGGGTTCTCCTTCGGCCTCGTGGTCTCCGCCGTGGGCGAACCTCGTCGCCTGGCGCACCAGCTCTTCGCCGTGAGCGATGGTTTCCTGGGACCGGTGTTCTTCGTTTGGCTGGGCGCATCGCTTGACCTGCGGACCCTTGCGGGCAGCCCACGGATGATCCTCCTCGGGATCTGCCTTGGTTTCGGCACGCTGCTGGTGCACGGGAGCCTCCGGGCCCTCGGCCAGCCCCTGCCGCTCGCAGTGCTGGCCTCGTCCCAATTGGGAGTACCGGTTGCAGCCGCCACCATCGGCTCCCAATTGCATTTGCTGGAGCCGGGAGAAGCCGCCGCCATGATCCTCGGCGCCCTCATCAGCATCGGGGCAAGCACCATCGCGGGCTCGCGGGCGGCACGCAGCTTTTCGGAAGCCGCGCCCGATCCGGCAGGCGAGGCAAAGAGCGAGGGGCCGGCGAGCGGGGGACAAGCGAGCGAGGGGCCGGCAAAAGGCCCGGCAGGCAAGCCGTCGGAAGGTGGTCCGGCGACTGCGGCAGGGTCCCCCGAACCCGCGGCGTGACATCCGGTATTCTCAGGTCCATGCTGTACCAGGGGGAAGAGCAAGCTAGAAGTTTTAGTGCCGCGGACGTGGGTTCCGATGGCTGATGTGATCATGTACGTGGATGAGACTGGCAACTTGGACTTCGACGGGGCCGCCAAAGGCTCCGCGGCCAGCATCTATTTCGGATTCGGTTCCGCGGTCTTCCGAGAAGATCACGGACACCATCTTTGGGATGGACTGACGCTCCGCGCACGGCTCGAAGGCGAAGGAACCCAGCTGGCCAGGGGCTTCCACGCGAAAAATGACCGGCATGCCGTTCGGAACGAGGTCTTTGCCGCAATCCACCGGCAGAAGCCTCGAATTGACACTACTTTTCTCTGTAAAGCGAATGCTTATGAGGCTGTCCGCGCCCGGGGGCAGATGGAGCTGTACAAGCTGGCCTGGCGGCTGCACTTCAGCGAAATCGCCAAGCAAGTGTCAACGCGTGAAGATACCCTTTACGTCATCGCCGGCACTTTTGGCACGAACACCGACTAGAGGACAGTCTGTGGAGCTACCGCGACATGGGCCGGTACTGCCAACAAAGCAGCTGAACTCGCCTACGCGGCGTCGGGTAACGTCAATGCAGTAGCTGTGCGCTCGGAACGAAGGAGTGGCCATGAGCCGGAAAACGAAAAAACCAAAGGCCCGCGGCGGCCACCTGAAGCCAGTGCCTTCGGCGCCTAAACTGCCCTTGCAACTGGTCCTCAACCATCGCTCGGTTGACTCTTTGACCCCGGATTTCGTGCACTGGTTCGACAAATTCGGGGATACCCCTGACGCTCTGCAGGCCCTGGAAGTGGTCAAACTCTTCATGACCACCAGCCATGCGGTCAGCGATCAGAGCTCAGCTACCAGGATCGACCCGGACACCTTGGAGGACGCCGCCTTTGCGCTCGTCGGCGTCCTGGACGAGCCTGACATGGACGACGCTTTAGGCGAGGTCTACGATTACCTGCACCTGTACGTTGACTTTCTTTCCGAGACTGGGCGCTGGTCTGGAAGCGAGGAAGAATACTCAATCGTCCATTCGTTCCTCACCGAAGAATTAGATGACGATGGGCCAGGCTTTCCCCCGATCGCCCTTCCGGAACTCACGGCTGAAGAGCAGGACCAAGCGTTCCGGGAACTACCCGTTCTTGAACTTGCCAACCGTTTGCTCGAATGGCTCGAAGAAGGCAAGGACGTCACCAGCACAAGGGCGCTCCGGCTGAAGGACGTTGAAGGTGCCGCTGCCGCGGTAGGGGTGAAAGCCAAGGGCAAGAGGGGTGGCAAGCGGACCTTGGCACCCGAGGTCGAAGAGGATGGACGCGCTCAAAGCCAGTCAGAGACTTTTGAGGTCAGGTCCATGCACGATGTGCCCGTGCTGCGCGAGATCTGGGCAGCACTCGTCGACTCCCGCATCTTGTCCGTCGGGGCAACCCGTGCCGTACCCGGGGCAGGCGCAGACTCCTGGCACTCCCAAGACCCCGAGTCGAGGCTTGGGATCCGCCGCGAGTTCCTCGTGGTGTTCCTTGCCAGTGCCGTGATGAATTCGGGAAGCATATTTCAAGAAGGTTTCGACCAGCTTCTTGCAACGGTCCTTATAAAGGGCACCACTGGGGAGCCAATGGGCGTGGAAGAACTCAGCAAATCAGCAGAGCCCGGTGCGGGGGACGACATCTTCCTCGCATTCTCGGCCAGGCGCACGCGCATCCAGCTGGCCAAGCTCGCCGAACTCGGACTCATTCAGGTGGATACCCACTACACAGTTTCCCCGGTGGTCATCCAGTGCGTCCCGCCAGCGCTTGCTCTTGTCCTTGCTTTGGAGGACTTTGAAACATCGTCACACGACCCATCCGACAGCGGCCCAGCCACGAACCACCGGTAGAATGACCGGGTTGGCCAGCCGGAACTGGACGGTCAACCACCGCTTGAACGCTACCGAGGGAGGAACCCGTGCGCGCATCGCATGCCCGGACGCCCTTCCATGCCATGCGTTCGGGCGCTCTAGCGGTCGCCATTGTTGCTCTCGCGGCAGGGGCCCACGTCCTCTCCGGCGGAGTGCTTCCGGTCGCGCCGCTGCTGCTGGCCGTCCTCGCATTGACCGGGCTCGTCACCACCCTTGCCACCCGGTTCAAGCTCGGGTTCCCGGTCATTGCCGCGCTTCTGGGAGCCGGCCAGCTGGTCTTGCACGAAGCCTTCACGGCATTCGGTCCGCTCACCGTCCCGGCTCCGGGATCACCGGCACACCACCTGGCGGCCGAGCACCTTTCCCCGCCGCTGGGCGCTGAAACAGTGCATTTTCACGAGGTCGACACTCCCCTCAGCTGGTTGATGCTGACGGGGCACGCCCTCGCCACTGCCGCTTCGGCATTGCTCCTTGCCAAGGGCGAGCAGGCACTGTGGCAGCTCGAAGCCTGGCTCCGGCCCCTCCTGCAGCTCATCCGCCTGATCTTCAGGCCCGACGCCGGCAGCTCAGCTGTTGCGTTCAGCGCACCTGCCGTATTCGTCCCCCGCCCGTGGCGGAACCTCAGGCAAGACAGCAGACGCGGCCCGCCCGCCGTCGTCGTACCCTCCTGACTCCGCCCGGCACCGCCTTCAACTGGTGACGGGCACATCCCCGCACTTTGGCGCGCTTTCGCGCGCCCGTTGAAAGGCAACAACCATGAACAAGTCCTCACTCCGCCGCGCCCTCTCCGCCACCGGAATCGCCGGCGGCACCGCCGCACTGATGTTGGCTGGCCTCGCAGGCGCATCTGCGCACGTCTCCATCAACCCGGACAAAACCACCGCCAACTCGTACGCGCTGCTGACCTTCGGCGTCCCGCACGGTTGCGACACCTCGGGCACCACCAAGCTGACCATCAACCTCCCCGAGGAACTGACGGACGCCACGCCCACGGTGAACCCCAACTGGACGGTCGAGAAGGTGACGCAGACGCTGCCTGAACCCAAGAAGCTGGCCGACGGCACCTCGATCACCAAGCGCACCAGCCAGATCGTCTACACCGCCAAGGCTCCGCTGGACCCGCACTTGCGCGACGCGCTGGTCCTGTCCGTGAAGCTGCCCGACACCGCTGGCAAGACCCTCTACTTCCCCACGCTCCAGAACTGCGAGCAAGGCCAGACAAACTGGGCTGAAATCCCGAAGGACGGCCAGGACCCGCACTCGCTGAAGGCTCCGGCTCCGTCGGTGGCCGTCACAGCCGCGGATACGGCCGCAGGTGATGGTCACATGGCTGCTTCAATCTCCACAGAGCAGGCAGCTTCCGTGACCGACGACGGCTCACAGGCGCGCAGCTGGGCCGGCCTGATCGCCGGTGTGGCAGGGCTGGGGCTGGGTGGCGCGGCCTTCTTCCGCAGCCGCTCCGCCAAGGCTTCAGTGTCCAAGTAACGGCTCCGCTGGGTCGGCGTCCGGAACATCACGATCCGGACGCCAATCCGGCTCCGCTGCCGCGCCGCAGTTGACTCCGGCAAATGACGACGAAAAGCTGTGCGCATGACGAATATGCGAGTCAAGAACGGTCTCCTGCTCACGATGGCAGCAGCCTCGGTATTCCTGCTCTCCGGCTGTTTCCAAAGCCAGGCCCAGCCCTCGGGCTCAGCCGTACCCAGCGACACGGCTTCAGCCTCGTCGTCACCGTCGGCCTCGGGCTCAAGTACTCCTACTTCAAGCGGCAGCGCCACGCCATCGAGCACCGGGACGACGGCATCCGGCGTCGCGCTCTGCAAGGCGGGCTCGCTGACAGCTTCTGTCGACTCCACAGGGGGCGGAGCGGCAGGCAGCGTCTACATGAAACTCATCCTGACCAACTCCGGCACGGAACCTTGCGTCCTCAATGGCTTCCCGGGCGTCTCACTCACGTCTGGAGCCACGGGCGATCCGATCGGCGCGGCCGCCGCGCGGGACGACTCCCAGCCTGTGACACAAGTGGTTCTTGCTCCCGGGAAGGCCGGTTTCGCCCAACTCCGCTACACCCAGGCCGGGAACTACCCCGAATGCACCCAGACCCCTGCCGCCGGTTTCCGGGTTTACCCACCTGAGGACACCGCTTCGCTGTTCATCCCGCAGCAGCGTACGGGCTGCAGCAACACAAATATCAACCTCCTGAGCGTCCAGGCGTTCCAGGCGGGGTAGGCGGGTTAGCGCCTGAGCCTTATCCTGCGCTGTTCCTGATTGTGTCAGCGCCGTGAGGCATGATGGAGGAATGCAGGAGCAGGAGCTACCGGGCGGTCCGGGCCATACGGCCATGGCCCGTTTCAGCCTTGCCACGCGCGAGTGGTTCCTCGGTGCTTTCTCCGCGCCCACACCTGCCCAGGACGGTGCATGGAAAGCCATTTCTTCCGGATCGCACGCCCTCGTGGTGGCACCTACTGGTTCCGGCAAGACGCTCGCAGCATTCCTGTGGGCGCTGGACCGGCTCTTGTCCGTGTCGCCGGCTGCTTCGCCGGACGCCCTTCCGGGTCTTGAGGAAACAAGCGGCCGCGCCAGAACCCCCAAACGCAAGACCCGTGTCCTGTACATCTCGCCCCTCAAAGCACTCGGCGTCGACGTCGAACGGAACCTCCGCTCGCCGCTGATCGGCATCACCCAGACCGCCAAACGGCTCGGATTGCCGGCCCCGCTTGTCAGCGTCGGCGTCCGCTCAGGAGATACGACGACGGCGGACCGCCGCGCGCTGCTCAGCCACCCGCCGGACATCCTCATCACCACGCCCGAGTCCTTGTTCCTCATGCTGACGTCCAAAGCCCGGGAGACGCTCAGCGAGGTGGACACCGTGATCGTCGACGAGGTCCACGCGGTTGCAGGTACCAAGCGTGGCGCGCACCTCGCGGTGTCGTTGGAACGGCTTGATGCATTGCTGCCGAAACCCGCCCAACGGATCGGCCTCTCGGCCACCGTGGAGCCGCGCGAGCTGGTCGCACAGTTTCTGGCGGGCTCGGCACCCGTGGAAATCGTCGCGCCGCCATCGCACAAGAACTGGAACCTCAGCGTCAGCGTTCCTGTGGAGGACATGTCGGACCTGGCGGGAGCTGCGGGCGCCTTCGACTCCGGGCCAGCCTCCGGACTTCAACCGCAAGCGTCTATCTGGCCGCATGTCGAGGAGAAGATCGTTGATCTTGTGCTGTCGAAGCAGTCCACCATTGTGTTTGCCAACTCCCGGCGTCTCGCGGAGCGACTCACGGCACGGCTGAACGAGATCTACGCTGAGCGCCAGCTCATGGCGGCGGATGTGTTTTCTGCCGCGTCGGATTCGGTGGCGGTTGATTTCGGAGGGCCGTCCGCGGGGCCGACACCCTCGGGGCTGCCGTCCTCGACGGCGACGCCCGCCCACATGATGGCCCAGGCCGGAAGCACGAGCGGCGCCGATCCGGTCCTGGCCCGTGCGCACCACGGTTCCGTGTCCAAGGACCAGCGGGCACTCATCGAGGACGACCTCAAGTCAGGACGTCTGCGGTGTGTCGTAGCGACGTCATCCCTGGAACTCGGCATCGATATGGGTGCCGTGGACCTGGTGGTCCAGGTCGAGTCGCCGCCATCGGTGGCCAGCGGACTCCAGCGGGTAGGCCGCGCCGGCCACCAAGTGGGTGAGATTTCCGAAGGCGTGCTCTTCCCCAAACACCGGGCAGACCTCGTCCACACCGCCATCACCGTGGAACGGATGCTGAGCGGGAAAATCGAACGCCTCCATGTTCCCGCCAATCCCTTGGACATCCTCGCCCAACAAACGGTCGCCGCCACCGCTCTGGGAAGCATCGACGTCGAGGAATGGTTCGCCACCGTCCGCCGGTCCGCTCCGTTCGCCACCCTGCCACGCTCGGCTTTCGAAGCCACCTTGGACCTCCTGGCCGGACGGTATCCCTCTGACGAATTCGCCGAACTCCGGCCGCGCATCATCTGGGACCGGAACGCCGGCACCATCGAAGGCCGCCCGGGAGCACAGCGCCTTGCCGTGACCTCGGGCGGAACCATCCCCGACCGCGGACTCTTCGGCGTCTACATCATCGGCACCGAGACGGAAGGCTCAGGTTCTGGATCTGCTTCCGGATCCGGCCAGAACGGTGCGGCGTCCGCACAGGAGCCCAGTCCGGCGTCGCGCGCTGCCAAAGGCGGCCGACGCGTCGGTGAGCTCGACGAAGAAATGGTCTACGAATCACGCGTCGGGGACATCTTCGCCCTCGGCGCCACCAGCTGGAAAATCGAGGACATCACGCACGACCGCGTCCTCGTCTCGCCCGCCTTCGGCCAGCCTGGAAAACTCCCCTTCTGGAAGGGCGATTCCCTGGGCCGGCCGGTGGATCTCGGCCGGGCACTCGGAGCATTCGTGCGTGAACTTTCCGCTTCGGATCAAGGTCCTGCGCTGGAACGCTGCAAGGCCAGCGGGCTGGACGACTTCGCCGCCGGCAACCTGCTCCAGTATTTGGGCGAACAGAAGCAGGCGACAGAGGTCGTCCCCAATGACCGGACACTCGTCGTCGAACGGTTTCACGACGAACTCGGCGACTGGCGGGTCGTCCTGCACAGCCCCTTCGGCATGCCGGTCCACGCGCCGTGGGCCCTCGCCGTCGGGCAGCGGCTCCAGCAGCGCTACGGGCTGGACGGTTCCGCCATGGCCGCCGACGACGGCATCGTGCTGCGGGTGCCGATGATGGAGGACGAACCGCCCGGGGCTGAGCTGTTCCTGTTCGATCCGGAGGAACTTGAGCAGATCGTGACGGCGGAGGTTGGCGGCAGTGCTTTGTTCGCCTCGCGCTTCCGCGAGTGCGCCGCGCGTGCGCTGTTGTTGCCGCGGCAGAATCCTGGGAAAAGGCAGCCCCTCTGGCAGCAACGGCAACGCTCGGCGCAATTGCTGGACGTCGCCAAGAAATACCCTTCATTCCCCATCGTCCTCGAAACCGTGCGTGAATGCTTGCAGGACGTCTACGACCTCCCGGCGTTGAAAGACATTGCCGCCTCGATCGAGCGCCGGGAACTGCGCTTGGTTCAAACCACCACGCAGCAGCCCTCCCCCTTCGCCAAGTCGCTGCTCTTTGGGTACGTGGCTCAGTACCTGTACGAGGGCGATTCTCCGCTCGCCGAACGCAGGGCCGCGGCTTTGGCCCTTGACTCCACGCTCCTGAACGAGCTCCTGGGCAGGGTGGAACTGCGCGAACTCCTGGACGCGAAGGTCATTGAGGCCACCGAGCTTGAGCTCCAGCGGCTGGCACCGGACCGGCGGGTCCGTGGCATGGAAGGCGTCGCCGACTTGCTGCGCCTGCTGGGCCCCCTGAGCATCGAAGAAGTGGCTGCCCGCTTGCAGCCCGAAGGGGTGGAAGCCTCCCCGGATCCGGCGGCGATGCAGCTGGCGGCCGGATCGCATCTGGCTGCGTTGCATCTGGCGGCGTTGCGCAAGGCCAATCGCGCCCTCACCGTGACCCTCAGCGGCGTCGAACGATTCGCGGCAATCGAGGATGCGGCCCGGCTCCGGGATGCCATCGGCGTTCCACTGCCCATGGGAGTGCCGCTCGCCTTCATCGAACCCGTCCACGATCCACTCGAGGATCTGGTCTCCCGTTACGCGCGGACCCACGGACCGTTCACGGCCGAGGAAGCTGCTGCGAGGCTCGGACTGGGTGTCGCCGTCGTGGGCACCGCACTGAAGCGCTTGGCGGCGGACGGCCGTGTTGTTGAGGGCGAGTTCCGCCCGCACCCGAGCGCGCCGGACACGGTTCCCGATGAACGGGCGGAGTTGTTGGAGGCGCCGGAACTCCCGGCTGTGCCGATCCGCGGAGTCCCCTTTAGTAGCGAGTGGTGCGATTCCGAAGTGCTGCGCAAGCTCCGGCGTCGTTCACTGGCCGCGCTGCGCGCCGAAGTGGAGCCGGTGGACGCTGCCGCCTACGGCCGGTTCCTCCCCGCCTGGCAAAACGTGTCCGTGCCCTCTGCCGGCCGTTCCCGGGGTGCTCCGGCGCTGCGCGGGCTCGACGGCATCATGACCGCCATCGATCAGCTCTCCGGCGTCCCCGTTCCGGCGTCGGCCTGGGAGCCTCTGGTGCTGGCCAGCCGGATCTCCGACTATCAACCGGCCATGTTGGACGAGCTCATGGCCGCAGGCGAAGTCTTGTGGTCCGGAGCCGGCTCGCTGCCCGGGAACGACGGTTGGATCAGCCTCCACGTGGCCGAAGCCGCGGAACTGACGCTCAACCCGGACCCTGATTTCGAGCCCGGCGATGCCCAACTCCGCCTTCTGGAATACCTGGAGACCGGTGGGGGCGCCTATTTCTTCCGGCAGCTCACCGAGGTTGCGGGCGGCATGGATGCGGTCCTCAGCGACGACGCCGTGGTCGCCGCCCTGTGGGATCTCGTCTGGGCCGGCCGCATCACGGGCGACACCTTCGCCCCCGTCCGTGCGATGATCGCAGGCGGCCGCACGGCACACAAGCAGCCAGCCCGGCCGCCGCGGGCCAGGTCCCTGCGCATGAGCAGGCTCGGCCGCTCGCACGGCACGGGCTTGATGGGATCGCCAGGACTCACTGGCGGACGCTACGGCTCGGTCACCGGAACGGCTCCCACTCCCCCGCTCGCCGTTGGACGCTGGTCGGCATTGCCGGCTCCTGAGCTCGACCCCACGATCCATGCACGCGGCACCGCCGAACTCCTCCTCGACAGGTACGGCGTCGTGACCCGCGGCTCTGTCATGGTGGAGAACATCGTGGGCGGATTCGGGCTGATGTACAAGGTCCTCGCGCGCCTCGAAGAAGCAGGGCGGTGCCGTCGCGGCTACTTCATCGAGCACCTCGGGGCCGCCCAGTTTGCCGTGCCGGCGACTGTGGACCGTTTGCGCTCATTCACGGAGGATGCCCAACTCGCCAAGGCCGAGCCTGTCGCCTTGGCCCTGGCCTCCACGGATCCCGCCAACCCGTACGGCGCGGCCCTCCCGTGGCCCGCGTTGGCAGTCGACGCCGGATCGGGTCACCGTCCGGGGCGGAAGGCAGGGGCCTTGGTGATCATGGTCGACGGTGCTTTGGTTTTGTACGTCGAACGCGGAGGGAAGACCCTGCTCACTTTCAGCCATGACGACGCCGTCCTGGCGGCTGCCGCTGCGGCGCTTGTAGGCGTGGTGCGGCGGGGAGCAGTGGACAAATTGATCATGGAAAAGGTCAATGGCCATGACCTCCTCGACACCCCCGTGGCTTTTGCCCTTGCGGCTGCCGGAGCGTACTCCACGCCGAAGGGTTTGAGGATCCGTGCCTGAGGGCGACTCGATCTGGCGGGCTGCCGCGGAGCTGCACAAGGCCCTTGCCGGGCAGACACTTGTCTCCTCTGACTTCCGGGTACCCAGGTTCGCCACCCTAAACCTGGCCGGATGGACTGTGTCCGAAGTGGTGCCACGCGGAAAGCACTTGCTTATGCGCTTGCTGGAGCCGACTGCGGGTTCGGCCGCCCCCGGATCGGCGGCGACCGGGAGCGCCGAGGCCGGATCGGCGGCGGCCTCGCCGGACGAGGCCGGTTGGGCTGCGGCCGCACGGCCCCGGCGCGCCCTGACCATCCATTCGCACCTGAAAATGGAGGGAAGCTGGCAGGTCTATGCCCCCGGCGGTGGCTGGAGGAAACCCGGCCACACGGCCAGGTGCGTCCTCCGCACGGCGACGGCCGACGTCGTCGGCTTCTCTTTGGGAATCCTGGAAGTAATCCCGACCCCGGACGAGTCCCGCGTAGTGGGGCACCTTGGCCCGGACCTGCTAGGGCCGGGCTGGGACGCCGAAGAGGCCGTTCGCCGGCTGCGGGCCGCACCGGACACTCCGATCGGCGTCGCACTGTTGGACCAGCGGAACCTCGCCGGCATCGGCAACATCTACCGTTGCGAGGCGTGTTTCCTGGCTGGGGTGCATCCGGCCTCGCCGGTGTCGGCTGTGCCGGATCTGGCGAAGATGCTCGGCGAGGCCAAGGGCCTGCTCGAGGCCAACCTAGGACCGGGGCGAAGGATGACGCGTGGCACCGCGTTCCCTGGAGTCCGGGGGATTCCCCGCTCCGGCTATTGGGTGTATGGCCGCGAGCACCAGCCGTGCCTTCGCTGCGGTACGCCCATTCGCCGCGGGCTACTGGGACCGGCGTCGGGGTTGGAAGACCGGACCATCTACTTCTGCCCGAAGTGCCAGCCCGGTCCTTGACGCTGGAGGAATCGCGCGGCGACACCGAAATTCGTTAGTGACACAGAAATTCCGTTGGTGACACCCGGATTCGGGTGTCACCAACGAGTTCGCGCGACGCCAGGGAGTATCCGCGTCACGGCGCGGCCGGCACCGCTTCCACCGGACGCTGGGGAGCCTTCACCGGAACCGTGAACAGGGGTAGCAATAGTTGCACCACCGGCCCAATGGCCAAGGCATAGACAACGGTTCCCACGCCGACGGACCCACCCAACAGCCAGCCCACACCGAGAACGACAACCTCGATCAACGTCCGGGACAAGCGCACGGACCAGCCCGTGCGGCGGGCGAGTCCCGTCATGAGTCCGTCGCGGGCTCCCGGTCCAAGACGTGCGCCGATGTAGCAAGCGGAGGCGATGCCGTTGAGGACCACGGCGCCGGCGAGCATGGCGATCTGGCCACCCAGGTGCGAGAACGCGGGGATCAGGGCCAGGCCGATGTCCGCGAAGACACCCACGAGTACGGCGTTGGCGAGGGTTCCGAAACCGGGCATCTGCCGCAGCGGTATCCAGAGGAGAAGGACCAGGAAGCTGACAACCACCACGACCGTGCCGATGCTCCACCCGATCCTTCCCGCGACGCCCTGGTGGAACACATCCCAGGGATCCAGGCCAAGGCCGGCCCGGATGAACATGGCCAGGGAGATCCCATACATTGCGAGGCCGATCAGGAGCTGGGTGATTCTGCGGGTCATCATGAAACCATGCTCCCCGAAAACTGGCATTGCTTTCCATAGCCAGTTTGCAATACTGGTCTTATGCCCGGATCCCTGAACCCCACAGCCATGGTGCGTCTCCTCGGCCCGTGGAACACTGGCGCCGCTCCCGCGTATCGCGAGCTTGCCGACGTCGTGCGCCTTTTGGTGATGGACGGGCGCATCCCGCTCGATGTCGCGCTACCGAGTGAACGCGCGCTTGCCGTCACGTTGGGCGTCAGCCGGACCACCGTTACCGCCGCGTATGCCAGCCTGCGCGAGCAAGGGTTCCTCAGCGGCGGCCAGGGCAGCCGGGGCCGGACGGGCATTCCGCACCGGACGGTTCCCGTCAGCGGACCCGGCCTCGCGGTTCCGGATGGGATTCTTGACCTCGCCTATGCTTCATTGCCGGCCACGGGTGAAGTGGTGCACCGCGCATTCGCCGATGCGTTGATTGACCTTCCGGCGTTGCTGCCCGGTTTTGGCTACGACGCGGTCGGCCTCCCGAGCCTCCGGGAAGCCATCGCGGACCGCTACGCGGCAGCCGGCATCCCCACCACGGCCGCCCAGATACTGGTGACTTCGGGGGCCCAGCACGCACTGAACATTATCTTGAAGACCCTCGCCGGGCGGCAGCAGAAGGTCCTCGTGGAGCATCCCAGCTACCCCAACGCTCTCGACGCAATCCGAGCTTCGGGCTCCCGCACGGTTCCGGTGCCGATGCCGCCTGCAGCGGAGCCGACGTCGGGCGGTGGAGCGGAGCCGACGTCGGGCGGCTGGGATATCGACGGCATGGTGGCGGCGATGCGCCACCAACGTCCGGCCATGGCCTACCTCGTGCCGGACTTCCACAACCCCACTGGGCGGATAATGTCCAACCTTCAGCGCCGCCGCCTGGTCCGCGAGGCGGCAGGAACGGGCACCGTCCTGGTGGTGGACGAGACACTGCGGGAGCTGAACCTCGACGATGTCAGCACCTCGCCGCTCGCGGCGTTCAGTCCGGCCGTGGTGACCCTCGGTTCGCTCAGCAAATCCCATTGGGCCGGGCTCCGGACAGGGTGGATCCGCGCTGAAGTGGACCTGATCAACCGCTTTGTGCAGACGCGGACGACGATGGATCTGGGCGGCCCTATCGTCGAGCAATTGGCTGCGGCTCGGCTGCTCCGGGCCTTCGCTGAACCGCTGGACGCCAGGCTTGCGGAGCTGCGGCGGAACCGGGAAGCGCTCCTTGGACTACTGGCCGAGCATCTGCCCGATTGGCACGTGGAGCGTCCGCGCGGCGGGCTGACGGCATGGTGCAGGTTGCCCACGCCGTCGAGTACCGCGCTCACGGTCGTCGCCCCGGACTTCGGCGTGCGGCTGGCAGCAGGGCCGCGCTTCGGCGTCGGCGGGGCTTTCGAGCACTTCATGCGTGTCCCGTACACGCTCGCGCCGACCCAGCTTGAGACGGCGGTGCTGGCACTCCGCGATGCCCAAGCCAGGATCGACGCGTCGCCGCAGCTCCGGAGGACCTTGAAGGCACCCAAGGAAGCCGCCGCCGTCGCGTAGCGCGCTACCCGCCCCCCCAACTGACTCGCATTTGTTGTCGTTTTGAGGGCTCAAAACGACATTAAGTGCGAGTCAGTTGGGTTGCCCGGCACCCATGCGCTGCTTGGCGGTGTTGGTGCCCGGACCGACCGGGACATGCGAGGTGGCTTTGGCCAGGCCAAACTGCGGCATGCCGTTGTAGACCACCTCAATTCCCGACGCCGGCACCTGGTAGGTTTCGTGCCAGACGCCAATGTCACCGCTTCCCGAGACTTCCTTCATGAAACGTCGCCACGGCCCCAAGTGCGGCGAATCCCTGTCCGCGGCGAAGCGCCTTAGATGCTCGGGGCTCTCCCAATAGCTGAGCAACATGGTGGTGCGCCCGAACCACTGTTCGCAGCCGAGCATCCCGGACTCGGGATGTGTTGCGAGATGGCGGAGCATGGTGGGCATTGCCGATGCCACGCGCGCCACTTTGCCGATGTTCCACCACCGATTGGCCCGCATTCCGATAAGGAATACCGTCACCGACTCGCGCCCGGTGTCCGCCGTGAAACGTCCCGGGAAGATTTCCTGTGCCATGTGAATCCTTCGGTCTGGGAACGATAGCTCAAGTTCCGTTCATCAAGTTTCATAACATTGTTACGAAACAATGTTATGAAACACTTGGAGGCATGGCAAGACCCATCGTTCACGACCAGCTAGTGCGGCAACGGCTTCTTCAGGTAACGGCCGAACTCGTCGACCGGGATGGCCCCACGCGGGTCACGCTCCGGGACGTCGCCGCGACTGCCCAGACCTCAACCACAGCGATCTACTCGCTTTTCGGTGGCAAAGCACAGTTGCTGACGGCCGCCGTCGACGACGGATTCCGCTCCTTCGGCGACTCGCAACGGCTCGCCGAAAGCGGTGGACTCCGAGGCTTGGGCCTCGCCTACCGCTCCTGGGCGCTGGAACATCCAGCTCTATACCGGCTCATGTTTGGCGGCGCACTTGCCAGCTATGTGGACTGCAGCCCGACGCCGGCAGTCGCCTCGGAAGCCATGCTTCCCCTCATGGAAGCCGTGACCGCCTCGCAGAAAGCGGGGACCGTTCGGGATGCCGAAGCCGCGACGATCGCCATGTCCATCTGGGGACAGGTCCACGGCCTCGTGAGCCTTGAACTGGCGAACATGAATGACTCCGGAACCGACTGGGAAGGGATCTACCACGCGGCGCTGGATGCTGTGGCACGCGGCTGGCAGCCTGAGCCAGATTCGCTTCCCCAGCCCAACTGACTCGCACTTGTTGTCGTTTAGAGGGCTCAAAACGACGTTAACTGCGAGTCAGTTGGGCGGGCCGGGGGGTCAGGCGTACACCTTCTCCAGGAACCCGCCCCAGGCCTTGGCGGTCAGTTCGGAATCGCCGCTGCCGCTGAAATCGTGCACCGTCATGCCAATGGGGGCTCCGAAGGAGTTGCGGCCGAAGAAGCGGTAGAGGGTGTCGGCCGTCCGCAGGCCCAGGAAGTGCTGGTTGGAGAAGTCGAGCTCCCCGCTCAGCCGCCCCACGCCGTCGACGTCCACCTCAACAGTCGAACCCTGCGCAACGCCATCCACGCCGAGGGCCTTCTTCAGGTGCACGAAACCGTCGGGCGCCTGCGAGGCCGCCGGGCCCTGGATGTCGGTGAAGACCACGGGCTTGCCGTCAAAGTACTGAAGGTACTGGCCCAGGGTGTGCAGGTAAAACTCGGTGTGCTTGCTGGCGCCGTCGTACTGACCCTCCCAGTTGTCCGCGAAGATGCCGCTGTGGACATAGTGCAGCTTGGCCCGGCCGCCGTCGAGCGGTTCGAGTACGTGCTCCAACTGGTTGAACCAGCCGTCCGGCCCGTCCATGCGGGTCACAAGGTGGCTGGGGTATTCGTCAACGGTTTTCACGGCCGGCCACTGATCGGTGGGAAACATCCAGGCCGAGGTGTCCTTGGTGACAGCCTGCCAGACCCGTTCAGGAGTGCCGGGCAGTTCGGTGTCGGCCACGATTTCGAATTCACGGTTGTCAGTCATTGTCCTGTTCCTTTTCTGGAGAGTGCTGCGTATTTGTCTTGAGTGCGGGATGAAGTACGACGACGAGCCGGTGCTTGCGTGCGCCGCTCGCCGCCGCGGAAGCTCCGCCGTCGTGGTACTTGTCCACGAGCCGGGTCACCGCGACGCCGAGTTCCTCGGCAAAAGCGGCACGGTCCGACGCCGATCGGAAGGTGATTTCGCCGTCGATTGCGAAGCTCGCAAGCTTCTTCTTGGCCGCGGCCGCGCCCGCTATCAGCTTGCCCATCTCCTGGACCGTCCGGGCCGCGAGGGCCAGGAGCCAGAAGGCGGAAAAGCGGTCCGAGAAGCGTCGGGGGTCCGGCGCCACGGATGCAAGCGCCACCGGCGAGATCAGGTACGACGCCGCCGTCGCGCGCAAAACGCGTTCGGTGACGTTGCCCTTCTTCCTTTCCTCCACAAGCTCGACGAGCCCATGACGCTCAAGGGCCTTGAGATGGTAGTTGACTTTCTGCCGGGGCAGGCCCACCTTGACCGCCAGCTGGGTAGCGGAACCGGGCTCGACAAGCTCCTGCAGAATGCGGGTGCGGATCGGGTCCAGCGACGCTTCCGCCGCGGCGGGGTCCTCGATCACTTCGATGTCCAACATGCTTCTATTCTGCTCACCGACAACTTTTCTTGTCAAGAACTTTTTTCTCGTCGGAGGTTGCGGGACGCCGTCAGGCGCGTCGACGCTGCCGTACCGGGCTGTACCGCAGCGGTCAGGGAAGGAGTACCCTGCGGGTATCACTGTCCTTGAGGTGCAAGATGAGGTTCAATAGTCCGCCCGCTGGGTCCGGAGCCGATCGGCCAATCGGGCGTCGCAAGGGGAGGATTCGGGCCTGGGTGTTACACCATCCCGCACTCGCTGCCGTGTCGATCGTCGCGGTCATCGCGCTTGTGGGCGCTGCCGTCTTTTTCGGCTCCTTCTGGTCCCGGACACTGGTGGCGGCCGGCGCGGCCAGCGGGGAGTCCGGCGCCTCTGCCGTGGATCCGGGGATCTCTAAGATCCAGCATGTCATCGTCATCATGCAAGAGAACCGCTCGTTCGACAGCTACTTCGGGACGTTCCCGGGAGCGGACGGGATTCCGATGCAGAACGGTTCCCCTGCGGTGTGTGTCCCGGATCCGGCCAATGGCTCGTGCGTGAAACCGTACTACGACCCCTCTGACCGGAACTCCGGTGGCCCGCACAGCCAGAGCAATGCCACTGCGGACATCGACGGCGGGAAAATGGACGGCTTCATTGCCCAGGCCGAGAAGGCCTTGAGCAACTGCGCACCGAATGCCCCCGCCTGCGCGGGCGGCAACCAAAGCGACGTGATGGGCTACCACGATGCGCGCGACCTACCCAACTACTGGGCGTATGCCAAAGACTTCACGTTGCAGGACCACATGTTCGAACCCAACGCCTCCTGGAGCCTGCCCGAGCACCTGTACATGGTCTCGGAATGGTCGGCCAAATGCAGCCGGGCGGGCGACCCGCAATCCTGTGTGAACGCCCTCCAGAATCCGGGCAGTCCACCAGACTTCACCACCTCGATCCAGTCCACCCTCATCGGCAAATGCCGGGCCGGCCTGCAGAACAAGGCCTGCCAGGACGCGCTCACTGCAGCCGGGATCACCCCGGACATTGCCGCGCAACTGCACGCCCTCATCACGCAAAACTGCGCCGGCTCGGATTCCTATACGAGTTGCCAGGCCGCCATCGACAAAGCAACCCTCCCCGAAGCGCTCAAGCAAAAGCTGCTGGCGGCCGCCAAACTGCTTGCTCCCCCTGACTACGCCTGGACCGATCTGACCTACCTGCTGCACCAACAGAACGTGCCCTGGGCCTACTACGTCTTCAACGGCACAGAGCCCGATTGCCAAGACGACGCAGCCATGTCCTGCGCTCCCGTCGCCCAGAACGCGAAGACGCCGGGCATCTGGAATCCGCTACCCTACTTCGACACCGTCAAGCAGGACGGCCAGCTAGGCAACATCCAGTCCCTCACCAACTTCTACGCCGCCGCCAAGAAGGGCACATTGCCCGCCGTGAGCTGGATCGACCCCACCGGAGCGGTCAGCGAACACCCTCCGGCGCTGATCAGCACCGGGCAGGCATACGCCACGGGCCTGATCAATGCAGTCATGTCCGGCCCGGACTGGAACAGCACCGCCATTTTCCTCTCGTGGGATGACTGGGGCGGTTTTTACGACCATGTCGCCCCGCCCACCGTGGACCAAAACGGCTACGGCCTCCGGGTCCCGGGAATCGTCATCAGCCCCTACGCCAAACAAGGCAATATCGACCACCAGATTCTCAGCCACGATGCCTACGCCAAGTTCATCGAAGACGACTTCCTGCACGGCCAACGCCTCGACCCGGCCACGGACGGACGGCCAGATCCCCGGCCCGGCGTCCGCGAGGACAACCCCCAGCTCGGCAGCTTGGTGAACGACTTCAACTTCAACCAGCAACCTATCAAACCCGTCATCTTGCCGGGCGGGACGACGTACTAGGTGTTTACGGCCCCGGTAGAATAGACCGGTGATGCAATCCCCCCTTCCAGTGCGCGACGGCGTCAACGCCACCCGCCTGCGCCTCCCGGACGAGGGGCCTTGGGACACCGCGATGGACTACATGATGCACCGCTGGGGCCATATCGACCCCCAAGGCATCGAGGACAGGTTCGACGCCGGCGAAATCGTGGGCGAAGGCGGCGCGCCCCTCGACCGCGGTACGCCCCTCGAAGAACACACTTTCATTTGGTACTACCGCACGCTCCCGCCGGAGACCCGGATGCCGGTGGAGATCAACATCCTCCACCAGGACGAGCACCTCCTGGTGGCCGACAAGCCGCACTTCCTGCCGACCACCCCGGGCGGCACCTACATCCAGGAATCCGCGCTCGTCCGGCTCCGGAACCACCTCGACCTGCCAGACCTCATCCCGATGCACCGTCTCGACCGCATGACCGCCGGGGTGTTGCTGCTCTCCACCAACCCGGAGACCCGCGGCAAGTACCAGGTACTCTTCGAAAAACGGCAGGTGCAAAAGGAGTACGAGTGCGTCTCCGCCGCGGCACCCGCCGCAGGCTTTCCCGCCGTCGACCTTCCCGCCGTCGTGCGCAATCGCATGACCAAATCCCGGAGCTACCTTCTCGCCGAAGTGATCGACGGTGAACCCAACGCGGAGACCCGCATTGAGCTGCTGAGAACGTTCGACGGCGGCACTCACGACGGCGCCGCCGCTCGCCGAGCGCTGTACCGGCTTGAGCCCCACACAGGCAAGACCCACCAGCTCCGCGTGCACATGGCTTCGCTCGGGCTGGGAATCGTGAACGACGCGTTCTACCCCGAACTGCTGGACAAAGCCCCGGACGACTACTCCAAGCCGCTCCAGTTGCTGGCCCGCGGCATCCGATTCGTTGACCCCATCAGCAAGCAGCCCGTGGAATACCGGAGCCGACTCGAGTTAAGCGAAGCCCACCCCGCCTGACGCTCGCTCCAAACCCGCGCTCACCAATAACGCCCTTTCCCCAAACGCCCGCTCACCTATCACGGCCTTTCCCGGGACGCCCGCTCACCTATCACGGCCTTTCCCCAAACGCCCGCTCACCTAAATCGAGGAACATGTCCACCTTGAGGCCATATCTGCAGGAGGGCTGGGCAAAAGGGGGCGGCACAAGTGAGCGAGCGTCCGGTCAAACACCCACACAAGTGAGCGAGCGCCGGGTAACGGGTGGGTGGCCTGCGCCGCGGCGCCGAAACAGTGGCGCGTTTCGGCGTTGCCAACCGGACCGGGCGTATATGCTCAGTTCTGCCGGCCCGACGACCGCGGGCGGTGTTCGGTCCCGCGAAAAGGAACCACATGGCCCACGCTGAAAACGAAGTCTCGATCAACCGCCCCGCAAACGACGTCTATGCCTTCCTGGCGGACGGGCTGAACAACAAGCTGTGGCGTCCGGCCGTCAAGACTGTCGCCCTCGCAAGCGGAGAAGCAGGCAACAAAGGCGCCGTGTACTCCCAGACAATTGCAGGCCCCGGAGGCCGCACGATCGCCGGAGACTACGAGATCATCGCAGCCCAGCCGGGCAAACGACTCGATTTCCAGGTCGTCGCCGGCCCGGCCCGCCCAACAGGATCCTTCACGCTGGACGAGAACAACGGCAGCACGACCGTACGCTTTGCCTTGGATCTCCAGCCCAAGGGCTTCATGAAGCTCATGGGGTCGATGATCACCAAGACCATGGAGTCGGAAGTCGGACAGCTCGGGCAGTTGAAATCCGTGCTTGAGGCGCAGTCCGCCTGACGCCACCCGCGAAAGCGCGCGCCACCTGCAAAGGCCACCCGCGAAAGCCCGCGGGCTTCCCTCAACCTTCCGAATCCCCGAACACGCTCCGGAACACGTCCGTCGTCTCGGGACTGAACAGCACAAATTCGACGAGTTCCAGCCCGCTGGAGCTTTCGACGCCGAACCGGCTGACGGCGTCGAGCGCTACCGTGGCGACGTCGCGCGCGTCCCAGCCGTAGACACCCGCGCTGATTGCGGGGAACGCAACGGAACTCGCCCCGAGGGACGCCGCCACTTTCAGGCTTTCGCGGAAACACGACGCGAGCAGTTCCGGATCGTTCTGACCCGCGTGGCGGTTGGGGCCAACGGTGTGGATCACCCATCGGGCAGGCAATCTGAACCCGGGGGTGGCCACGGCTTGGCCCACCGGCAGTCCGTGCGGGTACCGCCCGCGCACCTCCATGCACGCGGCCAAGAGCTCCCTGCCCGCGGCGCGGTGGATCGCGCCGTCCACTCCCCCGCCACCCATCAACGACGAGTTGGCAGCGTTGACGATCGCATCGACGTCGCGCGTGGTGATGTCACCTTGCAGGATTTCGAGCCGCATGGCGCCAGTCTTGCACGACACTCCGGTGGATGCACCAAAGTGGGGTAATTTGTGCCCATGGACATCACCACCGCCGATGGCTGGGGAGCCGCGATCTATCTCTGGATCATCCCCATGGTGGTGGGCGACGCGATCTTCCCGCCCATCCCGTCCGAGATGCTGGTGATCACCGGTGGCGCGCTGGCCGCCGAGGGCCGGGTCAACCTGTGGCTCGTGGGCTTGATGGCCGCCGTCGCCTCTTGGCTGGGCGACATGATCGTTTTCCAACTATTCAAGCGCCGCCTGGGGCATGTCCTGGATCGCTGGGCCTGGGGCCGCAAAGTCCATCAGGGCATCCACCGGGCCATCGCCAGGGCCGGGCGATCCTCCACCTACGGCGCGATTATCGGCGCCCGGTTCATCCCTGGTGGGCGGCTTGCTGCGTCGGCCGCTTCCGGGATCGCCGAGGTTTCCTCCCGCGGCTTCAGTCTCTGCGCCGGCTTGGGCGGCCTGTTGTGGGCCACGTGGCAGACAGGGCTGGGTTACTTTACGGGCTCGACGACGAAGCTTCCGTTCTGGGCGAGCTCACTGATCGGCGTCGGCGTGGGGCTGCTGATCGGCGTCGTGGTGGGCGTGATCGTCACGCGTCGCCGGGGCGACCGCTCGCCGGTGGACGAGCCTGGCGAGCCGCCCCACCTTTAGGCGCGTCCCGACGTCGGGCTCAAACCGGCGACCATTTGCCGCGCTTGCGGCGCAGAACGTAAAGGTTCCCAGTGAGCGCTACGCGTTCGACGGCGTCGCGCATCATGGCTGCCGACGCGCGGGCCTCGCTGTTCTCACCGGGATAGTCGCGCGGCTCCACCAGGAAGCGGAGGCTGATCTGGGCGACGCCGCCAACAATGTCCAGCTGATTGGATTCGACATGATGACGCGTCTCCAAGGCCTCAAGCGCAGCGGCCATCACCGACTCCGGCGGATTGCCTGGCTTGAGCCCGGTGATCTTCAACTTGGTCTGGAACGACGGCATCCCTCAACCCTAAACGCTCGCCCACCAATGGTGCTCCCGCCGAGAACGCCGGCTCACATCATGTGAGCGAGCGTCGAGGAAAATGCCGGCATATGTGAGCGAGCGTGCGCCAAAAGACCTACATAAGTGAGCGAGCGTCGGAAGGAAGGTTAGTGAGGGCTATCCAGTGTTGCGGAGGCCGGCGGCCACGCCGTTGACCGTGATGAGCATGGCCCTCTGGAGGCGTTCGTCGATCTCGGCACCGGAAATGGAAACTTCACGGACGCGGCGCAACAGCTCCACCTGCAGGTAACTGATGGGGTCGAGGTATTGGTCGCGGATTTCGAGGGAACGCTTGAGCGTCGGCTGCGCTTCCAGGAGCTCGGTTTCGCCGCTCAGGAGTTCCACTTCGGCAACCGTGAGATCGTACTCAGCGCGGATTGCCTTGAACAGGTGATGCAGCTCTTCCGGAACCAGCGAAGACACGTAGTGCCCGGCGATGTCCATGTCCGTCTTGGCCAGCGTCATCTCCACGTTGGAAATCACGGACTGGAAGAAATGCCAGCGCTTCATCATCTCTGCAAGCTCGGCGGTGTTGCCTGCCTCGCGGGCGGCCTTCAGGCCTGAGCCCACGCCAAACCAACCCGGAACGATCTGCCGCGACTGGGTCCAACCGAACACCCACGGAATGGCCCGAAGACCGCCCAGCCCTGCACCGGAATCGGGGCGCTTGGAGGGCCGCGAGCCGATGTTCAAGGATCCGAGCTGCTCCACCGGCGTCGAAGCCAGGAAATACGCGGGAAGATCAGGATCGTCGATCAGCGTGCGGTACTGGGCAAACGCGGCGTCGGAAATGATCTCCATGACGTGGCCGTAGCGTTCGCGCTCGTCGTCCGAGGTGCGCGGGGTGCGGTGCAGCGCGGAACCCTGCATCACGGCGGCCAAGGAGAGCTCAAGGTTTTCGCGGGCGAGCTCCGGCAAGGAGTATTTGTCGGAGATGACTTCGCCTTGTTCCGTGAACTTGATGGCGCCTTCGAGCACTCCGTTGGGCTGGGCCATGATGGCGTCGTAGGTCGGCCCGCCACCACGGCCCACGGAGCCGCCGCGGCCATGGAACAACCGGACGTTGACGCCATGCTTGGCGGCGACGTCGCGCAGCTTGCGCTGGGTCTTGTGGATCTCCCATTGGCTGGTCATGACGCCGGATTCCTTGTTGGAGTCCGAATATCCCAGCATGATCTCCTGGACATCCCCACGCAGCCGCACCAAAGAACGGTAGGACGGGTCGGAGAGCAGCAGGTCCACGATTTCGGCCGAAGCACGCAGTTCCTCGACGGTTTCCAGGAGCGGAGCGAAGCCGATCTTGGCGTACGGAGCCGCGCCGAATAGCTCGATCAGTCCGGCTTCGCGGGCCAGCACCGCGGCAGCCAGGACATCGTCCGCGCCGCGGGTCATGGAGATGATGTAGGTTTCGACGACGTCGGGCCCGTAGGTCTGGAGGGCGTGGCGGATGCTGCGGAAGACGTCGTAGGTGCGGTCGCCGTCGCCGTCGAGCTTGATGGGGTGGCCGGACAGCGGTCGGCGCGAAGCGAGCTCCGCGCTCAGCCGTTCGAAGCGTTCGGCGCGGCTCAACTCGCCGTAGGGGGTCCCGACGCCGATCCGGTCCACCAACTGCCCGACGGCGTCGTGGTGGTAGTCGGCGTGTTCACGGATGTCGAGGGTCGCCAAGTGCAGCCCGAAGGAAGCTATCGCGCGGCGGACCCGCGCCAGGGCTCCGTCGGCCACGAGCACAGCCGA
Organism: Arthrobacter sp. SE2; assembly: GCF_058244265.1. Taxonomy (NCBI): domain Bacteria; kingdom Bacillati; phylum Actinomycetota; class Actinomycetes; order Micrococcales; family Micrococcaceae; genus Arthrobacter; species Arthrobacter sp. SE2. The sequence goes on along the minus strand of NZ_JBZAYA010000004.1, from coordinate 216,155 downwards.
GTGCTTCCGCAGCGAGGCTTCCAGCAGTTCCAGTTCAGCCAACAACTCCGAGGTCGATGCGTAGTCGCGGCCGGGTTCGTGATGGCTGGATGCGGACACGCGGCGGCCAGTGTTGATGAGCTTGGCCTTGATGCAGGTCAGCTTGAGCCGGTAGGGCTCCTGCGCGTTCAACTCGAGGATGCGCTTGTCCAGGCCGGGCAGGTTCTTGAGGTCGACTGCGATCGAGTCCAGGAGGTCCTCTTCCGCCTCCACGAGGGCCGTCGAGTTGGAGAGGACGGAGATCAGTTCGTCGATCATCGAGATGCTGATCCGCACGGCGTGCTGGTTTTGCAACTGCAGGATCTCGCGCGTGACGGAAGCGGTGACGTTCGGGTTGCCGTCGCGGTCTCCGCCGATCCAGGAACCGAAGCGGATGGGAGCGTTGTGCGCCGGCAGCACAACGCTGTGCTCGGCGAGCAGCTCGGAAAGGTCCGTGAGCATTTCCGGCATGGCATCGGTCAGGATGCTGCTCAGGTAGTAGATGGCGTTGCGGGCCTCGTCCACGGGAGTGGGGCGGACTTGGCGCAGTTCGTCGGTCTGCCACATCTGGTCGATGATCTCGGCGAGCTGGCGGTCCTGTCGGCGGCGCGCGGCCGTGCCCTCAACAGTGGATTCGGCCAGGACGTCCGAGAGCTTGCGGATCTTGTCCAGTACTGAACGCCGCGAGGCTTCGGTGGGGTGCGCCGTAAAAATAGGACGAACGTCCAGCTCGTTGACCACGTCCTGCAGGGCCTGGGTTCCAGCTTCGTCGGCGATCTCAGTCACGGCTTTGGCCAGCCAGCCGTCCTTTTCCTGGCGGGTGCGGAGTCCGCGGACGCGGTGCACTTGCTCGGCGGCGTTGGCAAGGTGGAAATAGAAGGCGAAGGCACGGACCAGCTCGGTGGCTTCCTCAAGGGGCAACGAAGCGAGCAACTCGCGGACCTGGGCGACGACGTCGTGCGCGCTCCACGGGCCTGTGGCGTCGGCGCCGCCGCGGGCGGCTTCCTTGGATTCCTTGGTGAGCAGGCGAACCTGCTCGACGAGCTGGAGCAGTTCGGGGCCATGCTGGCGGACCAACGACTCCCCGAGAAGCGTCGAGACTCGGCGGACATCGGCCCGCAGTTCCGCGGCAAGATCGGTGCTGAGATGTGCAGTGTCAACCATGAAAAATACCTTCTGGCGTTGGGTGTGGCCCGTACACTGCGCTGGATACTGTGAGCCGGATTACTAATATTCCTAGGGAATCTTACCCGCAGCTCTTGCGGGGGTGGCAATCCGTCTCAAATGTTGTCGCTGGCTCCACGCGCGCCCCGCCCTGCCCGCCCAACTAGCTCGCAGTTGTTGTCGTTATCAGCCCTCAGAACGACAACAAATGCGACTCAGTTGGGTTCCGGGAATGGTGGTGACCGGTGCATGGTTAAGCCAACGACAGATCCCGAGCCGCTGGAGGAACCATGAGCGCAACAGCCCCCGCAAGCAACGCCCAGCTGGAACGCTGGCAGCGTTTCCGCAACGGCCGCAACGCCGCACTCGCCGCGGACCACGGCTGGCTCACCCTCACCTCCTTCCAGTGGCTCGAATCCGCGCCCGCCGCCGTCGAGCTCGTCCCGGGGCTTTGGTCAACGGACGGCACGACGGCGACACTCACCGCGGGCGCGGCCGATGGACTCTCGCTCGTGGAGACGGGAGCTCCCGTGGACGGCACGATTTCGGCCACCCTGCAGGACGAGGAATCGCTCATGTGGGTGCAGTTCGGCGGCGCGGATGGCACGGAGGTGGTGGTGGAACTGGCCATGCGCGCGGACAAGTACGCCATTCGCACCAGGGACAGCTCTTCGCCGGTGTTGACGGAGTTCGACGCCGTTCCCACATATGAATACGCCCCGGACTGGGTGCTTGAGGGCCGGTTCGAGGCCTACCCCGAACCGGTGGATGTGCCCATCGGGACAGCCAACCCTTTGGTGGACGGAGTGCATCGATCCGTCGGCGAAGTCGTTTTCCGGGCGCCAGGCCTTCCCCACGAGATCCGGCTGCACGCCGAGGCCGAGAAGCTCGGAGCCCTCACTGTCACTTTCCACGACGAAACGAACGGCAACACCACGGACGAATGGCGCAAGCTGGCCGTCTCGCGCCCCCGCGTTGATTCCGAGGGAAGGGCGTCCGTAGTCCTGGACTTCAACCGCGCCATCAACTACCCCAGCGCCTTCACCCCGTATGGCACGTGCCCTATGCCGGTGTCAGGAAACTCGATCGACGTGGCGGTCGAGGCGGGGGAAAAGCTACCGGCCGGCCGGATCGTCTAAACATCGCCCCTAACGCAGTCGCCCAAACGTAGTAACCCGAGGGCGTTACATCTCCCCCCGACCCAAGGTACACTCTTCTTGGAAAGCGCTTACCAGGAGCTTTTGAACCGACACTGACGTCAGCTACCCCGCCTTCGGGGACAGATGAGGAGAGCCATGGGCACCCTGTCCACACCCGTCCCGGCAGAACACAAACAGCCCGGCCATGAGCCCAGTAGGGTGGCCCTTATTGGGGTCCACGGCTTCGGCGCGCACCACCTGCAGAACCTCGAAAGGCTCCAGGCCAACGGCGTCGTCCGCCTTGTTGCAGTAGCGGATCCGAATCCGCCTGCCCCCGGCGCCCTCCCGCCCGGAACCGCGGTATTCAGCACCTTGGACGAACTTCTGGCAGGAACCCCAGCGCTGGACCTCGTCATTGTGGCCACCCCTATCCAGACGCACGCGCAACTCGCCCTCACGACGCTCTCCCACGCCGATTTGTACCTCGAGAAGCCTCCAGTCGCTTCCCTCGCCGACTTCAATCAGCTGCAGGAAGCCGCCACCGCGGCCGGCAGAAGCGTCCAGGTAGGCTTCCAAAGCCTCGGATCCCGGGCCCTCCCTGCCATTGACGAACTGCTTGCGGCGGGAGAGATCGGCACGCTCCTGGGCATCTCGGCCACCGGGCGTTGGGTGCGTGACCGCGCCTATTACAAACGCTCGCGATGGGCGGGCAAACGCAGCCTGGACGGCATCGACGTCGTGGACGGGGTGGCAACCAACCCGCTGGCACACGCGATCGCCACCGCGCTGAGGATCGCTGGGGCGCGGACGGTGGACGATCTTGCCTCTGTGGAAACAGACCTGTACCGCGCCAACGACATCGAATCCGACGACACCTCCGTGATCCGGATCCGCACCGCCGCGGGCCTCCCCATCACGTGCGCGCTCACTCTTTGTGCCGCCGAATCCGTGGAACCGTACATCACCCTGCAGGGCAGCGAAGGCACGGCGGTGTTCCACTACACCGAAGACCGCCTCACGGTCAGCTCTGCCGCCGGGAAGCGCGAAACGGTCTACAGCCGGGTGGACCTCACCGAGGACTTGCTGGAGCATCGTCACCAGCTACGCTCCATGCAGGGCCTTGCAACCGGCGCGCCGCTGATCAGTCCGCTCGCGGACAGCGGCGCCTTCATGCAGGTCCTCGAGGCCATCCGCACCGCAGAATCTCCCGCACTGATCCCCGGGCAGTACGTCACCTGGGAGGGCGAAGGCGACGCCGCCCGTGCCGTGATCAACGGAATCGAAGACGCCCTGGAACGCTCGACGGCGGCGCACACCACCTTCAGCGAACTTGGCGTGCCGTGGGCGCGGCCTGCCGTCGACAGCGATCGGCCGGTTTTGAGCTTGCCCGACGGCGGCCTGCCGAGCGGCGGCGGCGAGCCGGGCGCCTCTGCGATTGAAAGCGGCCAGGCCGCTGTCGCATTGGCAACCCTGCAGAGCGGCGCAGGCCTCGCCGCGCGGCTCTCCCCGCGGCCCTATCTGCACCCGGTCCGAACCCTCGCCGGAGTCACCGTCACCGACCATCTGCCAGCGGACCACTCCTGGCACCTCGGCGCGGGATTCGCCTTGCAGGATGTGAACGGGACCAATTTCTGGGGCGGCAAGACGTACACGCGCGCTGCAGGCCGTTACGAAGAACGGCAAGACCACGGGCGCATCATCGAACGCTCCACAATGTCCGGTCCAGGCCTGCTGGAGCAGGAATTGAGCTGGCAGGCACCGGACGGCACCGAACTGCTCCGCGAACGACGCACCGCCCGGTCCAGCCTGCTCGACCCCGGCACGTGGCAACTCGAGCTCCGAACAGAACTGAGGGCCGTCGTCGATTCCTCGCTGGGCGGCCCCGGCTCCAACGGAGCCCTCGGAAGCGGCTACGGCGGCTTCTTCTGGCGCCTGCCTGCGTGCTCCGGGGCAGAAGTCTTCACAGCTGAGAGGGCCGGTGAATCCGAAGTCCACGGCTCGGCGTCGCCGTGGCTGGCCTGGGCCGCGGATTTTCCTGAAGGCCCCGCCACTCTGGTGTTCGCCACCCCGGCTGAGGCACAGGATCCCTGGTTCGTCCGGATGGCTGATTACCCCGCAGTGGGTTCCGCCTTGGCCTGGGACCGACCAGTGAAGCTCGGCGCAGGCGAATCCTTGGTCCGCTCCTTCACCGTGTGGATCGTCGACGCCAAGCTGTCTCCGGCCGAGGTCGCCGAGCTGACGGCCGGCAGGGCTTCCGCTGCAGGATAGACCCGTAAAACTTGAGTGCAGCTTAGCGACAGCGGCTGCGCCGACGGAGCTCCCGTCAGGACGAGGGGGTCTGTTCTTTAGCCCACTCGGCGACCCGGCGAGCACTTTCCTCATCGGAGAGGTCCTCGACTCGGGTCATGATGGTCCAGCGGATACCGAACGGATCACGAATGCTGCAGAACCGATCCCCGGACACGAAAGTCATCAACGGCTCGCGGATAGTAGCGCCAGCCGCCTCGGCCCGCTCGACGACGCCGTCGACGTCATTGCAATAGAAACCCATCGAGCAGCAGTCATCGTCGCCAGCAGGAGGAGGTACGAGATGGTAGTCGACGGCCGGTTCACCAATCTGGAGCCGACCGTCGCCGAAATCGAGGACGGCGTGAACAACGACGGCATTGATTTCCGTCACGTCGACGATGCGTGCGCCGAACACATCGCGATAGAAAACGATCGCCGCGGGGGCGTTCGGTACAACGAGGAACGGCGTCAGGCTGGTCGAACCATGCGGGATACCGTGGGACGTGTGATCGCCGTGTGCAGCGGCGGTTTTCTCAGTTTTTTCGGACATGTCTTCACGATAAAAGGACGGCGCAATGCGGGGCTTGAAGATTCGCGACAACTTCATGAATGCCGCAGTATGACCGGCGATTCACGCGGAATTCTCTATCCCGCGAGCCTGCCACGGTTCTCCCGGCTGCCCTCCTCGGACCGGATCTCCTCATTGGTGCGGTGGTTCTGGATCGCTGAGTGGGACATCGCACCAGGATGCACGTCGCGCCAACAATTGATTTCGTTCCCCGCGTCAAATCTCACCGTGGAGCCAGCGTTTGTCGGTTTCGCGGGACCGACAAGCCGTCGCTCCACCCGTGACCTCACGGGTCGAGGATGGACTGTCGGCGCCCTGCTAAGGCCCGCTGCCGTCCCGCACTTCACGGCCGCCCCCGCAGCACATCGAGATGCATACGGGCCGGTACACTTCCCGGACGTCCATGCCGCGGTCGTCCGCGCAATGACGGGATCCGAGGATGCAAGCGGCCGGCATCTCCGGGCTGCCGAAGCGTTCACGAGCTGGTTCGTTGAGAACGTGCCGACTCCGGGCGCGGAAGGTTTGCGTGCGAACATGATGGCCGACCTCATAGACACTGATTCGACGATAGTGCGCTTGGATGATGTAGCCGGGCGTCTAGGAGTTTCTGCACGAACAGCACAGCGGCTCGCTGTACGTTACGTCGGCCTCTCGCCCGCTGCCATGATCCGTCGTCGGCGAATACAGGAAGCCTCAGAGCGTCTCCGGAACGACCCGGACTCCGACATCGCAACCGTTGCGGCCGACTTTGGCTACTCGGACCAAGCGCATCTCGCCAACGACTTCCGCACCGTCCTAGGGCTCACGCCCGGCGCGTACCGCAACGCTGCATCGAATCGCCCTCCTCTCGAATAAGGCCCGCGATGCTCCCGGCCATTTGGTCATCGGGATCGCGCCGAGCCTTTAGGCGTACGGAAGCACGAGTTCCGCGTAGCGCTGCTTCATAGTTTCCAGGACCGAATCGCCGTCGGCATCCCAGATGTCCTGGTTGAAGATCTCCACTTCGATGTCGCCCGTGTAGCCGGCGTCGCGCACCCAGGTGCCGATGGTCGCGAAGTCGATCACGCCGTCGCCCATCATGCCGCGGGAGAGCAGGGCGTCGGCTGCGATGGGTAGGTTGAAGTCGCACACTTGGTAGGAGGCGATCCGGTCTTCCCGGCCGGCCCGCTGGATCTGCTGCTTCAGTTCCGGATCCCACCACACGTGGAAGGTGTCGACGGCGACGCCGACCGCCTTCGCGTCGTACGGTGCGGCGAGGTCGAGTGCCTGGCCCAGCGTCGAGATGAGGGCCCGGTCCGCGGCGTACATCGGGTGCAGCGGTTCGAGCACCAGCCGGACCCCGTGTTCGACGGCGAAGGGCACCAGGTCCTCGAGGCGATCGGCAACGCGCTGGCGGGCTGCGACGATGTCCTTCTCCCCGGGCGCGAGCCCGCCGACCACCAGGAACAGCTCCTGCGTATCGAGCGCCACGGCTTCCAGGATGGCCGCGCGGTTGTCCGCCAGCGCAGCCGCCTGCCCTTCGGCGTCGGCCGCTGTGAGGAAACCGCCCCGGCAGAGGGATGAGACGCGAAGTCCGGCGTCCTGGATCAGCTTGGCGGCCTTCTCCAGGCCGGTGTCGGCAACGATGTCCCGCCACGGTCCGATCGCAGGAATTCCGGCCCGGACGCAACCGTCCACGGCTTCGGCGAGGGTCCATTTTTTGGTGGTGGCAGTGTTCAAGGAAAGCCTGTTCAGTGACAGCCGTGAAAAGTCGCTCATGCGCCCACTCCGTTGATGCGGAGGTAATCGGACATCCGGAAGGCGGCCAGCGCTGGATCGCGCAGGAGCCCGGCTTGGTCGGCGAGTTCGAAGGTGCGCGCCAGGTGGACCACGGAGCGGCCGGAATGCAGCCCGCCGACCATCTGGAATCCGGGCTGCTTGCCGTTGAGCCACGACATGAAGGCGATCCCGGTCTTGTAGTAGAACGTGGGGGCGCTGAAGATGTGCTTGCCAAGTTCGCGGGTGGAGTCCAGGATGGCCCGCGCGTCCGCAGCGTCGCCGGCGTCGTACTTCTGCAACGCTACCGAGGCGGCGGGGTAGATCGCGGCGAAGATGCCCAGCAGCGCGTCCGAGTGGTGGGCGCCGTCGCCGTCGATGAGTTCCGGGTAGTTGAAATCGTCGCCGGTGTAGAGGCGGACGCCTTCCGGCAGGGCCGCGCGCAGGGCAACTTCATGCGAAGCGTCCAGCAGCGAGACTTTCACGCCATCCACTTTGTCCGCGTGATCGCGGATGAGGCCAAGGAAGGTCTCTGTTGCCTCGGCGACGTCGTCCGAGCCCCAGTAGCCGGCCAGTGCAGGGTCGAACATCGTCCCGAGCCAGTGCAGGATGACGGGTTGGTCCACGTCGCTGAGGAGCGTGGAGTAGACGTGAAGGTAGTCCTCGGGGCTTGCAGCCACTTTAGCCAGCGCCCGGGACGCCATGATGATGACCTTCGGCCCGGCTTCACTCACGACGGCGATCTGCTCGCGGTACGCGTCCAGCACGGCCTTGATACCGGAGGGACCCTCGGGAACAGAGTCCAGGTCCAGCTGGTCTGTCCCGGCGCCGCAGGAGACGAGGTCCCGGACGCTCTTGCCGGCGGTGGCTGCGTTGCCGGACGCCACCACGGAGGCCGCTTCGACGCCGGTTCGCTTGATGAGCTGCTGCGTCGAGGCCCAGTCCAGGCCCATGCCGCGCTGGGCGGTGTCCATGGCATCGGCAACGCCCAGGCCGTAGGACCACAGCTCGTGCCGGTACGCCATCGTGGTGTCCCAGTCCAAGTGCGCCGGGGCGCCCGGGGTGTTGTCGGCCGTCGTTTCGGGGATGACGTGCGCCGCGGCGTAGGCGCGCCGGGACGTCAGCGGTGCCGTCGGCCTGGACCACGACGTGGCCGGCTGCACCTTGTAGAGGCGGGTCCCGCCGTCGTGGTTTGGAAGGAGAAGGGAAGTCATCAGAGCACGATCTCCGGGATATCGATGGTGCGGCGCTCGGCCGAAGACTGCAGCCCGAGTTCGGCGAGCTGCACGCCGCGGGCGGCGGAAAGGAGCCCGAAGCGGTGTTCCCGGCCGGCGATGACGTCGCGCAGGAATTCTTCCCACTGCAGCTTGAAGCCGTTGTCCAGATCGGCGTTGGCAGGGACTTCCTGCCACTGGCTGCGGAAGGACTCCGTGACGGGCAAGTCCGGGTTCCAGACCGGCTTCGGCGTGTGGGCGCGCTGCTGCGCAACGCACTTGTTCAAGCCCGCGACGGCGGAGCCGTGCGTGCCGTCGATCTGGAACTCCACGAGTTCGTCGCGGTAGACACGGACGGCCCACGAGGAGTTGATCTGGCCGACGACGTCGTCTCCGCCCGGGGTCTCAAGCTCAAAGATGCCGTAGGAGGCGTCGTCGGCCGTGGCCTTGTATTCCTTGCCCTGCTCGTCCCAGCGGGTCGGGATGTGGGTGGCGATCTTGGCGTTGACGCTCTTGACCTTGCCGATGATGCCTTCAAGGACGTAGTTCCAGTGGCAGAACATGTCCGTTGTCATGCCGCCGCCGTCTTCCTTGCGGTAGTTCCAAGATGGCCGCTGCGCTGACTGGACGTCGCCTTCAAACACCCAGTAGCCGAACTCGCCGCGGATCGAGAGGATCCGGCCGAAGAAACCCTCATCCACGAGCCGGCGCAGCTTGACCAGGCCCGGCAGGTACAGCTTGTCGTGCACCACGCCCGCCGTCACGCCGGATTCCTTGCCGATACGGGCCAGTTCGATTGCCTCTTCCAGCGTCTCCGCTGTCGGCTTTTCAGTGAAAATATGCTTCCCGGCGCGCATGGCCTTCTTCAGCGTCGCAGCACGGAGGCTGGTCATTGACGCATCGAAAACGACGTCGACCGTGGGGTCGTTGATGACCGCGTCGAGGTCGGTGGACCATTCGGAAACCTTGTGGAGTTCGGCGAGTTCGCGGATCTTCGCCTCGTTGCGGCCCACCAGGATCGGTTCGACCTGGACGCGCGTGCCGTCCGCCAAGGTGAAGCCCCCGGCGTCCCGGATGGGGAGGATGGAACGCAGCAGGTGCTGGCGGTAGCCCATCCGGCCGGTGATGCCGTTCATGGCGATTCGGATCGTCTTTGTTTCGTAGCCCATGAGTCCTTCTTCAGGTGGAAAATAATTAGGTGGGAAAGCGCATTCCCAATGCATTCATGATGACACGCAGCTCGAGGTCTGGCAATCGCTTTCCCAGGGCTAGTCAGGACTGCAATAATCGGATGTTGCTGAAAGTGCCGAGGCTGAGGCTTTTGAAGAGGAGTTGTCCGTGACTGCAAGCACGCTGTCCGAAGTGGCCAAACTGGCCGGCGTCTCCCCGGCGACGGCCTCACGGGTGCTCAATGGTTCCGTCAGGACACCCGCACCGGAGATCGCCGAGCGCGTCCGGCAGGCGGCCGACACCCTCGGCTACATCGCGAATGCCCAAGCCCAGGCCCTGGCGAAATCGAGCACGGGGCTCATTGGCCTGATCGTGCACGACATCGCGGACCCATATTTTTCCGCCATAGCGCAAGGCGTCCAGGCCGCCGCGCGGCAGGAGCGCCGCATGGTCCTGCTCGCCACCACCAACGGCACACCCGCCGAGGAGAAGGAAGCTGTCGCCGCCTTCGCTGCACGGCGGGCCGAGTCGATCGTCATTGCAGGATCGCGTTCAACACGTTCCGAAGACGCCCGCGCGAACGCCGAGCTAGCCGCCGAATTGGACCGTTACTGCCGCAACGGCGGGCGCGTGGGCGTCGTCGGGCAAGCGATTCTAGGCGTCGCCGAAACGGCAAACTACCGCACCATCGCCGTCCCTAACGAGCAACTTGCGCGGGATCTAGCGCGCGAATTGGCGCGCACCCACAAAGGGCCGTTCGTCATTGTGGCCGGGCCGGAGGGGCTGACCACTTCGGATGAGCGCGTCCTGGGATTCCAACGAGGCTTGTCCGACGCCGGCCAGCCCGCCGCGGATGTTGTGCACGTCGCGTTCAACCGGAACGGCGGTTTCGACGCCGGCATTGAACTGGCCTGGCAGATCAAGGCGTCCGACCGATCGGGGCCGGATCAACAATTGTGCATTTTCGGCACGAACGATGTCATGGCTATCGGCGTGGCCGCCGCGTTGCGGGACCAGGGGCTCAGAGTCCCCCACGACGCCAGCCTCGCAGGGTTCGACGACATCGAATGGCTCCGGGACTTCCGGCCGGCGCTCTCCACCGTAAGCCTGCCACTGGAGGAAATCGGACGGCTGGCAACCATGGCGGCCCTTTCCAACGACGACGACGGCGGTCCGGCCGCCGTCGCGGGGAGCGTCACCCTCCGCAGGAGCACGAGTTCGCCCTAGTTCCCTGGGTTCGCGGCGGCTCTACCGATGACCCGATCATGCCAGGCCGATAGGTCCCGCCAGTGTGACCGGCGCAACAACTTAACCTTGACAGCGGGGCTGTGCGGGTGTCTTATGGAAAGCGCTTACCAAATGGGAAAGCGCATACCAAGCGGAAGTTCACTCCGATTCTTGCGATGGCGCTGCACTCCTACTGGAAACCACACCCAAAGGCGGGAAGGCCCTTCCAGTGGCCCCAACGACTTGTCCAAAGGAGGACAATATGAAGATCGACGCGAGCAGGCAGCGAAGTTCAATCGAACCGCGACAGTCCAGCACCACGAGGAAAGCGACAGCCAGCGGCTGGATCGGTAGCGCCCTTGAGTACTACGACTGGTTCATCTATGCACAGGCCGCCGCGCTGGTGTTTCCCGGCGTCTTCTTCCCCGCGGGAAACCCGACCGTTGCGCTGATCGCTTCGCTTGGCACCTACGCCGTGGGCTATGTGGCCCGCCCCATCGGCGCATTCGTCCTAGGACAGTGGGGCGACAAACATGGCCGCAAGAACGTTCTGGTCTTGGCCATGTTGATGATGGGTGCGTCGACCTTCGCCGTCGCATTATTGCCCACCTACGGCCAGGTCGGCGTCTTGGCACCCGTCCTGCTGGTTGCCGTCCGCCTCATCCAAGGCTTCGCGGTGGCCGGCGAACTGAGCGGTGCCAGCGCCATGATCGTGGAGCACGCACCTTTCGGCCGCCGGGGCTTCTACGCAAGCTTCGCTCTCCAGGGCACCCAGGCCGGGCAGATCATCGCCGCCGCGGTCTTCCTCCCACTCTCTGCCATGCTCTCCAGTGAATCGTTCAAATCCTGGGGCTGGCGCATTCCGTTCCTCCTCAGCGCCCTTGTGGTGTTCGCCGGGTATATGATCCGCCGCCGGGTCGAAGAAACCCCCATCTTCACCGAAGAAAAGGCGCACCAAGAGATCCCGAAGATGCCGATCGTCCGCGTGCTGCGCGAAAGCGGTCTCGACGTGGTTCGCGCAATCTGCATGACCCTGGTCAACGTCGTCGGCGTCACCGTGGCAGTGTTCGGTGCGGCTTACGCCACCCAGCCGGGCTACGGCGTCGGCATGAGCACCACCGTCTACCTCTGGATCCCGGTCTTGGCCAACGTCGTCGCACTGGCCCTCATCCCCTTGTTCGGAGATCTGTCGGACCGTTTCGGCCGCAGGCCGTTGATGATCTTCGGCTCATTGAGCTCCGGCGTGCTGGCCTACGCCTACCTGTACGCAGTCAGCCAGAACAACGTACTGCTCACCATCATCCTCTCGATCCTCATGTGGGGCACGCTCTACCAAGTCTGGAATGCAACGTTCGCCAGCTACTTCCAGGAACTCTTCCCCGCCCGCACCCGAGTCACGGGATTCGCCATCTCGCAGAACATCGGCCTCGTCATCACCGCGTTCCTTCCGAGTATCTTCGCGGCGATCGCCCCGCCGGGGTCCGCGAACGTACCGCTCATCATCGGGTCCATCTGCTTCGGAATCTGCATCATCGGAGCCGTGGCCGCCTGGTCGGCCCGGGAAACGTACCGCATCCCCCTCAATCAGCTGGGCACGCCGGACGCGACGCCGGTTCCCCGCGAGGAATACCGCCGACTCAGGAACGGCACCCGGTAAGCTGAGCGATCAAGGCAGCGAATCGCGGCCTTCGAATGAAACGATTCACAGTAGGAGGAGAACCCACATGCGCGTCTGCTTCCGTTCCTCGGTCAAACCCAGCCAGATTCCCGAATATCGACGCCGTCATGCGGCCGTATGGCCCGAGATGCTCCGTGAACTCAAGGCGGCCGGCTGGAACAACTATTCGTTGTTCCTCGCCGACGACGGGCTGCTAGTGGGATACGTGGAATGCGACGATTTCGATGCGGCACGAGCCCGCATGGCCCTGACTGATGTGAATGCCCGTTGGCAGGCAGAAATGGCACTGCTGTTCGAAGACCACGCACTGGCGCCGGACCAAGGATTCGTCCAACTCACGGAAATCTTCAATCTCGAGGACCAGCTGTCCATGGACTGAGGCCTCACGCTCAAACCGGGGCTTGTTTCCCATCGCCGCGCTTCAAGCTCCGGCCTGGGAAACGAGCCCCGGAATGGCGCCCTGCGTCGCCGTCACAAGCGAGGTCCCGGAAAACCCCTCAAACGATCGCGGAGACCCCTGTCACGGCCCGGCCCACGATGAGCGAGTTGATCTCGAACGATCCTTCGTACGTGTAGATCGCCTCGGCATCGGCAAAGATTTTGGCCATCCGGTAATCGGTCACGATGCCGTTCCCGCCCAGGATGGACCGGCCCATCGCCACGGTTTCGCGCATCCGGGCGCTGCAGTACGCCTTGGCCAGGGCCACCTGGGCCATTTGGGCTCCGCCGTGCCGCACACCCTTGCTGTCAGTGTAGATATCTTCCTGCAGCTGGGCGATCCGCACCATCATGCCCATGCTGGCCACGGCATTTCCGAGCATGTCCACCAATTGCTGCTGGATGAGCTGGAACTTCGCCAGGGGTCGGCCGAACTGCCGGCGTTCAAGCGCGTACTTCCGGGCGACGTCGAACGCCGCCAACTGCTGCCCCACAGCCTGCCAGGCCACCATGAGCCTGGATCCGCGCAGCAGGTGGTTGGTGTCGGCGAAGCTGTTGATCCCGGCGAAACGATCCGCCTCGGCAATCCGCACGTCTTTGAGGACAATGTCGGCGTTTTGCACGGTGCGCAGGGCGATCTTGTTCTCGATCTTGGTCCGCGTCACGCCGGGCAACGTGGCATCCACGATGAAGCCTCGGACGGCGCCGTTAGCCTCGTCCCGTGCCCAGACCAGCATGTGGTCGCAAAACGTCCCGTTGCCGATCCAGCGCTTGGCGCCGTTCAGCACCCAGTAGTCGCCGCCGTCGTCGGCTCCTCCGGTGACCCGGCGGGCCACCGTCTGCAAGCCGCCGGCCACGTCGGAACCGTGATCCGGTTCCGTGAGAGCAAACGCACCGGTCGTCCGGAGGTTGGAGGCGTCGTCGAGGTAGCGGTCCTGCTGGTCTTTGGAGCCGAACTCGTAGAGCGCCTCGATGAAGAGGTCGTGGTGAACCATGAAGAACGTGGCGATGGAGGTGTCCACGCGGGTCATTTCGGCGATCACCAGCCCTGCGAACAGGTTGCTGTAGCCGCGGTGCGTGGGGGTGCTTAGGCGAAGCGCTGCGAGCTTGGGCAGGATGTGCGCCGGGAACTCGGCCTTGTCCCACCAATCCTTGGCATACGGCGCGATCTCCGTGGCCAGGAACTCCCGGAGCTCGTCGAGTTTGCGCTGTTCCTGGACGCTGAGGAGGGACTCGAAATCGAAAAAATCCGCCGAAGGCAGGGAACCAGCCGGGTGCTCGACGGCGGCCGCCAGCTTGTGCACCTGGCTCACTTCGGTGCCATCCGGATCGCGCCGTCGAGGCGGATGGTTTCGCCGTTGAGCATGGCGTTTTCCACGATGTGCGCCACGAGGTTGGCGTACTCGGCGGGGCGGCCAAGACGTGCCGGGTGCGGTACCTGCTGGCCGAGGGAGAGCTGTGCATCCTGGGGCAAGCCGGCCAGCATGGGTGTTTCGAAGATGCCCGGTGCAATGGCCATGACCCGTACCAGCGAGCGCGCAAATTCACGGGCCAGGGGCAACGTCATCGCGGCCACGGCTCCCTTGGACGCGGCATACGCAGGCTGCCCGATCTGCCCATCGAAAGCCGCCACGGAGGCCGTGTTGATGATGACGCCGCGTTCCTCGCCACCGAGCTCGGTGGACGCAGGTTCGTTTTGGGCCATCGCGGCGGCGGCCAGGCGGATCACGTTGAAGGTGCCAACGAGGTTGATCTGGATGACCCTGTTGAAGTTCTCCAGCGGCAGCACGCCGTCTTTGCCGAGCACCTTGCCCGGGGTTGCCACGCCGGCACAGTTGACCAGGATCCGGAGCGGACCCAGCGCGACGGCAGCGTCGACGGCGGCCTGCACTTGTTCTTCGTTGGTGACGTCGGCGGGAACGAACACGGCCCTGCCGTCGGCTCCCGAGGCATTGAGTTCGGCAGCGAGGGACTCGCCGGGAGAGGAATGGAGGTCAAGCAGCACCACCGATGCTCCGGCGTCGAGCAATCGCCTCGCGGTTGCGGCCCCCAGTCCCGAAGCCCCGCCGGTTATCAACGCAACTGCGCCCTTGATGTCCATCCATCCTCCTCGATGCAGAACCAAAATCCGTTAATGAATGTTAACTGAATCACTTTGATTGTGCACTGGGGAGGGGCCTGCGGCCAAGCGCGCGGCGTTAGGCTGTCACCATGTCCGCTCCCGACACGCCGCAGCGCACCTCCGGAACACCGGATTGGGCCGCGCGAGCCGACCACGCCGCACGTTCGGTGACCCGGCATTTCGGGCGGCGCCTCCTTTTCCTTCCCGGAACCCACCTCGCGGCGTCGGTCCGGCCGTCCCGCAGTTTTCCGGATCAGCCGTTGAACTACTGGTGGCAGGCGCACTACGTCGATTGCCTGGTTGACGCGGGGTTGCGCGAACTGGCCTCGGGATCAAGGTTCGACGGCGGGGATCACCCGAGCGCGGGCCGGCTCGCTTCACGCCTGGTCAGCACCATCCGCTTGCGCAACTTCCTGCGCTACGTCAACAGCTACTACGACGACATGGCGTGGCTCGCCCTCGCCGTCCTGCGTTTGGAGGTCTTGGCCGAAAAGGCGCACCAGCCCGGCCGCCGACGCAACGCCCGGCTGCAGGAAAACCTCTCTCAGCAATTCGAGTCGGCCTCCACTGAACACATGGGTGGCGGCATCTTCTGGAGCACCAAACGCGATTTCAAGAACACCCCGGCCACAGCGCCGGTGGCCCTGCACTTCGCCCGGACCGGCAAGCAGGAGCGGGCCCAAGGGCTCCTGGACTGGCTCGATGCCATGCTCTTCGAACCCACCCGCGGCCTGTACCTCGACGGCGCTTGGATCAAGGAGGGCAAGCTCGTCCTCGCGGAAGACATCTACACCTACAACCAGGGTCCTGTCCTCGGCGCCTTGTTGGAGTTGGGTGGAGATGCGAACCTGGCCCGCGCAGCCGCGTTGGTGGGCTCGGTGGCTGAACATCTGACGGTCCCCGGTCCGCCTGACGGGGCGGGGAGGCTCGTTCTTCGCGGCGAAGGCACCGGCGACGGCGGACTCTTCACTGGAATCCTCGTCCGTTACCTGGCCCTCGCCGCCGGGGACCCGCGGTTGCCCTCCGTTACCCGCATTACCGCCGGGCATCTCGTGCTCGACACCGCGGAGGCGGTCTGGGCGGGGCGGACTGTGCGCACCGACGCTGCCCACGGGACGTCCGGAAAGTACGACGACGACGGCTGGCTCGTCTTCTCGACGGAACCACAGCGTCCGGCCTCCCAGACGTATCCGGCGGCCACCGCCGTCGAACTCTCCACGCAACTGCAGGCGTGGATGGTGCTCGAAGCCGCCGCGCGCGTCCGGCAATTGTCAGGGCCGGGGCCTAGTCTGGAGCTGTGAACCCGATCCCGAGTCCGCTACCCGTCACCGTGGTGGCTCCGCCGGCGGAATGGTGGCAGATCCTTGGAGCGCTCAGCCCGCTCGCTGTCCTTGTCGCGGCGATCGTTGCCGCGATCGTAGGCCTCCTGTCGCTGCGGCAGAAGGCGCGGGCGGATAACAGGTCCGAATGGTGGCGTCGCGCTCAATGGGCGCTGGACGCATCCCTGTCCCGCAGCCGCTCGCAGGCCGAAATGGGCCAGAAAGCCATCGAGATTCTGGGCCAAAGCGAACTCGCGTCACGGGAGGAACTCGCCCTCCTCAAAGTCGGCACAGAGGATGAGCTCCTGGCAGCTGCCACAGCATCCGAAACCCGCGCCGTCGCCCCCTCGCAGCGTCCCGATTCGGTGAGCGCTGAAGACCGCAAGGTCCAGATCGCCGCAGCCAAGGCCAGGGTCGTGCTGGACCAGCGTCTCGGGGAAGACACTCCAGGCTGGATCGTCGCTCTATCCCGAGAGAAGCCCGAAAAGCCCGGGAAGCCCAAGTAGATCCCCGCGGTTACTCCGCCACCGCAGGTTTTTTCTTCTGCGGATACGGTGCCTCCTGCCGCGCCAACATCTCGACAAAGCCAGCGATCTTCCTGGCCCGCGTTTCCGCCTTCTTCACCGAGTTGGTGCGGTAGATCAGGGAATAGCGGTTGACCGCGGTCAGCACATCGAACATCGCCTGGGCCTCGGGAACTGCGGCGATGGCGGCTGCGAGGTCCTCCGGGACTTCCGCGTCCGCTTGGCCCACGTAGGCGGCTTCCCAACGCCCGTCCGCCTTGGCGCTGTCGACGGCGGCCCATCCGGCCGGGGTCATCTTGCCTTCAGCTTCCAAACGGGCAATGTGCCCCACGTTCCGTTTGGACCATGGGCTTTTGGGGCCGCGACGGGTCATACGCTGGAAGACGCTTTCGTCGTCGCGCCTTCTGCCTTGGCCGTCGATCCAACCGAAACAAAGGGCCTCATCCAAGGCAGCGGCGTAATCGAGTTCCGTCACGTTGCCGCCCTTCTTGTGCAGCACGAGCCACACGCCAGGGCTATCGGCGCCGTTCTCTTCGAGCCAGGACCGCCATTCGGCAGCGTCTTTGACGATCAATTCTTCAAGTTCAACAGCCATGGCCCCATTCTGGTGCCAGCTAGGCTGTGGCGAAAGCCCACTGACTTCTGCGGAGGATCCATGCTGCGCGTACGACCCATCCAGTTCACGTCCGACGTCGCCGGCTGGAAGCACCTTCTTGCGGCGCTAGGCCTCGTGTGCGTGGAGGACGACGGCGATTGGGTGGAGTTAGACGCCGGCTCGGGCCGGGTGGCCATGCACCGTGCTTCCGCGGGCTCGCTCGACGACGGCACTACCGTGTTCGGCGTCGAGGTCGGGGATTTGGCCGAGTTCGCCCGGCGCACTGTAGCGGACGGGACCCGCGCCGAACTGTTCGACGCCGATCACGGCCAGGCTGTGCGCATTACCGCCCGGGACGGCTTCACCTTCCTCGCCGACAAGGCGAGCAGCCGCACGACCAGCCCGGAAGCGGATCCGGGGCTCGCCGTCGTCGGGACCTGGCTCACGCCCGATGTACCGGGGGCCGCGTCGGATTTGCACAACATCGGCGCGCGACCGAGGCATGCGTCCGCGGACTTCGCGGATTTCAGCACGAAGAACGGCGGCATCCTTTTGGTCCAGCAGTCTCCGGAGACGGCTGCGGGAGGCCTCGCTTTCGAGTACGACGGCGACCTGGCTGCCCTGGAAGCCCGGCTCGCCGCCGCCGGACTCAAGGCAGCCCGGACCGGATCGCGCCTCTTGGTCCAGGCGCCGCGCGGCGGATCCATCAGTGTGACTGGGACCCTCTAACCAAACGCCCGCTCACTTATATGCGCCTTTCCGCCAACGCTCGCTCACCTATATCGGTCTTTCCCCCAACGCTCGCTCAGATCATCTGAGCGCGGGATCCCGATTTTGGCCACATACGCGAGCGGGCGTTTGGCTAGTCCTCCAGCGCTCCGTTGCAGAGCCTGTTGACCACTTCAGTGAGCATCGCCAGGCCCGCTACGATGTCCTCGTCCTTGGTGTATTCGTGCTCATTGTGGGAGATCCCGTCCACGCTGGGAACAAAGAGCATCACCGTGGGAACGATGTCCTTCATATTGGTGGAATCGTGCCCGGCCAAGGTCATGACTTCCTTGTTGGACAGCCCCAGGTCGGCGGCAACCTTGGCGGCGAGTTCCACGCCCTCGGGCTGGTAAGGAGTGACCGGCCACGAGTGCGAATGGTGCTGTTCCACGGAAACGTTGGCAAGCGCCTCGATTTCCGCAATGCGCTCGTGCAGCAGGGCATCGGCCTGGGCGAGGACGGATTCGTCGGCACTGCGCAGGTCCAGCAGCAGGCTGACCCGGGATGGCACAACGACGGGCGAGTTTGGGTAGACGTTCAACTGCCCCACCGAGGTGTGGAGCACTCCGGGGAAGCGGTTGGCGATGTCCCGGGCGGCCACCACCAGCATCGAGGCTCCCAGGAGGGCGTCCTTGCGGTCCGCGATGACTGTGGAGCCTGTGTGTGCCTGCTCGCCGTGGACCACGAATTCGTACTTGTTGGCTGCCCAGTTGGAGGACACCAGGCCAATCGTGATGCCTTCCCGTTCCATGCTGCGGCCTTGTTCGATGTGGATCTCGGCGCAGTACACCGCCTTGGGTCCTTCGAAGGAACCACGGCAAGCAATGGCGTCCAGGGCGTCCTGCACAGTAATTCCGGCAGCATCCGTGGTGGCCAGCGCCGTGTCCAGCGGGAGCTTGCCGGTGTACACGGAAGACCCCATCATGGACGGCTTGAAGCGGCTGCCTTCCTCGTTGAACCAGTTCACGACGGCGATATTGAACTTGGGTGCTTCAGCTCCGGGCGCGTTCCACTGGTCAACCAGCCGGAAGGCCGCATGCGCGGCGGCCAGGACACCGTAGGCACCGTCATAACGTCCCGCGGTCGGCTGGGAATCCATGTGCGAGCCAACCACAACGAACGGAGCTCCCGGCACGGCCTCATAAAGTCCCCACTGGTTGCCGACCTGGTCAAAACGGACGGTGAAGCCCCGGGCTTCCAACAAGCTGGTGAGCCAGTGGCGCTGTTCGCCGTCGGGCTGGCTGGCAGCCTGCCGGTCCACACCGCCGTTAGCAGTGGCGCCGAAAGCGCTCATGGTGTGGAAGTCCTGGACGAATGCGGTGTCTTGGGCAGTGAAGCTGGTGGTGGACGTCATTGGTTCCCCTATGAACTGTGTTCGATCTAAGAAGAGTGCTGAATCTATGAACTGTGTTGAAGCGCGGTCAAAGTGTTGTGGGTGAAACGGCCGCCGACGGCTGTCGCGAGCACGTGCAGCTCTGCAATATTGCCGGCGTCAAGCGGCGAGCCGGACAGGACGGTGAAGTCGGCAAGCTTGCCCGGGGCCAAAGAGCCCTTTACGGCCGACATCCCTGTGGCCGCGGCCGCCCCCGTGGTGTAAGCGGCTAGTGCCTCGTACGGGGAAAGCCGCTCCGCCGGGTTGCCGAACACCGCGCCGGAGGATGTCCTCCGGTCTACGAAGGCTTGCATGCCGCGGAGGACCTTGCCGTCCGCGACGGGACGGTCGGAGCTCCCTGCCAAGGTCACCCCAGCGGACAAGAACGACGACGCGCGGTAGGCCCAGGGCAGTCGCTCCGGACCGAGTGACGCCGACATGCCGTCGCCGCCCTCATGGAAGAAGCTGGACTGAGGCGTCACTGCGATCCCCGCCGCAGCGAGCCGCCCGAGCTGTTCCGGCCTGGTCATGGAGGCGTGTTCGATCCGGTTCGGCATAGTGCGCGGGCCGTACGTGGCGTCGCAATCCGCAAGAATATCGATCGCCAAGTCCACGGCCCGGTCTCCGATGGCGTGGGCCGCAATCGACCATCCGGAAGCGTAGGCGGCCTCGATCCGCTCCCGCAGCAAGGCGGGTTCGGTTTGGAAGTAGCCCGTGTTGCCCGTGTTGTCCTTCTGCCCGTGGCTGCAGTACTCATGACTGACCGCGGCGGTTTCACCCATGAGCGAGCCGTCGAGGAAGACCTTGGCCGGGCCTAGGGAGAGGTACTCGTTGCCGAATCCGCTCGTGATGCCCAAATCCAGGCCAGCCGCGCCGGAACCGTCGTCGGCATGGCCACCAAGCAGGCGCAAAACGTCCAGCACCGGCATCACCTGAGCGCGCGCATGGAGCTTACCGTTGGCCGCGGCCCGCTGGTAAGCGGCTAGCTCCACCGGGCTGTGGCCGATCCACCCGCCACCCACGCCCGCTTCGGTGAAGCTCGTGATGCCCTCGGAGGCGTAGTGCCGCGTGGCCCGCTCCAAGGCCGCCTCGATCTCGCTGATCGAATACGGCAGGATCAGCTGCTGGATCAATTCCTGCGCCGTTTCCTGGACAAGCCCAGTGGGCCTCCCCGCCGCGTCGCGGACGATCACGCCGCCGTCGGGATCTGAGCACGACGGCGACTCGGCACCTGCCAACCGCAGCGCGGCTGTGTTTACCACGGCCATGTGACCGGAGTTGTGCCGCATGAACAGCGGCCGCTCCCCCGTGATCCGGTCAAGTTCACGGATGTCCGGGAACTCGCCGCCGTGCCGCTGCTGGCTGAAGCCCGTGGCCATGAGCCAGGCGCCAGCCCCGTGGCCTGCGCCAGCCCCGTGGCCTGCGCCTGCGTCGCTGCCGTCGCCGGCCATGGCGCCCCGCAGCAGCCCATACAACTCCTCCAGGCCCCGCGCCTTGGACACATCCAGCTCGGCCAGGCCCAGCCCGAACCACGTGGTGTGGCAATGTGCGTCAATGAAGCCGGGCGTGACGGTGGCGCCGCCAAGGTCCAGGACGTCAGCGGCCGCGAGGTCATCCAGGTCTTCATCGAGTCCCACCACGAGGCCCCGCCAGATACCCAGGGACCGTGCGCTGGGCCTGTCCGGGTCCATCGTGATGATGTCCGCGTTGCGGAGGAGCAGGTCGAGTTTCATACCAATGGCCTAGCGGTGCGAAGTTGTGACGGACTTGATCCGGGTGTAGTCCTCCAGCCCGAAGACGGAGAGGTCCTTGCCCGTGCCCGAGTGCTTGAAGCCACCATGCGGCGCCTCGGCCGGAATGACCTGATGGCAATTGATCCACACGGCGCCGAAGTCCAGCTCATTGGACACCCGGGTGACCACGCCGTGGTTGTTGGACCAAACGCTGGAGGCCAGGGCGTACTTCGTCCCGTTGGCCAGCTCAAGCGCCTCTTCTTCGGTGGAGAAAGGCTGGACCGTGACCACGGGGCCGAAGATCTCGTCGCACACCACCTCGTCAGTCTGGAAGACGCCGTCGATCACTGTCGGTTCGAAGTAGTACCCCGCGCCGGTGCGCTTGCCGCCCGACAGCACAGTGGCGTTGGCCGGAAGCCTGGTCATGAAGCCCTCTACGCGCGCAAGCTGCGCTGCACTGTTCAGCGGCCCGAGGTCCGAGGCGTCATCCCCGAGGGTCAGCGCGGCGGCCGCAGCGCCGAGGGCCTCGGCGAACTCCGCGTGGATGTCCGCGTGAACGAGCACCCGGGTCACGGCAGTGCAGTCCTGGCCCGCGTTGAAGAACGCGCTCAGGGCAATTTCCTGCGCTGTGCGGGCGATATCGACGTCGGCGAAAACGATCGCAGGCGCTTTGCCGCCAAGCTCCAAGTGGACATCCTTCAGCGTCTTGGACGCAGCGGACATGACCTGTGCGCCCGCCCTGGTGGACCCCGTGATGGACACCATCTCGGGGATTTCGTGGTCCACCATGGCGGCACCCGCCTCGCGGCCTCCGCAGACGATGTTCACGACTCCGGCCGGGTAGACCTCCTGGGCCAGCTCGCCCAGGATCACGGTGGACCAAGGGGTGGTGTCCGCGGGCTTCAAAACCAAGGTGTTTCCCGACGCCAAAGCCGGCCCGATCTTCCAGATTGCCATCATGAACGGGTAGTTCCACGGAGTAATCTGCGCGACCACACCCAGCGGTTCGCGTCGGATGGTGGACGTGAAGCCCTGCACGTACTCTATGGACGCAGTGCCGGACACGACGCGGCAAGCTCCGGCGAAGAAGCGCAATTGGTCGGCGCCGCGCAGGATCTCCAGTTCGCGGGTCACGGCCCGCGGCTTGCCCGTGCACGCCACTTCTGCGTCCAGGAGCCGGTCCACGTTGGCTTCGATGAGGTCAGCGAGCTGCAACAGGAGCGCCTGGCGCTCGCCCGGCGTCGTGCGCTTGTAGCTCTTGAAAGCGGCGGCGGCGGACTGGAAGGCGAGGTCGACGGCGGCTGCGTCACTATCCGGGGCCGTGCCGATCTGGATGCCTGTCCGGGGATCGAAGAAGGGCAGGCTCGCCGGGGCGTCCACTGCTTGGCCGTTGATGATGTTCTTGAGCGTAATCACGTGGGGCTCCAGTCAGTTGCTCTTGGGGGAACGGGTGGTGGGGTCCTGCGGGAGGTGCAACACGGCCGGGAGGCCGGAGTCGACCGCGCGGCGGAACGCCGCAGCGAAGTCCTCCGCCCTGTCCACGCGCTCGCCGTAGCCTCCGTAGGAGCGGGCCAGGGCCGCGAAGTCCGGATTGGTCATGTGCGTGCCGGACGGGCGGCCCGGGTAGTGGGCTTCCTGGTGCTCGCGGATGGTGGCGAAGATGCCGTTGTCCACCACCAACACAATGAACTGTGCGCCGTGGCCCATGGCCGTCGCGATTTCCTGGCCGTTCATCATGAAACAACCGTCGCCGGCCACCGAGATGACCTGGCGGCCGGGGTATGCCAGTGAGGCCGCAACGGCTGCCGGGATTCCCATGCCCATGGCTCCGTTGCGCGGAGCGGCCAGGGAGTTGGCGCTGTTGTGCTTCAGGTAGCGGGCCGGCCACAGGGCGTGGTTGCCCGCGCCGAAGGTGAGGACGGCGTCGTCGTCCATCTCTTGTTTGAGGATCTCCATCACGACGCCGAGATCCACTGTGTTTGTGTCCGCTCCGTGGACCCCGTCGGGTTGGGCCGAGGAGAACTTGAGGTAATTTGCCCGGGCATCCTGGAACCAGCCGGCGGCGGGCCGCACGGCAGAGCCTGTGTCCGCGATGGCGAGAGAAAACGCCGAGACGTCTGCGGTAAGGTGCTGGTCCACCCGGCCGAAGTGGCCGAGGAGTTCCGGGTCCGGATTGATCACGACGGTGGCGGCCTTGAGGCCTCGGGTGTAGCCATCCGAGAGGACGTCGCCGCGGACACAGCCAAGGAAAACGAGCAGATCGGAGTCGTCCAGAAGCGCCGCGGTGGCGTCGCTGCGGCCGTAGCCCAAGAAACCGGCGTAGGACTCGCTGCAGTGCGGGACGGCGTCGTAGGCGCGGAAATCGGCTACGACCGGGATGCTGTGGCGTGCCGCCCAGGCGGCCAGCGCGTCCCCGGATTCCTGTGTCCAAGCCTCGCCACCCACCACGATGAGCGGTTTATTGGCCGCGGCGAGACGCGTTTCCAGCTCGGCCAGGTCCGCGGCAGCGGGCCCGGGACGGGAAACCCGTCGCGGCTCCACGGTGCCTTCGTTGATGGTGTGCACCAGCACATCCTCGGGCAAGCCGATCACGACAGGGCCTGGGCGTCCGCTCAGGGCGGCAAAGATCGCGTCGTCCACCACGCGGGCGGCGGAAGCGGCGTCGTCGAGAGTCACGACTTTCTTGGCGGTGCTGCCGAACCAGGCGTTGATGTCGAATTCCTGGAAAGATTCACGGCCGCGGTCCGCCACGGGGATGAGGCCCACGAACAGGATCATGGGCGTCGCGTCCTGGTGTGCCGTATGGATGGCGATGAACGCGTTGGCGGCGCCGGGGCCGCGCGTCACCATGGCGATGCCGGGGAGTTCCGTGAGGCGGCCCTCGGCCAGCGCCATGAAACCCGCTCCGCCTTCGTGGCGGGTCACGATGGTCTCGATCGAGGAGTCGTGGAGTCCGTCCAGAACGTCCAGGTAGCTCTCGCCGGGGACGCCGTAGACCCGCTTGATGCCTGCGCGTTCAAGCTGCTCGACGATGAGGTGGCCTGCTGTAGTGGTGCTCAATGCTTCATTCCTTCTTCTTTGATGCTCAGGCCGGGCAGGAAGATGCCGGACAGGGCGGTCAGTACGGAAACAATCAGGAGAATGATGGCGCCCGGCCAATACGAGTTGCCGTTGGCGGCCACCAGCGCCGTGGCGATCAGGGGCACGAAGCCGGAGATGACGCCCGCTGTATTGGAAGTGATGGCGACGCCGGTGTACCGGACCTTGGTGGCGAACAGGGCCGTCAGCGCCGTGCCCGAGACGGCGTACGGGATGGAGAGGACGGCGACGCCGATCATCATGCCGACGATCACCAGGACGGGGTTGCGGCTGTCAATGGCAAGGAAAACAGGGACCGCAATGATGGCCGAGGCCACGCCGCCCCACAAGATGACTTTGCTGGCACCGAACTTTTCGCCCATTCTGCCGGCCCAGACCAGGGCCCCGATTTCGAGTGCGGCCGCGAGGAGGGTGCCCAGGAGAAGCAGTTCGGACGGGAGTTTCAGGACCTTGGTGCCATAGAAGACCACGAAGCTCGTGATGAGGTAGAAGCCGCCGATGCCGAGCAGTGCCGAGCACATGCCCACCAGGATCTGGCGCCAGCTGTTCTTCAGCACGCCGCGAATGGGGGCATGCTCTGTCTCGCCGGATTCCATGAGGGCTTCGAATTCGGGCGACTCGCTGAGCCTGCTGCGGATCCACATGGAGATGGCCAGGAGCGGGATGGCTGCGATGAAAGGGATGCGCCAACCCCACGCGTCGAAGTTGCTCTGACCCACCAGGAAGAGCATGCCGAAGAAGCCTCCGGAGGAGAGGATGGTGCCGATCGGAGAGCCGATCTGCGGCAGCGCCGCGTAGCGGGCGCGCTTGGCAACCGGGGCGTTTTCGACGGCGATGATCACTGCGCCGCTCCATTCGCCACCGACGGCGAGGCCCTGGACGATCCGCAGGGCCACCAGAAGGATGGGTGCCGCGAGCCCGATGGTCATGTAGTTCGGAAGCAGGCCGATCAGGCCGGTGACGACGCCGATTCCGACGATGGTGACCATGAGTATCTTCTTGCGGCCTACCTTGTCGCCGAGGGCGCCGAAGATGAATCCACCGATGGGACGCGCGACGAACCCGACGGCGAGGGTGGCGAAGGAGCCCATTGCCGCCACGAATGGATCCTGCGAGACGAAAAACTGGGCGTTGAACACGAGTGCGGCCGCGGTGGTGAAGAGGAAGAAGTCGTACCACTCCAGCGCTGTGCCTACGAGGGCGGCGAGGGCGACCTTCCTGGTGACCCTCTCATCGACTGTGCGAGGCATCCCGGGAGTCAGATGCGTGGGGGCGCTGCCTGCGCTGCTGGCCATGATTACTCCAAAAGATTCGAACGATGCCGTAAAAACCGGGGAACTGCCATTTGTGATTGGCCTCACTCGGCAGTGACTACTCCCATAGTGCCAGTAGATCCGCCCAAAAAAACTAGCTCCGTGCCACGGAAAATCGGCCGTAGAATGTGTGAATGCACAATGCAGAGAGGGCTGGTGACGCCGCACGCTGGGGAGAGCTCGTGGAAGGCCTGCACGGGCGGCTGGAGGAACTTGTCGAGCTCTTCGTGACGCGCGTCCAGGAGATCCCCGAATATGCCGACAACAGGGTGAGCTTGCCGGAATTGCAGAGCACAGCACGTGAAACTTTCCGGCGCCTCATCGACGGACTGCGGGACGAGAGGTTCCGCCATTCAAACTCCCATGGCAGCCAGGATTCGCTGGCGCGTTTTTCTTCAGAACTGGGTGCCAAACGGGCGCGTGCCGGAATCTCGCCCGAGGCCCTGATTTCAGCTGTGCGCCTCGATTTCAGCATTCTGTGGGCAGATCTCCTGCAAATCTCCGATGCGGAGGATGCCGTGCTCCTGACGTCCCATGTAGACCAGGTGTGGCGCGTGGTGGATGAGTTTGCCACCCAAACCCATTCCAGCTATTCAAGCGAGCGGGTCCGCATGGCCCAGGAGGAATCAAACATCCGCCGGGAGTTCATCGCCCGGCTGTTCAGCAAGTCCGAGCTATCGGCAGACACCATCAGCCAGGCCGCGGCGGCCCTGGTCACGGACCCGGAAGCAAGGTTTTCCATCGTGGCGGCAAGCGGCGAGGCAGCCTCCAAACTGCGGACTATTGCCACCCAAGGGGGCTGGCTCCAACCGTCCCAACGGCTCTACGTCCACGAATTCGGCGGCAGCACGTACGTCTTCTGGGCGTTGGCACGGGCCCATGGCGCAGGGTCCGGCGGCGCAGGCCGGCAAGACGAAGGACCTGCCTACATTCCAGCCCCCATCACCGGAATACCCTGCGGTTATGTCGAGGGATTTTCCGGCCTGCGCGCTCTGCCCTCGGCAGCACGCACGGCAGAGCGCCTCGCTTTGCTGCTCCAGCCCGCGGACCGAGGCCCATTGACGGCCGCAGCAGCGTGGGCCCGGCTCGCGAAGCAGCAACTCCAGGATGCGGGCCTGGACCTCTGGGCCGATCTTGAATCCGCCCTCTCGGAATGCCGCGACGGCGAGCGCGAGCGGCTGACCGAGACCGTGCGCCATTTCCTGCACACGGGCAACATCACCACCACGGCGCAGGAACTGTTTTGCCACCGGAACACCATCCTCAACCGGATCAACCGCTTCCAGGAGCTCACGGGCATCGATCTGGCCGTGCCGGCGCAAGCGGCCCGGCTGGTGGTGGCCTGGGCCTGAGGCTGGGGCGTACTACAAAGGAAAGCAGCCATTGTGTGAACACACATTTTCTGCCGTTTTTTGCTGGAAATTCAGCCATTGAAGTGTGGTACGCAACACAGGATAGTTATCTGCATCCTCACCCGGGCACTCGCCCCCACACTCATCTGGAGCTTCTCATGGCCCAAACGGTAGATACCGCCTCCGTGTCCGCAGCCAGGCTTGACCTGGCCAAGATGCGCAAAATCGCCCTCGCCAGCGTCATCGGCACCACAGTCGAGTGGTACGACCTGTTCGTGTTCGGAACAGCGTCCGCCTTGGTCTTCAACAAGATCTTCTTCCCCAGCTTCGACCCGATCGTCGGCACCATGCTGGCCTTCGGCACGTTTGCCTCCGCCTACATTGCCCGCATGGTGGGCGCCATCATCTTCGGCCACTTCGGTGACCGGCTCGGCCGCAAATCCATGCTTCTGATCTCTTTGCTGACCATGGGAGCGGCAACTTTCGCCATCGGCTTGCTGCCTGACTACAACAGCATCGGCATCATGGCGCCGCTGTTGCTGCTTCTGTTGCGCGTCATCCAAGGCCTGGCGTTGGGCGGCGAGTGGGGCGGCGCGGTACTCATGACTGTTGAGCATGCTCCTTCCGCCCGCCGTGGCTTCTACGGTTCCCTCGTTCAGGTTGGCGTTCCTGCAGGCACCTTGATCGCCAATGTCGCGTTCCTGATTGTCGCTTCCACCGTCAGCTCTGACGCGCTGCTCAGCTGGGGTTGGCGCATCCCGTTCCTGGCCTCCTGCCTGCTGGTGGCTGTCGGCATTTACATCCGTCTCCACATCGAGGAAACCCCGTCGTTCCAGGCAGTCAAGACCGCCGGCGCCAAGGCGAAAATGCCCTTTGCCGCCCTCATGGCCAAGTACTGGAAACAAGTTGTCCTCGGCGGCATCGCCACCCTCTCTACCGGCAGCACCTTCACCCTGTTGGTTGCTTCCGGCGTTTCCTACGGCAAGAAGGACCTCGGCCACTCGGAGAGCCTCATGCTCTGGGTTGTCTTGGCTTCCTGCGCGCTGTGCTTTGTGCTCATCCCCTTCTTCGGGAAGCTCTCGGACAAGTACGGCCGCAAGCCGATCATCTACGCCGGGGTGGCCGCTGAGGCGTTGTTCGCCTTCCCGATGTTCTGGCTCATGGACACCAAGTCAGTACCCTTGTTGTTCGTCGCGTACCTCGGAATGATGACGGCATTCGCAGCCAACTACGGTCCCATCGCCACGTTCCTGGCCGAACTCTTCGGTTCCAAGGTCCGCTACTCGGGATTGTCCGTGGCCTACATGCTCTCGGGTCTCCTCGGCAGCGCCGCGACCCCGTTCATCACCACGTGGCTCCTCGGCCTGACGCACCAGAGCTCCTCCATTGCCTGGTACATCACAGCCGCGGCCTTGATCTCCCTGACGGCGCTGTTCGTCCTGACGGAAACCCGTCACGGCAACATCGACGCCGTTGACGAGGCCCCCGTGGATGCAGTGGAAGCGGCCGCGAAATGAGCGATTCCCTGGCGACGAACCCGGCCGGGAACACCACAAACCCGGCCACCATCACGCGGCTCGCCGAGATCCCCGGCCAGGCAGCCGCCGTCGGACCGTTCTCCCACGCGGTCATCGCCAACGGTTTCGTGTTCACCTCCGGCCAGATCCCGGCCATCACGGGCCTGGATGACCAACCGGAGACCTTCGAAGGACAAGTCCGGCAGACCATCGAAAACCTGCGTACGGTACTGGAAGCAGCCGGTTCCAGCCTGGCGCACGTGGTCAAGGTCAACACGTACTTGACCAGCCAGGACCAACTCGAGGAGTACAACCGCGTCTACACGGAGTACTTCGGCTCGGCGAAGCCCGCGCGCACTTCCGTGTGCGTGAGCCTCTGGGGAGTGTCCCTCGAGATCGAATGCGTGGCGGTGCTCGCATGAGCGGGGCTTCCACGGCTGAGCTCGTGTCCTCGGCAGGCCTGTTGGCCCGGCTTGCTCAGGTCGGCTACCCCACTATCGGACACTTCCTGGAGGACGGATTTGTCGATCCGGCCATCCAATCATTGCTGGACTCCTCGCTGACGGGCGAAGGGCTCGACGCCGTCAAGATCGCCGGCCCGGCCGTCACCGTCCGGATCGTCGACAATGACGCCATCGCCATGAACCGCGCGCTGCTCGCCCTGACCCCGGGCAGCGTGCTGGTGGTGGACATGTCCGGCGACCACCGTCACGCCCCCGTGGGGGCCGTCACGGCCGCCGCGGCGAAAGCGCAAGGCGCTGCCGGCGTCGTCGTGGATGGTGTGGCGACCGATCTGCGCGAACTGCGGGCGACTGCGATCCCCGTCTTTGCCCGCGGCACGTCGTCCCTCACCACGAAGCGCGTTTACGGCACGGGTTCGGCCGTGAACGTACCGGTCGAGTGTGGCGGCATCATGGTCAACCCGGGCGACTTGGTGCTCGCGGACAGCAACGGCGTTCTGGTGCTGAGCGCGGAAGCCGCCAGCGCCGTCGTCGACCGGGCCACGGCCTCGGATGCCGCCGAACCGGCAATCCTGGCACGCATCGCTGCAGGAGAATCGCTCGACGCAATCCTGGCTGTCTGATTCGTACGGCATGGAACGGCATGGGATGAGGTAGAACTTAACCATGAGTGTTCGTACCCCTGACCCGTACTCCGGCTGGCTTTCCGATGAAGACCTCTTCGAAGCCCGCGGCCGCCTCCCGATGGTTTACGTGGAGGCGGTTCCCGTGCGTCTGGATCCACTCGGATTCGTCAACGAGGTAGGTACCCTGCTCCAGGGCGACGCCGACGGCACCATGGTCCGATCCTTCGTGTCCGGCCGCGTGCTGTACCGCGAAACCATCCGTGCCGCGCTGTTGCGGCACATGGAAAAGGACCTCGGGCCGCTGGCCTTCCCCCAGTTGCCCGTCAGTCCCGTGCCGTTCACGGTGGCCGAATACTTCCCGGCGCCGTCGCAGACCGGCTTCACGGACGACCGCCAGCACGCAGTGTCCCTCGTCTATGTCATCCCCGTGACCGGCGAGTGCGAACCGCGCCAGGACGCCCTCGAGCTGACGTGGATGACTCCGCAGGAAATCCTCAGCGACGACGTCCAGCAGGAATTCAGCGGCGGTCGAGGCAATCTGGTACGCCAGGCCTTGGCTTTTGCCGGCGTCGGACAGTAGCGGCAGCGCGGGCAGTAGCCACCTCCCCGATTTGTTGGGTGGGTTTTATAGACTGTTGGGCGGACCCCAAGAGAACCAAAGGACTTCCGATGACTCACAGCCCGGCCGACCAGCAGTACCGTGAAAAGCAGGCTGGGGCCCTGCAAATCGGGGACTACCTGTTCCTCCCTGGGGATGGTCCCGCGGAGGAAATCACGCACATCGAGCTCGAACACGACGACTTTGGCGTGCCCGCACTCATTCTGGTGACCACGCTCGACGGCGGAAAAGTGCGGATCGCGATCGGGTCCAGCGTCCCGGTGGGCGAAGCAGCTGTCGTTCCCGACGACGACACGCTCGCCGAAGAGCCGGCCCTGCTGGCGGAGCCGGTTTCCGGCGGCGAGCCCGACGCCGTTACCCCCGTCGCCGGTGACTCACCCGCGGAAGCCGTTCCCGCCGTCGTCGTACCTCCTTTGCCCGCTGTGGCACCGACTGTGAGCGGATCGACGGCCTCGGCGGCGTCGGATCCCGCGCGGCTCGCGCTGATCCCCGAACCGACAGACTCGCCCGAGGACGTCGTGGCAGCCGCTGCCGAAGCGCACCCCGGCAGGAACGGCGTCGCGGTGCTGAGCGAACGCCTCGTGAAGGGCATCAACACGAAGTCGGGAAGCTGCCTGCGGGATCTGAGCGACCTGGCCCACGATCTTTTCATCGAGCTGCGGGATCCGGACCATGCCCTCGCGGTGGCCGATATTCTCAACGTGATCCCCTACGACGGAAACCGCGACCGGTGGATGTCCGTTGAGCGTTCCCTCGCGCTTTCCAGCTTCATTTGCCGCGAGCTCGGCCAAACGGAACGTGCGGAAGTCTACGATCAACTCCTGCAAGCCCCCGACACCATCGAGACAGACCCGTTCAAGGCCCGGATCGCCGCCAAGGTCCGGCAGCGCGGGCTCAACGAACCGAACCTGTACGACAAGGAAATCTTCCGCTCCATCGACAACGGCAATCGCGACGCCGAGCGTGAATGGCGGCTGCTCCGGCTCGAAACCCTGTTGTTCCTGCGCTCGCACGGCGGCTCGAACACCCTTGGCGTCGGGGAACTCGATCACCGGATCGCGAACGAACTCGAGGCCGTGCGGGCTTAGGCGCTATCGGAGGATTCCGCAAGACCTGTCGCGTTCGCTCCAACGGCGGTAGATTCGGGCCATGACGAACAATCTGAGCGTTGTTGTTAATGCCGACGCGCAGCAAGTTTGGACTTCGCTGCGCGAACCGTCGCTCGTGGCTCAATGGCACGGCTGGGAGGCCGATGAGCTTGGCGACGAGATCAACCAAATCTACTTCAGCACCGCCGTGGTCGAGGGGCCTGACCACACAAGCCTCACCGTGAACGGCGGAGACGTCTTCGAACTCACACCGGTCAGCGGAGGCACCGAAGTCCGCGTGACGCGGGCCGCCTTGGACCACGATTCCGAATGGGCCGCGTGGGACGAGGACATCACCCAAGGCTGGCTGACCTTCCTGCACCAGCTCCGATTCGCTCTGGAACGCCATCCACACGGGCACCGGCGTACGCATTTTGTCTCCCTGCCCGGCGGTAGCGGCTCCGGAATCCAGAAACTTGGCCTGGCCGACGTCCCGGCTCCCGGGGAGGAATACTCGCTCATGCTCCCCACGGGCGAGGCCCTGTCCGGCAAGGTCTGGTTCCGGAGCAACCACCAGGTGGGCCTCACCGTGCACGGTTATGCGGAACACGGGGACGGGCTGCTGATTGTGGCAGACCAGCCCGTGATTCCGGAGAAGAGGCCCGACGGCGGCACTATCGTGATCGCTTCGACCTACGACCTGGGTGCCGCGAGCCTCGACTCGATCCGCTCCCGCTGGGACGGCTGGAAGGCTGAGAACTACCCCACAGAGGTGCATTCGCACTGACGATTCACGCTCCGGGGCTGGCAGACTGTAACGGTGCCAGCCGATTCTTCACTGCCTGCTTCCGGGTCTAACGCCAAGTCCGATCCTTCCGCGCTCGGGGCTGCCCAGCAATCCGCATTTTCCTTCGAGGTAGGTGCGCGGCTCAGCGAAACGCGCCCGCCGTCGTCGGGCCTTTTGAACGCCGACGGCGACAGCCGCTCCGGCGGCGGCAAGCGCCGGGAGTTCCTGGGCCGCACCGGAACCATCACCACACCGCACGGCCAGATCCAGACGCCCGCGTTCATCGCCGTCGGGACCAAAGCCACGGTCAAAGCAGTGCTGCCCGAATCCATGAAGGAGCTCGGCGCGCAGGCCTTACTGGCCAACGCCTACCACCTGTACCTCCAGCCGGGGCCGGAGATTCTGGACGCGGCGGGCGGACTCGGCGCGTTCATGAACTGGGACGGGCCAACGTTCACGGACTCTGGTGGATTCCAGGTGATGAGCCTCGGCTCGGGGTTCAAGAAGGTCATCGACATGACCTCCGTGGATGTGTCCGGGCCTGACGACGCTGTGGCCCCGGGCAAGGAGCGGCTGGCCCACGTGGACGAGGACGGCGTCTGGTTCAAGTCGCACTTGAACGGGGACCGGCACCGTTTCTCGCCGGAAATCTCCATGCGGGTGCAGCACCAGATCGGTGCCGACATCATGTTCGCCTTCGACGAGCTGACCACACTGCAGAATTCCCGTGCCTACCAGGAGGAATCCCTGGAGCGGACGCGTCGCTGGGCCGAGCGCTGTGTGGTGGAGCATGAGCGGCTGACGGCTTCCCGGGTGGGCAAACCCTACCAAGCCCTATTCGGCGTCATCCAGGGTGCGCAGTACGAGGACCTCCGCCGCAAGGCCTGCCGGGATCTTGGCGGGATGCCCTTCGATGGTTTCGGCATCGGCGGTGCCTTGGAGAAGGAGAACCTCGGCACCATTGTGCGGTGGTGCAACGAGGAACTTCCCGAGAACAAGCCACGGCATCTCCTGGGCATCTCCGAGCCGGATGACATCTTCACAGCCATCGAAAACGGCGCCGACACCTTCGATTGCGTCTCCCCCACCCGAGTGGCCCGCAACTCGGCGTTTTACACTCCGTCCGGACGGTACAACCTGTCC
The DNA here is from genome assembly GCF_058244265.1 of Arthrobacter sp. SE2. NCBI lineage: Bacteria > Bacillati > Actinomycetota > Actinomycetes > Micrococcales > Micrococcaceae > Arthrobacter > Arthrobacter sp. SE2. Next base: position 183,057 of record NZ_JBZAYA010000004.1, on the reverse strand, counting down.
GGGGCACGCTACAAATCGGATTTCGGACCCTTGCAGGATGGTTGCGACTGCTACACCTGCGCAAACTATTCCCGGGCGTACATCCACCACCTGTACAAGGCGCATGAGATGGTTTCGCACACGCTGATCTCCATCCACAACGAGCGCTTCGTGGTGAAGATGGTGGACGATGCCCGTCTGGCGATCGAATCCGGGGATTTCTTCGAGTTCAAGGCCGAGACCTTGGGGAGGTACTACTCGTAGCTTCCTGCCGAACTCGCCGGGCTCGCCGGAACGGTGCCGGTTCGCCGGAGCCTCCGGGCGACCCGGCACCGTTCCGGCGACCCCACGTTTTCCACATAGCCGACCAAGCGGCTTCCGCGGGCCCCGGCCTCCAGCGAGGCTGGATCAATGACGCCTTCCAAGTCACCTTCGCTCCCGGAGAGGGGAAACCTTTGGCGCACAGATCAACTCCACGCACATGGGCTCAATTCCCGCGCAATCCAGCTCTTCGTGCGTCGCGGCAAGCTTGTCCGGCTACGGTACGGCTGCTACATCCGGGCCGCGCTCTGGGAGAAGCAATCCGCTTGGCTCCGAAGCACGCAACTGATCTACGCACATGCTCATGGAACGCTCACGACGTCGACGGGAGACTTCGTGTATAGCCACACCTCGGCGGCGCGGCTGCACCGCCTCTTCCTCTGGAATGTCGACGGCGTCATCCACATACTGCTGCGGGTCCGGCCGTCGAGCGAGCGCCTTGGCAAGGACGTCCGCGGACACACCAGGCCTTTCGACGAGACGGACGTTGTGACAATCAGGAACTTGCGGGTCACGTCCCTGGAGCGGACAGTGGTGGATTGTGCCATGCTGCTCAGCTACAAGCAGGCGCTGGTGATCATGGACCATGCGCTCAGGCTTGGCGCTGATCGCACGCTATTGCAGGCCATGGCCGACGCATTGGATGGCCGACGCGGCGTCAGGAACCTTCGAATGGCCCTGGTCAACGCTGATCCACGATCCGAGTCGGCGGGCGAAACCTTGTGCCGCGAACTCATCTCCCGGCTGAAGTTGCCGGTGCCCGAACCGCAGGTTGAGGTGCAAAGCCGGGCAGGCCGGCATCGGCTCGACCTTGCCTGGCGGGAGGCAAAGGTCGCGTTGGAATTCGACGGCGAGGTCAAGTACTTCGATTTCAAGCCAACAGCCGAAGTGATTTTCCAGGAGCGGCGCCGTTCCAGCGAGCTCGCGCCCGGGAGACCGTCAGGGGCGGTCGGCCGTCGTCACGCCGATCACCAGGAGCACCACATTGAGCACGACGGCGGGCGTCACCAGCAGCTCTGGGGCGTTGAACAGCATGCCCAAAGCCAAAGGGACCAAGGCGAAGAGGCACAGAACGTAGCCTCGGATCCTGGTTCCCAGCATGGCCGGTCCGCTCCGTCCAAGCTGCATCAGGTACACCAGCTTGGTCAAGTCTTCCTGCTGGCGGAAGGCTCGTCGCAACATCCCCGCGCCCAAACCACCGCCCGCCGCCGCGCCTAGGACGAGAAGCTCCACCCGGAAGCCGCCCGCCAGCACGAAGAATCCGGCAGCCGCCGTCGTCCACAACCCCATCAGCATGACCGGCAGCGCGACGTGGACCCAGCGCGAGGCCGTCCTGGAAATGGGGAGGAGGGCATCGAGGCTGGGAGCCATGCGCAATTGCCAAAGCGGCCCGGCCGCCGCGGTGGAAGAGAAGATCGCCGCGGCAAGCAGCACAGGAAGCAGGATGATAGGTGAATCGAACGTCCGGACCAGCCCGGTCAAGGGAACGACGGCGAGACCCAGCCCCCAGCGCCACAGCCGGCCGGGCTGCCGGGCGAGCACGGTTGCCTCCGCGTGGAAGAGCGCGCCCGCTGCCGTGCGCGGCATCCCCGGGAGCTTCACCCGGCTCCGTTTGCCGCCGCTGGAAAGCGAGGCACTGAGCTCCCCCGTGTCCATTAGTGTGAGCGCAGCCTGGACATGTCCCCTCGCGGACCCTGCCTTGAGCAGCGATGTCGTGCGGACGCTGGAGAGCTTGTTTCGCATGCCGAGCGCCGCGGCAATCAAAGCGATTGCAGGGGCGACGGCGAAGATCCAGTTTCCTTGCAGCGTCCCGAAAAGCATTGCTCCGATTGCGGCCGAAGCGGCAGCCAACAGCCACGAGGTTGCCCGGCCTTGCGGCCGCGCCGGCCTCTGGGCCGGTCTCTGGGGCCGGGCCGGCGCTGCCAAGCGGGTCTGGGCAAACGCGGCCAGCGCGAGAATAGCCGCGCCTGTCAAAGCCCCCGCCAGGACCCGTCCGGCAAACACCACCGCGTTCGAGCCGCTGATGACTGCTACCGGAATGGTTGTGAGGGCCCCGACGACGGCGGCAGCCCAGACTGCGCGGCGCAGGCCTCGGGCTAGAAGCGGCTCGCGGTTGATAGCCAGCGAGTACCACCAGTGCCGCTGATTCGCCGTGATGCCCAGTGGACCGAGCCTGCCGGCCACCCAATAGGCAGCCAAGCCCAAAAGTCCGAACCCGGCCACTAGGCCGTATTCAACAGGGACGATACCGTAGCCGGCTGAAATCAGATGGCCTCCGAAACCGTGCTCCGCCGCGGCAGTGAGTCCATTGAGGAGGCCTGTCGCATAGATGAGGCCGACTCCGAAAGTCAGGAACTGGATGTATAGCTCGTTGAGCCTGGAAAGCAAGGATTGGCCGCGCGGGCGAATGACGTTCCGCGTTGCACGCTCGGGGTCGAAGTCGACGAACTCCGGCTGCGCTACGGCACCAGTGGACATGCTCACCGGCGAATCCTCGCCACAGCCTCGTCGGTGCTAACCACGCGCGCCCCGCCGTCGTCGACTATTACCGCTCTGGTACACGCGGTCTGGGCGACGTCCGCATCGTGAGTGACCATGACGACGGCGGCACTCTTCTTGGCAGTTCTGGCGATCCGCTGCGCGAGCAGGCCGCGCATGCGGGTATCGAGCCGCTGCTCCGGTTCGTCCAGGACCAGCAGCTCGAAGGGGCGGATGAATGCCGAGGCCAGCAGGAGCTTGCGGCGCTGTCCCGAGGAAAGCTGATCGGGAAACGCATCCGCCACCGTTTGGAGCTCGAAGAAGTCGATCTCTCCCTCCACGGCAGCATCGGGGTTGGCGAGGCCATGCCCCCGGGCCACCAAGGAAAGGTGCTCGCGGACCGTGAGTGAATCAAAGTAGGCATCCTCGTCCAGCAGAACCGAGACCTTGCTGCGAAAGAGGGCCGAGCGGTCGTCCGGCATCAAGCCAAGAACGTGGGCATCGCCCCCAATGGCGGCCTGCGCGCCTATCATCGTCCGCAGCAGAGTGGACTTGCCGGCACCGTTTTCGCCCACCATCCCGAGCACTTGCCCGGAGAAAACCTCGACGTCGAGCGGCCCGCACACTGCATGCTCGCCATAGCCTGCAACAAGATTCTCGGCCGTGAGCACGGCGTTTCCCAGCTTCATCCTCTGAAACTACCGGACTTCCCTGCGGTTCCCCTGAGCCGACGGCCAACGCCCGCTCACATAAACGGCTTCCCAGGCCGACGCCCGCTCACATATATGGCGTCCCGGGCCGATTTCCTGCTCAGGCCCAGTAGCTTGGCTCGCGCTTCTTGATCCAGCCAATGACCAGCGACGTCACGGGAACGAGGATGTATTGGACGCCGACCTTGTATACGAAGCCAACCAGCACATAGTTGACGAAGCTTCCGAAGTCCGTGATGCCAATGACCGAGGCCGCGATGCTGCAGAAGATGAGCGTGTCCACGAATTCGCCCACCCCGGACGAACCCATGAGTCGAGCCCAGAGGGTTCTCTCACCCGAACGGGCTTTCATCTTGACCAGGATCAGGGAGTTGATGGTCTGGCCGGCCAGGAACGCGAGAAGGGAAGCAAGGACGATCTGGGGAACCGGGCCCAGTGCGCCTTCGATGGCAGCCTGCTTGGCGTTGCCGTAATCGTCATTGAAGCCGGGCAGCGCGATGATGATCCAGTAGCAGAGCGATGCGAATGCTGACAGTGCGAACGAGGTGATGATTGCTTTGCGGGCAACTTTGAATCCATAGATCTCGCTCATCACGTCGCCAAGAATGTAGGCAAGCGGGAAGAGGAAGAATCCGCCGTCGGTGATGATCGGACCGAAGACGACGCCTTTGGCAGCGCCGATGTTGGACAGGATCAGCACGACGGCCATGCATGCGAGCATGATGCCAAAGTACGGGGAGCCTATCGACGCGAAGCGCGGCGCGGGTTTACTCAGGGTCTGGGATTCTGGTACTGACGTCATCGCTTGTCCGTTCATAGTGGTTCGCGCAGACGGCCGGAATTAGCACGGCGCCCCGCTGTATTAGCACTGGTGGTGGCCCCGCCAGCAAAACTGCGTAGCCTCCCCTATTCTCGCATCGAGGAATCGAGAATAGTCAGGCAAACTCGCCACCGCCCACGACGCTCGTCACCCCAAGCGAGCGAGCGTCCGGCCAAAACCCCATATAAGCGAGCGGGCGTCCCACCAAAACCCGACATACGTGAGCGAGCGTCGGAGTCGCCCGGAACGGCTTCGACTTCCTCTGGCTGGGCGGCGCGGGCTAGGGCAAGCTTGGTCCAAGACGGGCTGACCGGCGGGATACGCAACGGAACGAGGACGCGCATGGCGGAGCACTTTGACACGGTGGACGAGTACATCGCGTCGCGTCCAGACGAGGTTCGACCCATCCTTCAGGAGATCCGACGGCGGGCCCTGGCAGCGGTGCCCGGAGCCGGGGACAGGATCAGTTACGGTATCCCCACCATCACGCTCGACGGCCACTATGTGGTGTTATTTCGCCGCGTGGAAGCACCACATTTCCGTCTATCCAGTGCCCGTCGGCGACGAGGACTTCGAGCGGGAAATCGCCCCATTCCGGGCGGCCAAGGGCACATTGAAGTTCCCCCTAGGGAAGCCGATGCCGTATGACCTCATCGAAAAAGTAGCAACGCTGCTGGCTGAGCGCGAGCGGCAGCGGGGCGGCTACTGACAATCGGCCGGTGCGGGGGTACGGTACAGCCATGCGCCGCGATGAGCTCGAGCACGCCATCCGGGCCGCTACGGATATCATCCACGGCGACCGGGTGATCGTGATCGGCAGCCAGTCAATTCTGGGATCCTTCACGGAGGACCAGTTGCCTGCGTCGATCACCATGTCGGATGCCGTCGATATCGCCCCGTTTTCCGACGACGACGCCGGCACGCTTGCTGACAGCCTCGACTCCGCCCTTGGTGAGTGGTCACCCTTCCACAAGGAGTTCGGGTTCTATGTCCAGGCAGCCGAAAGGGAGACTGCTGTGCTCCCGGAGGACTGGGAATACCGCCTTGTCGGTGTGCGCAATGAGCGGACCCGGAACAGCACGGGGCTCTGCCTGGATCCCTACGATCTCTGCGCGGCGAAGCTCATTGCGGCACGCCCCAAGGACCACGCGTTCGTTCTGGCACTCATCGAGTCATCCCTCATCGACCGCGTCCGGCTCGTCGACAGAATCAGGCTGATAGACCCCTCCGAGCCTCGCCGCGCTGCGGCTTTGTCTTGGGCCATGTCCGTCTGACCCGGCCCAAACCCGTCCGAAACCGAAGGAGCAAGGTAATGACCAAGGTGGTGGCGTTCATGTCGATGTCCCTCGACGGCTATGTGGCGGATCTCGAGGACGGCGTCGACGAGGTCTTCGACTGGTACTTCGCAGGCGACGTCGACGTCCCTACCTTCAACCCGGGTTTCACATTCCATGTTTCTGAAGCGAGTGCCCAATACCTGCGTGCCTTAATAGGCGATGTGGGCGCGATGCTCACCGGGAGACGCACCTCCGACCGGGCCGACGCCTGGGGCGGCCAGCACCCGTTCGGCGTGCCCGCGTACGTCGTGACTCATCGGATGCCCGAGGGGTGGCCCCGTTCCGACTCCGCCGTCCATTTCGTCACCGACGGGCTGGAAAGCGCTGTCGCGCAGGCAAAGGCCGCGGCCGGCGACAAAATCGTCGTCATGCACGGGCCGGACACCATTCGGCAGTGCCTCGACGCCGGCCTGCTCGACGAGATTCGCGTCGACCTGGTTCCGCTGCTGCTCGGATCCGGTATCCGGTTGTTCGATCGCTTTGAGAACGCGCCGGTCACTTTGGGCAACCCGACCGTCGTCGAGGGCGTGGGCGTCACTCACTTGAGCTATCCGGTCCTCAAGTAGTCGGCGTCACGCGGCGCAGGTTTTTGGGTCGTGCGATTGGCCAAGCCGCGGAATTCCGGGGTGGTTCACCCCACGGGAATCCAAAAAGTTTGCGTAGCGTGACACGTCCACCAAGCCCCCGGACAAAAACTACCCCGAGTGCGCCTCCAGAAATGCGTACACCTCGGTCTCGTCGACGCCGGGGAACGCACCAGGAGGCATGGCGGCCAGGAGGTGCGAGTGGGCGCGGGCGGACGGCCAGGCGTTGCCTGCCCAGGATGAAGCCAACGACGCCGGCGGGCGCTTGCAGCAGTTCGGGTCCGGACACGTCGAAGTAGCCCGCGCCGTCGTCTCCCTTCCGCGGAACCACTTCACGTGCTGGTACGGCACGCCGATGCTGAGCGAAAACTCCCCCGCCGCCGAGCGCTCGGTTCGGGCCGTGCACCAATACGTGCCGGAGACGGTGTCGGTGTATTGGCTGTAGGCGCTGAACTTGTCCGGAACGTCGAATACGGCGCGCGAAGTCCACGCTTTGCACGCCGGTTGGCCCTCGATGGCGCCGGTATGGTCCTGGGGGAAGGCCACGCCGTCGTTCTCGTAGGCCTTGTAGATGATGCCGCTCTGGTGGGTCTTCTGGAAGTGCGTGGTGATGCCCAGGTGTTTCGTGGCGAGGTTGGTGAAGCGGTGTGCCGCGGTTTCGTAGGAGACGGCAAAGGCGTCCCGGATGTCCTCGACCGCGATCTCTTTGGCGGCCTTCGCCTTCTGCAGGAACTCCAGGGTGGCGTGTTCGGGAAGGAGGAGCGCCGCGGCGAAGTAGTTGGTCGCGACGCGCTGCGCAAGGAAGTCGCCGTAGTTCTTGGGCGTTTCGTGGCCGAGCACGTAGTGACCCAGTGCCTGCAGGAGGACCGAGCGGGGATCGTGGTCCTGCCGTTGGCTCTGTGTGAGATAAATTCGGTGATTCTTTAGATCGGTCACTGAGCGGGTGGAATGGGGCAGGTCGCCCACGTGGTGGAGCGTGAATCCGAGGTGGTCCGCGATGTCTGCAATGACGTGCTGGCTCAACGGACCCGTCGTGTACCCAACCCCTTTGAGGACCTTCTGCGCTTCGGCTTCGTACTCCGGAAAATAGTTGCCGCGCTCGCGCATCATGGCACGCAGTTCACCGTTCGCGCGGCGGGCCTCTTCCGGCGTCGCGACCTGCTCGTTGAGCCTGCGCTCAAGCTCCTGCAGGAGACCTATCTGCGACTCGAGAACATCGAGCGGAAGGCGCGCGCTGACGCGGATTTTCGGCAGGTTCAGCGACTCGTACAGGGGCCCGCGCTGGTACCGTTCCAGCTCGATTTCCAGGGCGGCGCGGCGGCTGGGCGGTTCCGCTCCGAGCAGCTGGTCGATCCCCACATTCAAGGCGGCCGCGAGTTGCTTCAACAAACCCAGCTTGGGTTCCCGCTTGCCGTTCTCAATGAGGCTCAGCTGGCTAGGGGCGGTCCCGACGGCGGCGCTCACGTCGTCGAGGGTCAGCCCGGCCTGCTTACGCAGATACCGCACGCGGCGGCCAAGGCTGATGACGTCCAGTTCGGCGTCAGGGGCAGACGACGGCGGCGGTACTTCGCGGTTCCAGCTCACAGGTGACATTTCTTGAGGATACGCGAAGAAGTGCATTTCTTTCCATGGTTTTCCTCTAGAAAGCCTCTTGGAAGTACTGAAAAGTAAGAACTACGGAAACCCCGGTCGGCCTGGACTGCAAAGGCGCAGCGAAGACCGGCCGGGGCTACATACACAGCAACACGCCAAAGTAGCGTCAAAGGAGACAGACAATGACCGCAGCATTTGAACCAGGACAGCCCGCCGCTCAGCAGACAGCAACCGAGCAGGCCGCCGCACTGGAGCTCGAATGGGCTGCCAACCCGCGTTGGGAAGGCGTCACCCGCGATTACTCGGCCACCGACGTCGTCCGCCTCCGCGGCCGCGTCTCCGAAGAACACACCCTGGCCAGGCGCGGGTCCGAGAAGCTGTGGAAGCAGCTCAGCGAGGAGCACAAGGAAGGCAAGTACACCAACGCCCTCGGCGCACTGACCGGCAACCAGGCCGTGCAGCAGGTCAAGGCCGGGCTGCGGGCCATCTACCTTTCCGGCTGGCAGGTCGCCGCCGACGCCAACAACTCCGGCCACACCTACCCGGACCAGTCGCTGTACCCGGCGAACTCTGTCCCCACGGTGGTCCGCCGCATCAACAACGCCCTGCTCCGCGCCGACCAGATCGAATTCTCCGAGGGCATCCAGACCGTCGAGGACTGGCTGGTCCCGATCGTCGCCGACGCCGAAGCCGGCTTCGGCGGCCCGCTGAACGCCTACGAACTCATGAAATCCATGATTCAGGCCGGCGCCTCGGGCGTGCACTGGGAAGACCAGCTCGCTTCGGAGAAGAAGTGCGGCCACCTCGGCGGCAAGGTGCTCATCCCCACCCAGCAGCACGTCCGGACCCTGAACGCCGCCCGCCTCGCGTCCGACGTCGCGGGCACCCCTTCGGTGATCATCGCCCGCACCGACGCCGAGGCAGCCACCCTGATCACCTCCGACGTCGACGAGCGCGACCAGGAATTCATCACCGGCGAACGCACCGCGGAGGGCTTCTACAAGGTCCGCAACGGCATCGAACCCTGCATCGCCCGCGCCAAGGCCTACGCACCGTATTCGGACCTCATCTGGATGGAAACGGGCACCCCGGACCTCGAGCTGGCCCGCAAGTTCGCCGAGTCCGTCAAGGCCGAGTTCCCGGACCAGATGCTGTCCTACAACTGCTCGCCGTCGTTCAACTGGCGCAAGCACCTGGACGACGCCACCATCGCCAAGTTCCAGCGCGAACTCGGCGCCATGGGCTTCACCTTCCAGTTCATCACCCTGGCCGGCTTCCACGCCCTGAACTACTCGATGTTCGACCTCGCCCACGGCTACGCCCGCGAAGGCATGAGCGCCTACGTCGAACTCCAGGAAAAGGAATTCGCCTCCGAGTCCCGCGGCTACACCGCAACCAAGCACCAGCGCGAAGTCGGCACCGGCTACTTCGATGACATCGCAACTGCGCTCAACCCGAACGCATCAACCCTGGCCCTGGTGGGATCCACCGAAGAAGGCCAGTTCCACTAAAACTCACCGCTCGACGGCGAGCTGCTCGCCTCCGGCCTGCGGTGCCTCCGGCCTGCGGACCGGCAATGCTCTGCCTGCTATTCCCCACGTCCCGGTTTCGACCTCGCTGAGCGAGGACGGACCGGGACGCAGGGCCCCTTTTACGCAGGCTGCCGCAATACCGGCCCTCCGGCCTTGAGCGTAAGGCGCCTTTCCGGCAGCCGGGCAAGGTGATCCGGAAGCGTGCGTAAAAGGGGCCCTGTCCCCGCCACGGCCGAGCTTTGCGAGGCCTCTTCGGGCGGGGCTGGGGAATAGCACGCGGAGGATTGCCTTGGTCGGTACGCAACCCGGCACCGGACCCCGGTCCGAAGGCCGGACCCAGCCACACGGGACCCAGCCACGCACCCAGCCCAGCACCCGCCGTCGAACATTTGCTTCTCTGAGGAGAGATTGAAATGAACAGCTTCACTGACAATTACACGCTCAACGGCATCACGCTGACCGCCCAGCCCATCCACCGGCAGAACGAGGTTCTTACCCCGGACGCCCTCGAGTTCGTGGCAACCCTGCACCGCGCGACGGCGGAGCGCCGCCAGGAGCTGATGCAGGCGCGGCACGCCCGCCGCGGCCAGATCGCGAGCGGACAGGACCCGCGGTTCCTCCCGGAGACGGCGGACATCCGGAATGATCCGAACTGGCGGGTCGCTCCCCCGGCGCCGGGCCTGGAAGACCGCCGTGTGGAGATCACCGGGCCGGTTGACAGGAAGATGACCATCAACGCATTGAACTCCGGCGCCAAGGTGTGGCTCGCGGACATGGAAGACTCCTCCACCCCCACCTGGCGCAACGTCGTCCAGGGCCAGCTGAACCTCACGGACGCCCTGGAACGCCGGATCGACTTCACCTCACCGGAAGGCAAGGAATACAAGCTCCGTGCCGCCGAGGAGCTCCCGACCATCGTGGTGCGGCCCCGCGGCTGGCACCTGCCCGAGAAGCACATGCTCATCGACGGGAAGCCCGTTGCCGGTGGCGTTGTCGATTTCGGTTTGTTCTTCTTCCACAACGCACGCCGCCTGCTCGCACAGGGCAAGGGCCCGTACTTCTACCTGCCCAAGATCGAGAACCGCCTCGAGGCCCGCCTCTGGAACGACATCTTCATCCTGGCCCAGGACCTGCTCGGCATCCCGCAGGGCACCATCCGCGCCACGGTGCTGATCGAGACCATCACCGCGGCGTTCGAAATGGAGGAGATCCTCTACGAGCTGCGCGATCACGCCTCGGGCCTGAACGCCGGCCGCTGGGACTACATCTTCTCGGTGATCAAGAACTTCCGCACCCGCGGCCCCCGCTTCGTGTTGCCGGACCGCGCCCAGGTCTCCATGACCCAGCCATTCATGCGCTCCTACACCGAGCAACTGGTCCGGGCCTGCCACCGCCGCGGCGCCATGGCGATCGGCGGCATGGCCGCAGCCGTCCCGAACCGCAAGGACGAGGCCGCCAACACGGCAGCGTTCGAGAAGGTCCGCGCTGACAAGACCCGCGAAGCCGGCGACGGTTTCGACGGTTCCTGGGTCGCGCACCCTGACCTGGTTCCGGTGTGCCGCGAAGTGTTCGACGGCGTACTCGGCGAGCGTCCAAACCAACTGGACCGCTCGCGCGAGGATGTCACCCCGGACGACCGTGCGCTGATCGACGTCGCCTCCACCGAGGGAACCATCACCGAGACCGGCATCCGGAACAACATCGAAGTGGGCATCCGCTACATCGAGTCCTGGCTGCGCGGCAACGGCGCCGTGGCCATCCACAACCTCATGGAAGACGCGGCAACGGCGGAGATCTCCCGTTCCCAGCTCTGGCAGTGGATCTACTCCCACGCCATCACCGACACCGGCGAGCTCATCAGCCGCGAATGGGTCACCGAGCTGCTGGACGAAGAGTTCGCACGCCTGGAACGCTTCGACGACGACCGCTTCAACGATGCCCGCAGCATCTTCGAAGAAGTCACCCTGGCCGAGGAGTTCCCCACCTTCCTGACCATCCCGGCCTACGCCCGGTACCTCACGGAAGCCCGCGAGGAAGCGACCAAGGAAGAACTCGTGGCCGCCTGAACCCGTAGATAAAAGCCCCCGCCGCTGGGCTGCCTGCACTCTTCGCAACAAGTGACCCCGATGGCCGGGGAGGCAGCCCAGCGACGGAACCCTCCACCAACACGCGCGAACTGGCAGCAGATGACCTCAAAACGCTCGGGAAGGGGCATCTGCTGCCAGTTCGCGCGGGGTTAAGGGACGACGGCGGCGCAGGGCACCTAGCGTTGCCGGGCCACCCAGCGCACCGAGAGGGTGGTGCAGACGCAGAACGCGGCGACCGAGCCAAGGATCACCAGGAGCGGCACGGTCCAGCTGCCGGAGATGCCGTGCACGTAGCCGATGATGGTTGGCGCCAGGGCCGCGAAGCAGTAACCCACCCCTTGCACGACGGCGGACATCTTGCCTGCAGAGGCTTGGTCGCGGGCGAACTTGATGATGGCGATGAAGATGACGGTGATGCCGCCACCCTGCGCTACTCCACCGAGGGACGACCACAGCCACCACCAGCCCGGGGCCAACAACAAACCCAGGGGCACCGTGAGCCACAAGGCACCCAAGGTGGTCGCCACCGCCGTCGTACTGGCGAAACGGGCGAGCAGCGGCACGCCGAGCCCACCCACAATCGCGAAAATCTGGAAGAGCGACGATCCCGCGCCGGCTTGCGCTGTGCCCATGCCAAGCTCATCGGCCAGGAAGCTTGGGAGCCACGCCGTCACGCCGTAGTACGAAAACGCCTGGCCGGCGAAGCCGAGCGTCAGGCCAACCGTCAGCCAGCCAACACCGGAAGCCTTGCCGCCCCGCGAGCCCGAGGCGGCCGGCACCGCAGCGGGTACGAAAGCTTGCCGGGCGCCGACAGTAGGGATCCAGAACAGGATGGCCGCCAAGGCCAGTAGGGCACTTGCCGCGAGGGCAAGCCGCCAGCCTACGAGTTCGGCGAGCGGGGCAGTGGCCACCGAAGTCAGGAAGGACCCGATGTTCAGCGCCGCCGTGTAGACCCCCATCGCGGTTGCCTGGCGGCGCGGCGCGAAGTCCCGGCGGATGATAAGCGGCACTGCGATGTTGCCGATGGTGATGGCGAGGCCGATGAGGACGGTGCCCAGCATGACCGGAACACCTCCGCCGCTGGAGCGGATCACGACGCCAGCCAGGACACCAACCAGCGTGAGCATCACCGCGAACTCGGCGCCGAACCGGCGTCCGGCCATTGAGGCCAAGGGCGCGGCGAGCGAGAAGCAGAGCACGGGAATCCCCGTCAGCAGCCCGAGTTCCACGGGAGAGAATCCAAGATCCCGTTTCAGGGAATCCACCACCGGCGCCACCGCGACGAACGGTCCTCGCATGTTGAGGGCGATGAGGCCGATGCACGCGAGGATCAGCCAGCCTCGCGGGACCTTGGCGAGGAATTGGCCGGTCATGGGGCGCAGTGAAGGGCAGGGAAAGTAGGCATCACCTTCATTGCTATCACGGCATGCCGCGGCCGAGCGCCATAGTGGCCCGTCAGCCCGTTGCTTGGAGCGTGGCTTCAATCACGGCCGGGGACAAAACGTGTTGGGTGACCATCTGGCTCGCACCGAGGATCGCGGCCTGGTCGCCCGCCATCGAGATGCCGATGCGCAGATGCGAGGTGGCCAAGGGAAGGGAGCGCCGGTAGACAACTTCGCGGATGCCGGCCACGAGGTGCTCGCCGGCCTCCCCCACGCTGCCGCCGATGACAATCATGGAGGGGTTAAGCAGGTTGACCACGGTTGCCAGGACATCGCCGACGTCGCGTCCCGCCTGCCGGAGTGCCTGGATGGCCTGGAGGTTCCCCTCTGCTACGAGCCGCAGCACGTCGCCGCCGTTGGTAGCCGCCAGGCCTTGGGCTTGAAGCTGGCGCGCGACGGCGGGTCCGGAGGCGAGTGCCTCGAGGCAGCCGTAGTTCCCGCATCGGCACAGGACGTCGTCGCCGCGGGGAACCCGGACATGGCCGAGGTCCCCGGCAGTGCCGTTGGCGCCGCGCTGCAGTTCACCGCTGCTGATGATGCCCGCGCCGATGCCCGTGGCGATTTTGATGAAGAGCAAATTGTCGTGGTCCGGCCAATACGCCGTGCGTTCGCCCAGGGCCATGATGTTGACGTCGTTGTCCACCAGGACGGGAACGGGCAGTGAGCGCTGCATGTAACGGACTACATCGAATCCGTCCCAGCCAGGCATGATCGGCGGTTTGATCGGCCTGCCGGTGTCGTGTTCCACGGGGCCGGGCAGTCCGATGCCGATCCCGGCTAGGTCTTCAAGGTTGCGGCCGGCTTCGGCGAGAAGCTCCCGCCCTGCCGCCACCACCCTGCCGAGCACCACATCGGGACCGTCAGCGACCTCCTGCGCGAGGCGGCGCTCGGCCAGGACTGTTCCACCGAGATCGGTGACCGCGACGATCACGTGCGTCGCTCCGACGTCGACCGCCAAGACAACGCGCGCCGCCGGGTTGAAGGCAAAGCGCGACGGCGGCCTCCCGCCACTGGAGCTCGCCTCACCGGCCGGGCCCACTAGTCCCGAATTCATGAGGGCGTCGATGCGCGAGGCGACCGTGGAGCGGGCCAGCCCGGTGGTGAGGGCAAGTTCGGCCCGGGTTCGTGCCTGTCCGTCGCGAAGAAGCTGAAACAGGTCTCCCGCACGCGAAAGGCTTCCGGCGTCCTGTACCGGGCCGTCCTTGCCGGGCTCTTTTCCGGGTGCTGAGGTCATGCATCAGTGATAGCACGATTGCTTATGGGTGTCACGCAGCAAAAGATTGTCGACTGATTTTCAACTTTTGCTTGCTCATCGTCAAAAGTCGACATATGTTGTTCTCAGTTAGTTGTGAGAAGGGTCACGTAGCCCACAAAGCCGCGCTGACACTACAAAGACTCCGTTTACGAAGAGGTAACTGATCTTGTCCAGCCAGTCACAGGCAGCACCTTTAGGATCACCACCGCCCCTCGGCGTCGGCATCCTTGGAGCCGGCCCGGTCACCCAAGCAATCCACCTTCCTTCCCTCGCCCGGCTCCGGAACATCCTGGAAGTCCGCCACATCATGGACGTCGACGCCGCTGTAGCCGAATCGGTCGCAACCCGCGTCGGCGCGAACTTCAGCACCAGCATGGCCGCGCTCCTGGGCGATCCCGACGTCGACATCGTGGCCATCTGCAGCCCCCACCAGTTCCACGCGGACCAAGTCATCGCCGCATGCCATGCAGGAAAGAAAGCCGTCCTCTGCGAAAAGCCTTTCGCCATGAACGGCGAGGAAGCGGCCCGGATTTCGGCGGTCAGCGAGGAAACCGGCGTGCCGATCATCGTGGGCGCCATGCACACTTTCGATCCAGGCTGGCTCGCAGCCGAAGCCAATTGGGGCGATCTCCCCGAGAACGTCCACACCATCCGTTCCTCCATCGTCCTTCCGCCCAACGCCCGCTTCGAAGACTTCGCCACCGAAATCATCACCCGGCCCGCAGGCGGCACCCCTGACTACAGCGACGTCGAGGTCATCAAGAACGCCCTCCGAGGCGGCATCATGGGGCTCGCCATCCACGACCTTCCCCTCGTCCGCCGCTTTACCCCGGATTTCGAAGACCTGGAAGTGCTGCAGGCGCGCCACGTACGCCCCTTCGGGTATGTGATCTCCCTGCGAGCCGGTGACCGGATCATCGAACTCAGGGCAGCCATGAACAAGACGTGGAAGCCGGAATGGGCCTTCGAGGCAATCTCGGACGACGCAGCCCTTCGCGTGGACTTCACTCCTTCCTACGTGCAGGCCGGTTCTGCAGTCGCAACGATCACCCGCGGCACCACCAGCACAACGTACGGACCGTTCGGGCACAACGGCTATGAGGGCGAATGGCGCGAACTCGCCCAACTGGCCCTCGGAACCAAGCAACCGCCGTCCGCCGAAAGCCTCATCAATGACCTCACCTTCGCGATAGCGATCGCCGACGCCACAGTGGATGAGGCGGCAGCCGAGCATACACAGCACGCAAACAGCCACGCAGGAGCCCGCTCATGAGCCCCCAGTACACGGTCACCGCCACCCCGCAGGCCGAGGAAAGCGGCGCCGTGGCACTCGCGGTCGCTTCGCTTCCGGCGAGCTTCGGCCCCGGCAACGACGCGACGCCGGCAGACGCCGCACACGTCTCCGCCATCGACGGCGCTCCTGGCTGGACCACCGAGGCCATCAAGGCGATCGACGGCGGCGCGTCGGGCATCGTCGTCGTCAACCCGGTTCCGGAAAGCACCGCCGCCCTGCTCAACGCCGTTGGGGCAGCCGGCGTCGCGGTTGTCCTGGACCAGCGCTGGGCCTCCAATCCCGGTCTCGCCGGAGCAGAAGACGCCGTCCGCTCGGTAGCAGGCCGTGCCGCCATGCTGGATACGGTCGCGACGGCCGCGGCAGGCACGGATCCGGAACGGCTGCTGACCGAGCATCTCGCCGCTGTCGTACGCGTCACCGGTCAGCTGGACGCGCTTCGCGTCCTCCGCCGCGGCACGCACGGCTACGCGGTTTCCGGGCGCCTCGCCAACGGTGCTCCGGTTTCGATCCAGGGCGTACTGAGCAACTCCCGGCCCGCCGGCGTCGACTTCCGCCTCTACACCGACGACGGCGGTGTCAGCATCGCGGTCCCGGAACCGCTTGCTGCCTGGCCGGCGGAAGTCCGGGCCACCGGACCCCAAGGAGAAATCCTCCTGCCCACGCTTTACGAATCCGCCCACCGCACCACCTGGCGCCGGCTCAAGGAACACCTCGACGCCGGCACTCTCCCCTCCGATCTGTCCGGCTTTGCGCGGCTGACGGAATCCATCGCGCACCTGACCTGAACCCGAGCTCCTCAACTACGCAACCAGCAACAATCGAGCAAGCCCGAGCACCAAAGCAATCATTCACCTTCTCGAAGACGAGCCGGACCGCACCAAACGCGAAGACCACGCAGCGGTCCCGAAAGGAATCATCATGAATGTTAAATCCGAAGCCAGCCGTAATTTCTCCCGCAGGGGTTTCCTCGGCCTCACGGCGGCAGTAGCGGCTGTCCCCCTGCTCGCAGCCTGTGGAGGCGGCTCCAGCTCGAGCTCCGCTGGCGGCGCCATCAAGTTCTGGGACATGCCGTGGGCCACCCCGGCATATAACGATGCCGCGAAGAAGATCACCGAGTCCTACGTCCCGACTGGCAGCAACAGCAAAACCGGTTACCAGATCATTCAGTGGAACAACTTCTACCAGACCTTCTCCTCGGCCATTGCGTCCAAGACCGGTCCCGCGGTGTCCACCGGTGGCGGTTTCCAGGCCTTCCAGTTCGACCAGCAGGGTCAGATCGCGTACGCGGACAAGGTCATCGACGCGCTCAAGAAAAACGGCCAGTTCGACGACTTCCTGCCCGGCGTGCTGGACCCGTTCAAGTCCGACAAGGGCTACGTCGCCGTTCCGTGGCAGCTGGACATGCGCGTCTTCTGGTACCGCAAGTCCCTCTTCGACCAGGCCGGCGTCGCGCTGCCCACCGACTGGGCCTCGCTGCTTGACGCAGGCAAGGCACTGAAGAAGATCGGCGCCTTCGGCTTCGCCACCGGGTCCGGCGCCGGCAACAACATCGGCAACCACTCGATGATCATGATGATGGTCAACAACGGCGGTGGCGTCTTCACCAAGGACGGCCAGCTGGACGTCATGAACGACCGCAATGTCGAAGCCACGGAGTACCTTCTGGAACTGGTCTCCAACGGCATCATCGACCCTGCTGCAGTCAGCTACACCACGGACAACCTCAACGCGCAGTGGAAGGACAAGAAAGCCGCCTTCGGCCCGTACGTCCTGGGCGTGCCGGCCCGCGTCGGCGACACCTCCGGCGACATCATGGTGGCCAGCCCGATTGCAGGCCCGCACGGCGACAAGCACGGACTCGTTTTCCCGAACAACATCATGATGTACAAGAACACCCCGTCCCAGGAATCCTCCGAGGCCTTCCTGACCTACTACATGGGACAGCTCAAGGAGCTGTGGCGCCAGAAGCTCATGAACGCTCTGCCGGTTTTCAAATCCATCACGGAGATGCCCGAATTCACGAGCGACGCCAACAACGTCAAGATCGTCAAGGAATGGCAGCCCATCGCCAAGACCTTCGCCGCGCAGGGAACCTCGCTCAATGCCAACCTCGCTGTCCTCGACGGCGGCCAGGCACTCAACCAGTTCACCCAGACCATCCTGACCGGCAAGACCGACGCCAAGACGGCGCTCACGGCCTTCAAGACCGGCCTCGAGTCCGTCATGAAGAAGTAAAGCCGTCGCCATGTCAACCACCACAACACAGTCCGGCCTCGCCCGGGCCCGCCGGGGGCTCGCTCCCGGCGGGTCCGGCGGCGGGTCCCTGAACCGCAAGAGCAAACTTTCGGGGCAGACCAAGCGGACGTTCTTCTGGCTCCTGCTGCCCTCGGTCATCCTGCTCGTCCTGATCCACGGCTACCCGCTGGTCTATGCCGGCGTCCAGGCCACCCACGACGGCTCCCTGATCGACACCGGCAACTTCGTCGGAGTCGAGAACTTCGGCCATGTCCTGACCTCCCCGGCTTTCTGGAAGGCCGCCCAGTTCACCCTGTGGTTCACTATCGTCGGCGTCTTCGGCTCCTGGCTGGTTGGCTTGGGCCTCGCACTGCTGCTGCGCACCAAAATCCCGGCGGGCGGGACCTTCAAGGTCCTGCTCCTGCTTCCCTGGGTGGTTCCGATCGTGGTCTCCTCGACGGCCTGGAACTGGCTCGTCGCGACTCCGGACAGCCTGATCCCCTCAATCTTCCGGAACCTCGGACTGGGCACGCCGCTGTTCCTGGCGGACCCCCACTTGGCCGCGGTCATGGTCATGGTGTTCAAGGTCTGGGTCAGCTTCCCTTTCATGATGATGATGATTTCGGCAGCACTGGCCTCGGTAGACACAACCGTCTATGAAGCCGCCAGCATGGACGGTGCCAGCAAATGGCAGCAGTTTACCCAGATCACCCTGCCGCTGATCGCCCGCTCCACCTACATCAGCTGGATCCTGATGACGATCTTCTGCGTCAACGACTTCCCCACCATCTACCTCCTTACCGGCGGCGGCCCCGTTGACGCCACTACCTCCCTCGTGGTCCTGGCCTACCGCACTGTCTTCCAGGACTTCCAGACCGGTCCCGGCGTTGCCATCGCCTTCCTCATGACCCTCACCCTCGTCGTCGTGTCGGTCTTCCTGTACCGCCAGATCCGAAAGTCGAGCGTCGAATAATGAGCGCAGTACTCCACGCCCACCCCGAATCCGGACCCGCGCTCGGTGTCGCGGGACCCGAGAAATCCCGCCGCGTCCTCTCCGAAGCAGGCATGCGCGGACGCTGGTGGCGGTTCGTCCTGATCCTGGCCATCACTGCCATCGTCCTGGTCCCCATCATGGTCACCGTGGTCCTGGCCCTGACCCCGGGCCCCAACAGCACCGCCACCGGCCTCACGTTTGAGAACCTCAGCAACGTCTTTTCCGAGACCCTGGCCGCCACCTGGCTCAAGAACAGCCTCATCACCACCGTCAGCACCGTGATCGTCGCCGTCGCCGTGGCCGCACCTGCCGGCTATGTCCTCTCCCGCGGCCGATCCAGGGCCGTCTCCGGCTACTCCCTGCTGCTGTTCGTCATGCAGTCTCTGCCGATCATCACGTCCGTGGTGCCGCTGTTCATCCTGTTCGCAAACCTGGGACTCGTGGACAACCTCATGGGACTGATCATCATCTACGTCGGCTCGACAATGACAGTCGCCACCTGGATGATGGCGGCCTACTTCGACTCCATCCCGGTCAGCCTCGAGGAAGCATCCTGGATCGACGGCTGCTCGGTCTTCGGATCGTTCACGAAGGTGGTGCTGCGCAACTCCCTGCCCGGCATCCTGTCCACGGCCATCTTCGCCTTCCTCCTGGCCTGGAACGACTACCTCGTAGCGATCGTGTTCCTGCGCTCCAACGAAATCTTCACCCTCCCCATGGGCGTCCAGTCGTTCTTCCAGCAAAACCAGACCGACTGGTCCGGTGTCATGGCCCTCGCGGTCATCATGATGCTCCCGCCGATCATCGTCTTCGCCACCCTGAACAAGTACTTCAGCGTCGGCGGCATCGGCGGATCCCTCGCCGGCCGCTAACAGCCGGTACCCGAACTTTTCACGCAACTGACAACGCAAAGGAAAACCATGTCTTACTCCATCCAGCTGTACACCCTGCGCAATGCCATGCAGGCGGACCTGCCGGGCACTATCAAGAAGGTTGCCGAGATCGGTTACACGCAGGTTGAACCCTACAATTTCGTGGCCACGGCGAAGGAACTCGGCGCTGCGTTGAAGGAGAACGGGCTGAGCGCCCCGTCCGGTCACGCGCCGCTGCTGAGCCAGGACCAGGACGAGATCTTCGCAGCCGCCAAGGAACTGGGCATCGCCACGGTCATCGACCCGTACTTGCCTGCCGAGCACTGGCAGAACGCCGAGGACATCCAGGCCACCGCGGCCAAGCTCAACGCCGCCGCGAAGAAGGGCGCCGAATACGGCATCCGCGTCGGCTATCACAACCATGCCTGGGAGCTTGAGTCCACCATCGAGGGCCAGACGGCCCTGGAGTACTTCGAAGGCCTCCTTGACCCGGAACTGGTCCTGGAAGTCGACACCTACTGGGTATCCGTCGGTGGCCAGAACCCGGTGGAACTTCTCGCTCGCCTCGGTGACCGTGTGAAGTTCATTCACATCAAGGACGGCCCCGGCACCACCGACACGAAAGCCCAGTTGCCCGCGGGCCAGGGCACCATCCCGGTGCTCGACGTCGTTGCCGCCGCCAAGTCCCTGGAAGTGGGCGTCGTGGAGTTCGACGACTACGCCGGAGACATCTTCGAAGGCATCGCCGAAAGCCTCGCATTCCTGCGGGACTCCGCTGCAACAGCAGGAGCACAGGAAGTGAACGCATGAGCGCCGCAACGCACCAGTCCACCCCGTCCACCCGCCGGGGGCCCGTGGGCGTCGCCGTCATCGGCGCAGGCAACATCAGCAAGGCCTACCTGGACAACCTGACGGTCTTCCCAGACCTGTTGGTCCACGTCATCGCGGACTTGTTCGAGGAAGCCGCGGAAGCGCGGGCCAAGGAATACGGCATCCCGGAGTGGGGTGGCGTTGACGCGGCACTGAACCATCCCGACGTCGAGATCATCGTCAACCTGACCATCCCGGCCGCGCACGTCGAGGTGGCAACGGCTGCCGTGAACGCCGGCAAGCACGTCTGGACCGAGAAGCCGTTCTCCCTGGACCGCGAATCCGGGCTGGCGCTATTGAAGACGGCCGACGCCGCCGGCATCCGCCTGGGCTGCGCACCGGACACCTTCCTGGGCGCGGGGCTGCAGACAGCCCGCCGGATCATCGAACGCGGTGACATCGGCACCCCGCTGACCGCCCTGACCATGTTCCAGACCCCCGGCCCGGAGTCCTGGCACCCGAACCCGGCGTTCCTCTTCGCCCACGGCGCGGGTCCGCTCTTCGACATGGGCCCGTACTACATCACCGCGCTCGTGCAGGCCTTCGGTTCGGTCCGCAAGGTCGCCGCCGTCGGGTCCAAGGCCAAAGACGTCCGCGTGGTCGGTTCCGGGCCCAAGGCAGGGGAGGAATTCCCCGTCGAGGTCCCCACCCATGTCTCCGCGATGCTCCAGTTCGAGGGCGGCGCCTCCTCGCACAGCGTCTTCAGCTTCGAATCCCCCCGCCTGCGGATGGGCTTCGTGGAGATCACCGGCACCGAGGGCACCCTGGAGTTGCCGGATCCGAACTACTTCGACGGCGACCTCAAGCTCTGGCGCGCCGGAGCCGAGGAAGCGGAAATCATTCCCGCCACGGGACCGGCCAACGGCCGCGGCATGGGCGTGCTGGACATGGCCCGGTCCCTGCGCGCCGGTGTTCCGCACCGCGCCCAGGGAGCCCTCGCCTATCATGTGGTCGATACCCTGGTGTCCATTTCCGAGTCCGCCGAAACCGGCACCTTTGTAGGCGTCGACAGCTCTGCCGTGACCTCCCAGGCCCTCCCCGAGGACTGGGACCCGATGGCCGCCACCCTCTAGGAATCACTCATGACTAGCTCCGCCCCTACCCCCACCACCCTTCACGACGGCGAACCGGGCAAGAAAACCCTGGGTGTTGCCGCGATCGGTTACGCGTTCATGGGCAAAGCCCATTCGAACGCGTGGCGGAACGTGGCCAGCTACTTCGACGTTCCGGCCTTCGAGCAGAAAGTGCTCGTGGGCCGGGACGCGGAACAGGTTGCCGAGGCCGCGGCCAGGTACGGGTGGAGCGAGTCCGCCACGGACTGGCGTTCGGTCTTGGAACGCGATGACATCCACATCGTGGATATCTGCGCCCCGGGCTGGATGCACGCCGAAATCGCCATCGCGGCGCTGGAAGCGGGCAAGCACGTTCTCGTGGAAAAACCCCTCGCGAACACCCTGGCCGAGGCCGAAACCATGACGGAAGCCGCGCGCGCCGCCCGCGCGCGCGGCATCCAGTCCATGATCGGCTTCAACTACCGGCGCGTCCCTGCCCTCGCCTTGGCGAAGGAACTGATCGCCGAGGGCCGCCTGGGCACGGTCAGGCACGTCCGCGCCGCCTACCTGCAGGATTGGCTCGTGGACCCGGACTCCCCCATGACCTGGCGGTTGAACAAGGAAACCGCCGGATCCGGCGCGTTGGGCGACATCGCCTCCCACGCCATCGACCAGGTCCTCTTCCTGCTCGGGGACACAGTCACCGAGGTCTCCGGCCGGCTGCACACCTTCGTGGACAGCCGCCCCGGGGCGGACGGTCCGGAACAAGTAACGGTCGACGACGCCGCCTGGGCCACGCTTACCCTCGCCTCCGGGGCGGTCGCCTCGGTGGAAGTCTCCCGCATGGCCACGGGCAAGAAGAACTCGCTCACGATGGAAATTTACGGCGACAAGGGCTCGCTCCTGTTCGACCTGGAATCCATCAACGAACTGGGTTTCATGGACGCTACGGTGCCCGTCCGGGAGCAGGGCTTCCGCCGGATCCTGGTCAACGAACCCGAACACCCCTACATGGACGCCTGGTGGCCCCAGGGCCACGTCATCGGCTGGGAACACACCTTCACCCACGAAATCCGTGACTTCCTGGCAGCCATCGACGCCGGGACCCCGCCGTCGCCGTCGTTCGAGGAAGGACTCGCCGTCCAACAGGTCCTGGCCGCCATCGAAGAATCCGCCGATGCCAAGTCCGCGATCATCCAGGTCGCCGGCCACTGACAGCCCTGCACCTGTTGCACGCCCCAAAACTTTTCCCAAGGAGAACCAATGCCCCGCCCGTACACCCTGTTCACCGGCCAGTGGGCCGACCTGCCCTTCGAGGAAGTCGCGCGCCTTGCCTCCGGCTGGGGCTACGACGGCCTGGAAATCGCCGTCTCCGGGGACCACCTGGACGCCTGGCGCTGGGACGAACCCGGCTATGTCGAATCCAAGGTCGCCGTCCTGGACAAGTACAACCTCAAGGTCTGGGCCATCTCCAACCACCTCAAGGGCCAGGCCGTGTGCGATGACCCCATCGACTTCCGCCACCAAGCCATCGTGGGGGCGAAGGTCTGGGGCGACGGGGATCCCGAAGGCGTCCGCCAACGCGCCGCCGAGGAAATGAAACACACCGCACGGCTCGCCCAAGCGCTCGGGGTGGACACCGTCGTCGGGTTCACCGGCTCCTCCATCTGGCAGTACGTCGCCATGTTCCCGCCCGTCCCGGAGAAGGTCATCGAGGCCGGCTACCAGGACTTCGCCGACCGCTGGAACCCCATCCTGGACGTCTTCGACGAATGCGGGGTCCGGTTCGCCCACGAAGTCCACCCGAGCGAGATCGCCTACGACTACTGGACCACCGTGCGCACCCTGGAAGCGATCGGGCACCGGGAAGCGTTCGGGCTGAACTGGGATCCCTCCCACTTCATGTGGCAAGGCATCGACCCCGTCTCCTTCATCTGGGACTTCAAGGACCGGATCTACCACGTGGACTGCAAGGACACCAAGCTGCGCCCCACCGGCCGCAACACCGTCCTGGGCTCCCACCTGCCCTGGGGCGACCCCCGCCGCGGCTGGGACTTCGTCTCCGCCGGACGCGGCGACGTCCCCTGGGAATCGAGTTTCCGGGCCCTCACCGCCATCGGCTACACCGGACCCATCAGCATCGAATGGGAAGACGCCGGCATGGACCGCCTCCACGGCGCCCCCGAAGCCCTCGCCAACCTCAAAAAATACGACTTCCCGCCCTCGCAAACCAGCTTCGACGCCGCCTTCAGCCAGGACTAAGGAATGTCCGACGTGAGTAACGACGGGTTCGTCCCGCTGTTCGACGGCGTCAGCCTCGCCGGATGGCACGCCGTACCCCGGATCTACGGTTCGGTGTATCCCGGTGGGCCGAGCGTCCTTGAGCATTTCGACAGCCTCGGACTTCAGCGCCCTGTGGAGCCGGAGAAGCATCCTGCCCGCTGGAAGGTTGAAGACGGCGTCCTGATCGGCGAGCAGGACGCTCCTGGGAGCGGCTACGGCGGCTACCTTGTCAGTGACCAGGCGTTCGGGGACTTCGAATTGCTCCTTGAGATGCGCCCCGATTGGCCTGCCGACACCGGCGTGATGATCAGGCGTCAACGCGACAGCTGGGAAGGATTCCAAGTCCTTGTGGACCACCGCCCGTCCGGCGGGATCGGTGGCTTCTTCGGCAATGGACTGGCAAGTTTCTCGGCGGTTCCGTTCGCGATCGACGTCACCCGTGACGACGCCGGCCGCCCCACCGGACTTGTGGCCGACAACCCGGCCACGTCGGTGGAACCCGTCACCGAGGAGAAGCGTTCCCGGCTCAGCTACGCGGCCGACGTTGACGATTTCCTCAACGTGTGGCGCTGGGACGACTGGAACGAGTTGCGGATCCGCTGCGTGGGCGCCATGCCGGTCATCACCACGTGGATCAATGGACTCAAGATCGCAGAACTCGACACCGCCACCTTGCAATCCCCCGACTACGACGCCGACGCGGTCCACAAGGTGCTCGGCGACCGTGGACACATTGCGCTCGAAGTCCACGACAACGACGCCATGTTCGGCGAGGCACGCTGGGGCGTCGGAGCACAATGCCGGTGGAGGAACATCCGCATCAAGGAACTTCCGACCGGCGCCAGCGAGGACTCGCAGTGATCCGTACCCTTCAAAACGGCCAGCGCTGCGAAGTCTGGATCGCCTCTGCCACCGGCACTTCCGAACTGGCCTTCACCACGGACGAGATGCTGCTGGAGGCGCCGAACTGGACGCTCGATGGCCGGGCCCTCATCCTCAACGGGGACGGTGTCCTGTGGCGGCTGGATCTTTCCGGAGGACTCGAGAGGATAGCCATCACCGGAGTCCCGGACCTCAATAACGACCACGTCCTCGCACCCGACGGCGCCACCATCTACCTTTCGGCGAATGACGGCCACATCTACCGCGCAGATCTTCGCGGCGGCGAGGCGGACTGCCTCAGCGCCGACAACGAGTCCTTCCATTTCCTGCACGGCGTCAGTCCGGACGGACTTGAACTCGCCTACGTCGGCATCGATGGCGGCGATTTCAGCAAGCCGGGTCAACTCATGACGATGCCGGCGGCCGGCGGCCCAGCGGCGCTCGTGGACACCGGACCTGGCCACTGCGACGGGCCCGAGTACTCTCCGGACGGGAAATGGCTCTACTTCAATACCGAGTCATTCACCACGCAGGCCGGGCATGCCCAACTTGCCCGCGCACGGGTTGACGGTACGGACTTCGAACGCTTGCTCGACAGCGACACCGTTGACTGGTTCCCGCACCTCTCGCCCGACGGGCGCCTGGCCAGCTACATCCGCTTCCCCTGCGGCACGGTAGGCCACCCCGCGGACTTGCCGGTCGACGTCGTCGTTGTTTCCACCAGCGACTGGGCGACTCCGCTCCACACATGGCCCCTCTTCGGCGGCCAGGGAACCCTCAACGTCAACAGTTGGTCACCCGACTCCAGCCGATTCGCTTTTGTCGCCTACCCGGAAAACTAAAGTGGCTTTTGCGGAAGCCACTCCCACCCACTTCGATTGGAATGCCATGATCCGCCACACCGTTACTTTCTCCCTCATCCACGAGCCCGGCTCCTCCGGGGAGCGGGAATTCCTGGACGCAGCAGTCGCCACGTTGACCGCAATACCAGTGGTTCAGGACTTCCGGGTGTCCCGCCAGATTTCGAAGAAGAGCCCGCTCAATTTTCAGTTCGAAATGAAGTTCGACGGCCCGGAGGCCTTCAATTCCTACAATGACCATCCTGCCCACGTCGGATTCGTGGAGAACCGGTGGGCGAAGGAAGTGTCCAACTTCCAGGAGTTCGATTTCGAACCCTACGGCCAGGAAGGACGGTAGGGGGCTCAATGGCTGATATCACCGCTCTTGAAGCATTGGAGACGCTTAAACGCCAGGAAGAGGAGCTGATTTTCACCTCCTTCGACCATGGCGACGCCTGGAGGCTCGGCTCACGGTTGACCAGCATGGCCCAGGATGCCGGTCACGCGATCGGCATCGATATCCGGCGCCCCGGGCTCATCCTTTTCCGCGCTGCGCTGCCCGGAATCACACCGGACCAGGAATCGTGGATCGCACGGAAATCCGCACTCGTCTTGCGGATGGAAGCAAGCAGCGCACTTGTCGAAGCCCGGCTGTCCTCCGCCGGCATCGATCCGGTCGCCACAGGGTGGCTCGGCGCCGACTATGCCGTGACCGGGGGCTCGTTTCCCGTGCGGGTCCGTGGCGTTGGCGTGGTCGCCGCCGTCACGGCGTCAGGCCTTTCATCGCAGGAGGATCATGACCTCATTGTCGAAGGGATCCGGCAACATCTCACCGCCTAAGGGCCTCAGCAAGAACTCTCGCCAAAAAATTGTTGAACAATTCCTCCGTGTGATGCATCATTGGGTGTAGGCCCCGATTGAGATCGGGATCACAAAGCCCGCCCAACGTTCCATGGAGGAACCATGTCCGCGACCACTTCGCCAAGTTCAACACGGCGCAGCAAACCCTCGGCCGGCGCCATCAAAGCCTTCATCGCCAGCGTCACAGGCACCTCCCTGGAGTACTACGACTTCGCTATCTACTCCGTTGCCTCAGCGCTCGTCTTCCCCAAGATCTTCTTCCCGGGCAACGATGAATACACCGGCCTCCTACTCTCCTTCTCGGCCTTCGCGGTGGGTTACCTCGCCAGGCCTATTGGCGGCGTCGTCTTTGGCCGGCTCGGGGACAAGATCGGACGCAAGAACGTCCTGGTCATCACCCTCGTACTCATCGGCGCGGCCACGGTCCTCATCGGCGCCTTGCCGGATTACCACACCATCGGCATTGGAGCCACGATCATCCTGGTCCTCCTCCGCCTGATACAGGGCATCGGTGTTGGCGGCGAATGGGGCGGCGCCGTGCTGCTGTCCAGCGAATACGCCAATCCCAACAAGCGCGGATTCTGGTCTTCCGCAGCCCAGATCGGCCCGCCCGCGGGCAACCTGCTCGCCAACGGCGCCCTGGCCGTCCTCGCCGCCGTCATGAGCAACGATGCCTTCATCGCTTGGGGTTGGCGCGTGGCCTTCCTCAGTTCGGCCATCCTGGTTGCCTTCGGCCTGGTCATCCGGCTCAAGCTCGAGGAAACCCCGGTATTCAAGGCCATCGAAGCCACCGGCGAACGGCCCAAGGCTCCCATCAAGGAAGTCCTCACCACCCAGTTCCGTCCCCTCCTCGCCGCCGCGTTGTGCCGGATCTGCCCCGACGTCTTGTATTCCCTGTTCACCGTCTTCGTCGCCGTCTACGCCACCAGGGAACTGGGGATGACCACCGGCAACGTGCTGGGCGCCGTCTTGGTGGGCTCGGCCTTCCAGCTCATCCTGATTCCGGCCGCTGGAGCGGTCACGGACCGGTTCAACCGCCGATTGGTCTACGGCATCACCGCTGCGGCCACCGCGGTGTATATCCCCCTGTTCTTCCTGATGATCCAGTCACGCTCCGTCCTGGTCTTGACCGTGGGCGTGGTGATCGGCCTGGGACTGCACGCGTTCATGTACGGCCCGCAGGCAGCCTTCATCACCGAGCAGTTCCCCGCCAGGCTCCGCTACGCCGGCAGTTCCCTCGCCTACACCGTAGCGGGAGTGGTCGGTGGAGCTGTGGCCCCGTTGATCTTCACCGCCCTTTACACGGCTTCCGGCAACTGGCTCCTGATCGCCGGGTACTTGCTGGCCACGGCAGTCGTGACGATCATCGGCCTCGCTTTGGGCCGGGATCCACAGCCGGAAGAGGACCTTCGCCTGCTCCAGGAAGCCCAGGCATAAGCACCCCGGCGCTCACGGAAGCGGAACGGTTCGGCGGGCCACCTCCGTCGTGATCTCTCCTTCAATGCCCCTTAAGATCAGTCTTGAGGGGCATTTCCGCGCCGCATTCCCGAGAGGACCGCATGAGCCAGACAATCCGTGAAGCAACAGCGGACGACGCCGGACGGCTGGCGGAGCTTGCCGCCGTCACTTTTCCGCTCGCCTGTCCGCCGGAATCCTCGCCCGAGGACATCGCTGCGCACCTGCGCAAGACCCTCAGCGCGGAGAAGTTCACGGAGTACCTCGCCGATCCGGACATCACCATCCTGGCCATCGATGCCGCCGGCGAACTCCGCGGCTACAGCATGCTCGTGGCCCGCCCCACGAGCGATACCGACGTGGCTTCGGCCCTGACGCTCAACCCCTGCACGGAACTGAGCAAGTGCTATGTGCATCCGGAACACCACGGCTTGGGTGCTGCCGCGGAGCTTATGAAGGCCACCTTGGACCGCGCTGCCGGCTCGGGTGCTGCCGGGGTGTGGCTTGGCGTCAACAGCCAGAACGCCAAGGCCATCCGCTTCTATGAGAAGAGTGGATTCAGTAAAGTCGGGACCAAGTCGTTCCGCTTGGGCGATGCCGTGGAGCACGATTTCGTGATGGAGCGGGCGGTCTAGTTATCCTGGAGCGGCCAGCGACGCGGAAATGGGCCTGCGACGCGCAAACAGTCTCACGCGGCTCGGATACCCGTAGCGCCTGCCCGTTTCTGCGTCGCACACCATTTTGCGTATCGTGAACGCCGGGCTGTGACCAGTCCAACAGCCCATTCCGGGAATGCCCGGCCCCCGCTTCCGGTTGTCGCCACCATGAAGATTGAGATCTGGTCAGACGTCGCTTGCCCGTGGTGCTACATCGGAAAGCGTCGGTTCGAAACAGCCCTTGCTGAATTCCCGCACCGCGACTCGGTCGAAATCCAGTGGCGCAGCTACCAGTTGGATCCGAGCATCCCGGAACACTACGACGGCACAGAGCTCGATTACCTGAGCAAGCGCAAGGGCATGGACCCCGCGCAGGTCAGCCAGATGTTCGAGCACGTGGCGTTGCAGGCAAAGGGCGAGGGCCTCAACTACCGTTTCGACGACGTCGTGGTGGCCAACAGCTTCACGGCACACCGCCTCATCCACTTGGCTGCCGCCCACGGCAAGCAGGACGAAGCCAAAGAGCAGCTCCTGAGCGGCCATTTTGAACACGGCGAGGACATCGGAAGCCAGGAATACCTGGCCAAGCTCAGCAGCGAGTTGGGCCTGCCGCAAGCCGAGGTCGGGGAGCTGTTCAGCACCGACAAGTACGCAGAGGACGTACGTGGCGATATCGCCGAAGCCCGGATGCTTGGTGTCACCGGCGTGCCGTTCTTTGTCATCGACCGCAAGTACGGACTCTCCGGCGCTCAGCCCTCCGAGGTCTTCACCCAGGCCCTCACACAGGCATGGCAGGAAGCGAATCCTCTAGTCGCCGTCGGCAGCCCCGACGCCGACGCCTGCGGCCCGGACGGCTGCGCGATCTAGAAGATTTGCGCGAGCTGGCAGCAGATGACCCCAACGGCGCGTTGCAAGGTCATCTGCTGCCAGCTCGCGCCGCACGCACCCAACTTTGCTGACAGATCCCTGTAAAGTGTCTGTATGCCTAGGATTACGGCCGCCAGCAATGCGGCGCAACGCGCTGAAACCCGACGCCGGGTCCTGACAGCTTTCGGGGAACTGCTCTTCACCCACGGCCTGCCCGGCTTGACCATGACCGACGTCGCGCGGCACGCCGGCGTCGGCCGGACGGCGGTATACAACTACTACGCCGACATGGAACAGCTCCTCATTGCGTACGCGCTCGACGAGACCGAGCGATTCCTGGGCGATCTGCGCGAATCCCTCGCCGCACTGAAGAACCCGGTGGACCGCTTGGCCCTTTACGTGCGCGCCCAGGTGGAAGATCTGAGCCGCCGGCACCTCCCGCCGGGCCCTGCGATGGGGGCTGTCCTCTCTCCCGCTTCCTTTGCGAAATTGGCAGATCACGTCGGCGAACTCAACCTGCTGCTCCAGGACATCCTGCGCGACGGAATCGCGGCCGGCTACCTCCCGCCCACGGACGTCGGCCAGCTGGCGAGGCTCATCCACGGAACTCTTTCCTCCAGCGCGGCACGCGGCAATGCCGCGATCGGAACGGAGCTGGACGAGCTTGAGGAGCGGTTGGTCCAGACCGTGCGGTTCATCCAGTTGGGCGCAGGAGCAAGGTTCGACGACGACGGCCGGCCCGCGCGCTTGGCGTGACCTTGCCGCGGGGCCGGCGCAGCCGCTGGCTCAGTCCATGGAAGGCCCACGCTACGGCGTCGGCATTACCGGCAGCTTCGCGTTGTCGGCGATCCGCTGCTCCAGACGGGGACAACTGAGCTTGCCCGGGGTGTTGTCCACGAGCTCCGCCGGCACCAGTGCCGAGAAGCCGGGCGCGAGGATGAGGTCCACGGAGGCATCCGTGCGTTGGTCCTGGAAGTAGTCGGTGCCCGCGATGTTCCTCTGGATGTTGAAAGCCGCCGCTTGACCGCCCGATCCCGAAACAACCATGGCCGGGCCGGTGTAGCTGGTGGTGGAGTTATCGACCGTGCCAACGTTGTATCCCCGCGCCTTCAACTGGTCTGCCACGTTCTTGGCCAGACCGGCCCTGCCGGCGGCGTTGTAGATATTCACGCTGATCTTGTTGTTGGGCGTGTAGTCGAAAACAGTCGCAGGACACACGGCCGCCGGCGCCTGGCTTGCAACGGCGGAGGGGAAACGGATCACGCCGCTGATGACTGCCCACGCGCCCACGAGTCCGGCAACCACCAATCCGACGAGCAGCGCGAGAACGATCCCATGCAAGAGGCGGCGGCTGAACCACCCAGGATGGCTCTCGGGTCCAGGAGTCTCGGCAAAAGTTGCCCGGAGTTCCGGACCGGTGACAACCCGGTGCCCGTGCAGGATCGTCACGTCTTTCTGACGACCGGGACGTTTCCGGCGCTTCCTCGGATCCGCATTTTCGGGCACTGCCACCTGCTCCTCCGGGATTGTTTCGTTAACCATCTATCACCAGGACCCGGGCGTGGATGGCCGTTCGCTGGTGGAGCGCGGTACGGACTGCACGGTGGAGCCCGTCTTCGAGATACAGCAGCCCTTGGTACTGCACTACATGTGGGAAAAGGTCGCCGAAGAACGTTGAATCCTCCGCCAACAGTGCTTCAAGGTCAAGCGTGCGTTTGGTGGTGACGAGTTCATCGAGCCGGACAGGACGGGGCGGCAGCGAGGCCCAGTCCTTGGGCGTGGAAAAACCATGGTCGGGGTACGGGCGTCCCTCGCCCACAGCTTTGAATATCACTTTGCAAGCCTAAAGAAGTAAGGCGTCCAAGGGAACTTATGAGAAGTCGGTCACCAAGGTTGTGGCCAAAAGGTAACCGTTGACGGACGGTGCGAGCTGAAACAGTGCCGGCTGCCGCCGTCGGCCGTCACACCGCTGCCGCCATCACGCCGGACTGACAGAATGGGTTCATGACTGCTTCAATGCCAGGCACGCACCCGGCTGCTCCCGCCCTCGCACTCCTCCTCGACGTCGACGGCCCTGTCGCGAGTCCCGTGACGCGCGACGTGAAGCCGGAAATCATCGCCGACCTCGTGGGCTTGGCATCCGCAGGCATCCCCGTCATTTTCAACACCGGCCGTTCAGACGCTTTCATCCGCGAGCAGGTCATGGCACCCATGATTGCCGCCGGAATGCCTGCGGGAACTGTGGTCCATGCGATTTGCGAGAAGGGCGCGGTGTGGTTCAGCTACACCTCGGCCGGCCCGGGACCCATCCATGTGGACCACGCCCTTGCTGTTCCGAAGGCCTACGGCGACGACGTCCGCCGCATGGTGGCGGAGGACTACGCGACGCACATGTTCTTCGACGAGACAAAGCGCGCCATGGTGTCGGTGGAACAGCATCTGGACGTCTCAAGTGACGACTACCTGGCCGAACAGAAGCTCTTCGACGCGGATGCTTTGGAGCTCATGGGCAGGCACGGACTCTCCGCCGCGCTCCTGGATCACCACGCGCCAGAGTCCGACGACGCCGCTGACTACCGTCTGGATCCCACCATCATCTCCACGGACATCGAGTCCATCCGGCTCGGCAAGGACCTCGGCGCGAGCCGCGCAGTGGAGCTACTCGCAGCCCAGGGAATCACCCCGCAGGCCTGGCGGACAGTGGGCGATTCGCGCACGGACTACGCCATGGCGGATTGGCTCCACCACAATGACCACAGCGTCAAGCACGTCGACGTCCGGCCCGCCGACGGCGTGCCCAACAAGCCCTACGATGTTCTTACAGCCACAGACCTCGGCCTGGGCGACGACATCATTCACGACGACGCCGGAGGCGCATTCCTGCGCAGTTGGCGTGAAGCCTTGGCGGGCTAGGTCCACCAAGCTCGCGCGAACCACAACCTTTCGGAGAAAAGCCATCACAGACATGGACCAGCAAGCAATCTACTTCGGTAGCCCCCCGTCCGACGACGATGCGGTGGTTCCCGAACCGACATCGCCCGCAGTCGAGGCGCGCCTCAAGCACCGCCCCGACGTCGTCCGCCACCGCGGCCGCTACAGCTTGCTGAACCAGAACCGCACGCCGCAGCAGGTGATGGTCGAAGACCTCCTCGTGATCCGCGCCGCGCTGGACGCGGCAGGTCTGGACTTCATCTTGGTCCGCGGCAACGACCACCGGCCCGTGATCGCCGTCGATTGGAAGCTCCGGAAGAAACTGCGCCAGGCTTTGGTCTCGGCTTTCCGGAACGAGCCGTTCTACTCCATGACCGTTGACGCGCGGAAGAAATCCACGTTGCTCGTAGCCGACGGCGAGCTCTCAAGCAACCGGAAGGCCAGGATCTTCCGGCTCTTCCGTCCACGCGTGGAACCCGGGGGCGGGCTGACTTACGGTCCTTCCTTGGGCGTGCAACTGGAATTGTGGGAGTTCGACGGCGATCAGCTCGTGTTGCCGGTGGAGAACTCCCTGACCCGGCGAACCATGCTGCGCCAGGACGCTGTCCGGGGCACGGTGGAACGCCACGGGCTGAGCTGGCCGACCATCGAGAACATGTTCGCGGACCACGCGAGCGACATCGACTTCGACGTCGACATCGTCTTTTCATGGGTGGACGGCAACGATCCCGCATACATCGCGGCCCGCCGCGAGCAGATGAAAGACGCAATCGTGGGCGAGGGCGACGCCCACGAGGCCCGCTTCCGGCAGATCAACGAGCTCAAGTACGCCCTGCGCTCGGTGTACATGTATGCGCCTTGGATTCGCCGGATCTACATCGCCACGGACTCCCCCGCCCCGGAGTGGCTGGCCGAGCACCCGAGCGTCAGGATCATGCGCAGCGAGGAGTTCTTCAAGGACCCCACAGTGCTGCCAACCCACAATTCCCAGGCCGTGGAATCCCAGCTGCACCACATTGAGGGCCTCTCCGAGCATTTCCTGTATTCCAACGACGACATGTTCTTCGGCAGGCCCGTTGCACCGGACATGTTCTTCACTCCCGGCGGAATCACCAAGTTCATCGAAGCCTCCACCCGGATCGGACTGGGAGAGAACGACGCCGAACGCAGCGGCTTCGAGAACGCGGCCCGCGTCAACAGGAAGCTTCTCTGGGAGCGGTTCGGGCGCATCACTACGCGCCACCTGGAGCACACCGCCGCACCCCTTCGGCGCAGCGTGATCGCAGAGATGGAGCGCGAGTTTCCGGCCGAATTCACCAAGACAGCGGCCAGCAGGTTCCGTGCGGCGGACAACATCTCCGTGACCAACTCGTTCTACCACTACTACTCGTTGCTCACGGGCCGGGCAGTGACGCAGACGGCAGCCAAGGTCAGGTATGTGGACACAACCCTGTGGTCCGGGCTGCACTACCTGCCCACCTTGCTCGCCAAACGCAATGTGGACTTCTTCTGCCTCAACGATGGCAGCTTCCCCGAGGTGGCTGCCGACGAAAGGGCCGGACTCGTGACGGACTTCATGGAGAAGTACTTCCCGGTCAAGGCGCCCTGGGAGAAGTAGGCCCCTAGCGTCGGGTCATCTCCGGGCTCTTCGCGTCGACCCTGGAACCGCGTTCGTGCGTAGCTCGCTGAGGAATCCGGATGCCTGCTTCGGCGAGCCGACGCCTCGTGGCTTCCGGGCTGACGTACTCACCGACAGTCGGCGATTTGCCCAACGGCACCACCGAATGCACGATCGTCTGCTCGTAAACGTGCACAAGGTTGAACGCCTGGGCACCGTCACGGCCGCGGGTGCCGCCCTGAGGAACGTTGAGGTCCTGCGTGTAGCAGCTCGCGGAAGCCACCGATACCGGGACACCGGCGAACATGGCCGTAGTGGAGTAATGCAGGTGGCCGCCCAGGATGGAGCGGACATCCGAATTGCGCACGACGTCGGCCAGCGCGGCTTGGCCGCGCAGCTCCACGAGGATCGAGAGATCGAGGACGCTCGGGACCGGAGGGTGGTGGAGGGCAAGGATCGTGCCGTCCGGAGCCGGCGTCGCGAGCTCCGATCCCAACCAGTCGAGCTGGCCCTGGCTTAGCTCACCGTGATGGAAGCCGGGCACGGAGGTATCCAGCGTAATGATCCGCAGCCCGTTGACGAAGTAGCTGTGATCCACCGGCGCGTTATTGTCGCTCTGGTCGAAGAGGCCCGCACGGAAATTCGCCCGATCGTCGTGGTTTCCCATCGCCCAGATCACCCGCGCTCCCATCTCTCGACAGGCAGGTTCGACGATCGACCGGAGTTTGGCGTAGGCACCGGGTTCACCCTGATCGGCGAGGTCCCCGGTGAAGATTACGGCGTCGGGGCGGACCTTTGACGCATGCACTTCCGAAAAGAGTTGCCTGAGGTGGGCTTCACTATCAACCGCGCCGTAAAGGGGTTCCGACCCTCCCAACAGATGGGAGTCGCTAAGGTGCAGAAGTACGTGTCCTGGCCGCGGGTACTCGGCCTCGATGAGCTCCATTACTACCTTCGGGTCGGTAGGAGACGGCGCCTCCAGTGTCTGCCCCAATAAACCCAATCCAACCAGACAAAAGGCTAACGCAGGGTAACTTACGGTCGGAATGTTGGAAAATTACTCGCGTTGCCCCCGCGATCCTCGCTTATTTTCAGGCTCTCTTGACTGAAACATGTGCCGCCCCTCACAATAAGCGAATGGCTTTCACTAAAGAAGAGGCGGCCCTCATGCCGTCCGCGACCGTCAGCGTTGACGGCGGATTGAAGAAGAACGCAATCGGCACTCGCGACATTGTGTTCATGTTGGTGTCAGCGGCCGCTCCGCTGACCATCGTCGTCGGCATCGCCCCGCTCGCTCTCGCCGTGGGCGGCGTCGGCGCTCCCTCCATCTACATCGCCGCGGCTATCGGCCTGGGCCTGTTCGCCATCGGTTTCATGGCGCTCACCCGCCACGTCCGCTCCTACAGCGGCTTCTACGGCTACATCTCGAAAACCCTCGGCCGCGTGGTCGGCCTCGGCTCCGGCCTCACCGCTTGGATGAGCTACAACGGCCTGCAAATCGGCCTCTACGGACTGCTCGGTATCCAAGCCAACCTCGCCGTCAAATCCTTCACCGGCGTGGAACTTCCCTGGTGGCTCTACGCGATCGTCTCAATCGGGGCCGTCTGGTACCTGGGCTGGCGCGGGATCGACGTCGGCGCCAGGGTCCTCGCCGTCCTGCTCACCCTCGAAACCGCGATCGTTGCCATCGTCGCCGCGTTCGTCCTGGCCCAAGGCGGCGCACATGGCATCAGTTTTGAATCATTCAGCCCGCAGGCCATCTTCTCCCCGCAGTTCGCCGCGGTCCTTGGCCTGGGTTTCTCCGCCTTCATGGGATTTGAATCCGGAGCCCTGTACCGGGAAGAAGCCAGGGACCCGGACCGCAGCGTCCCTCGTGCCACCTACATCTCCGTCGCCTTCATCGGCGCGTTCTACGCCTTCGCCGTCTGGATCATCGTCCAGGCCTTCGGAGCTGACGCCGTCCAGGCGTTCGCCGCCGGCCACCTCGACGCCGGGGACACCGCCTACATCGCAGCGGGCAACTTCGCGGGCGGCTGGTGCGTGAACGTGATGAGCGTGCTGATCGTCACCAGCATCTTCGCCGCCCAGCTCTCCTTCCACAACACCATCAACCGCTATACCTTGTCCCTGAGCCGCGAGGGCATCTTCCCGAAGCGCTCAGGCCGGATCAGCGCGCGATACCGCACCCCCTCGGTGGCCGGCTTCGACCAGACCCTCCTCGCGCTCGCCCTCGTGATCGGCGCGGCACTGCTCCAGCTGGACCCGTTCACCCAGTTCCTGATCTGGACGAACACCCCGGGAGTGATCGGCGTCCTCCTCCTGCAGGCGCTCACGGGCGTCGGCGTCGTGGTCTTCTTCACCCGACTCAAGGACCACGGCCTTCGCTGGTACGTCATGCCTTCCGCCGTAGCAGCCACGATCATCATGTGTGCGGTGACCTACCTGATGGCCAACAACGCCCAATTGCTCACAGGCCTCCCGGCCGGGGACCCCGTCAACACCACACTGCTCGTATTTGCACCGCTCTTGTTTGCGGCCGGAACCGTGCTGGCCCTCGTGCTACGCAAGGTCAACCCGGCCGCCTACCAGCGGATCGGCCACGCCGAGTGATCCCGGAGCCTAGTCTTGACGAATGCAGACTCCCAGCAAAACCAGCCAGCTAGGACGGCCCCGGACACCGAGGCTCTCGCGGAAGGCGATCGGCCGCGCGGCGCTTGAGATGTTCGAAGAGGAAGAGAGCCTCTCCATCCCGCGGCTCGCGGAACGCCTGGGCGTCCGGCAGTCATCTTTCTACAAGCACGTCACGGGTCGCCAAGAGATCATCGAACTGGCCCGTGGCGCGCTCGTAGACAGAGCTCCGATGCCCGAGTTGCCGTCCGGCAGCCTCGACGACGTCATCCGCGAGATCTTCGACTCCCTCCGCAAGGCGTACAGCATGGTGCCGGCACTCCTTCCCCTCCTGCTCACGCAGCCGGTGTCACACCCGGCAGCCTTGGAGCGATACGACCAGTTTGTCGAAGCGTTCGAGATCGCGGGGGCGCCACGGCACCTCATCATTCCCGCGTTGGAAACCCTCGACAGCGCAGCGATCGGCGCGAGCCTCGACGCAATGACGATGGAATCCGCATGGAGCATCAACCAAGAGGAGGAAGGCACTTATCCCCATCTGTTCGCGGCAAAGAAAGCCGTGGCAGAGCACCCTGTAGACCGCTTCGCATTCCTGGCCGATGTCCTCTCGGCAGGATTGAAGGCAGCCATCGACGACGACTGATCCTCACCGGGCCGGCGTCGGAAACCCGAACACAACAAGGAGTTACATCTTGACCACGCCCGAGCCCATCGATCTCGTCATCTTCTCGTCCAGCATCCTCCACGGTGAGGCGCTCACAGAGACCGCCGGTTTCGTCGCCATCTCAGAGGGCCGCATTGCGCACGTCGGCCGCGCCGAGGCTGCCGATGAATGGACCGCACGAGCCAAACAGGTGATCGACGTCGCCGACGCAACTGTCTGCCCCGGCCTGATCGACGCCCACATCCACCCCATCCATGGAGCGGAAATCGCCCGTGGCCTTGACCTGGGCGGGATCACCGAGCTCGACGACGTCCGCGCGGCCCTTGCGCGGCACGCCGCTTCCACGCCGCACGCCGTCGGCTCCGATTGGTTGTTCGCTTGGGGCCTCGACCCTGCCATCTTCGGGGATGCGGTCTTCGACAACTCCCTCTTCGACCGCATCCTTGACGACGAGCTCGTTTCCATCACCCTGTTTGACGGCCATGCCTCGCTTGTCTCCGACGCCGCCCTCAAGCTCGCCGGCGTCACCGGAACGGAAGAACTGCCCAGCACCGGCTACGTCGGCCTCGACCAGCACGGCAGGCCCAACGGCATGCTCTACGAAATGGCCGCCCAGGAGCTCGTTCGCCGCGTCCTTCCCCAGCCCTCCTTCGAGCAGCGCGTCGACGAGCTCGGGAAGCTCCTGCGTTCCATGGCCGAATCCGGGCTGGTAGGAGGCCAGATGCTTGACTTCGGCGCCCCGGACACACTTGAAGTGCTGGCGGCTCTGGAGCGCAAAGGCGAGCTCGCCATCCGGCTGCGGATCTCGCCGTGGGTCATGCCGGGCGCCACCGAGGATGACCTGGAGGCCATGCTGGCGATGCAGGGCCGGCACGGCAGTCGCTGGCACGTTCACGGCATCAAGCTCATGGTGGATGGAACGATCGACAACGGCACGGCGTGGCTCTTTGAACCCGACACCCACGGAGAATCAATCCACCCGCTCTGGCACGATCCGGAGGCCCTTGCCGCGGCCATGAAGTTCTTCCACGAACACGGCATCCCCACCACCACGCATGCCATCGGCGACAAAGCGGTGTCCTTCGTCGCGCGGACCATCGGCGCCCTTCCCAAGAACGGCACGGTCCACCGGATCGAGCACATCGAGTCCATCCCGGATTCGGTCTTGACGGAAATCATCAGCGCGGGTGCCGCAACGAGCCTGCAGCCGACGCATTGCGCCCTCTACAGCCGCGCCGACCACACCGACAACTGGTCCCGCAGGCTTGGCAGCGAACGGGCCAACCAGGCGTGGCGGACCCGCGATCTCCGCGACGCCGGAGCAATCGTCGCCCTCGGATCGGACTGGCCTATCGCTCCTTTCGACCCGCGGGCGATCATCGCCTCAGCCCAGACCCGCCGACCGGCCGGCCGGCCCGACGTCGAGCCTGTCCAGCCCCAGCAGGCGCTGTCCGCGCGTGCCACGCTCGAAGGTTACACGAGCCAATACTGGAGGTCCGTCGGTGAGGAAGGCGGAATCGTAGAGAGCGGAGCCCGCGCCGATCTGACGGTGGTCCTGCACAATCCCCTGACCACCGCGCCGGACGAATTCGCGCAGACTCCGGTGATCCTGACGGTTGTTGACGGAGAAATCGTTGTTGACAACCGTCAGGCCCTCGCAAGGGGCATCTCCGACCTTGGTGAGGAATCGTTCCAGCCTGCTTAAGCGAGAGCCTCTTCGAGTGCCTCGATGAGCTCTTGGGAATCGGGCTCGACGGCGGACGGGAAGCGGGCGAGCACCTCGCCTTCGCGGCTCACGAGGAACTTTTCGAAGTTCCACTTCACCTTCTGCGGCTTGGAGCCGTCGGCCGTCCGGGTGAGTTCGGCGTACAGGGGGTGCTGCTCCTTGCCGCGGACCTTGGACTTGCTCGCGAGCGGGAACGAGACTCCGAAATTGCGCTGGCAGAAGTCCGCGATCTCGGCGTCGGAACCCCGTTCCTGGCCGGCAAACTGGTTGCACGGCACACCCAGAATCTCGAACCCACGGGCGCGGTATTTGCCGTAGAGCTCCTCAAGTCCCGAGTACTGGCGCGTGAAACCACACTTCGAAGCCACGTTGACTACCAGTACGGCTTTGCCCTCGAAACGCCCAAAGTCGGCCTGGGAGCCGTCGTTGAACGTCAAGGGGATGCTGTAGAACGGGGACATTGAATCGCTTCCTTACGACGTGGAACCTTGGCAAACTGCCGCATTCGAGTCTACGCGTGGCAGGGCGGCTGGACGGGCTCCAGGAAAGCGATGACTTCTACGGCTAAGGGGCCGTAGGGGTCGTTTTGGTAGTTGCAGTAGCCGACGGCTTGGGGCTGGCGGGCACTGACGGCGTGGGCTTGGTGGGTGCCGGCGTCGTGGGCGCCGGCGGGGGTGACTGGGTGTGCGTCACGGTCGGTACCGGCGCGGGGAGGCTCGGCGTCGGCGCCACCGTCACCGAGGGCGGTACCGTCACCGAGGGCGGTACCGTCACCGAGGGCGGTGCGGTCACCAAGGGAGGTGCGGTCACCAAGGGAGGTGCGGTCACCAAGGGAGGTGCGGTCACGGTGGGCGGGACTGTCGCCGTGGGCGCGTGGGTCACGGTAGGAGCCTGAGTCACGGTAGGGCTCGGCGTCTTGCTTGGAGTGGGGGTGGCAGTTGGCGAAGGCGTCGCGGTCGGGGTGCCAGTCCGCGGCGCACTCGGGGTGGCAGTCGGCGTCGCGGTCGGGCTCGGCGTCCCCGTTCGGGTGCCAGTCGGGCTCGCCGTCGGACTACTAGTGGGTGACGCCGTCGGCGTTTGCGTGCCTGTAGCAGACGGGCTCGGGGGCGCAACCTTCGCTTCCTGCACCCCGCCGGTCACCGCCTCTCTCGAGGGAACGGCTCCCGGGTCAGTCGGCACGGCCCCGGGGATGGACCAGACAGACCCCGCCGAGGTCGCGGTGGCGGAACCTGGCTGGTAGCTGACCATCGCGATATCGCCGAGGGGATCCACCTGCTTGGTTGGCAGGAACGTCCAGTTCATAGGGTTGGTGTAAACGCCCTTGAGGATCGTCTCGAAGTGCAAGTGGCAACCGGTCGAGGAACCCGTGGTTCCCACTCTGGCAATGACCTCGCCTACCCGGACCGATTGCCCCTTGGTCACTGCAATTCCCTGCAGGTGGTTGTACGTGGTGACAAGGCCGTTGCCGTGATCAATTTCCACGCGGTTGCCGCCACCCCACGGGTGCCAACCCACGGCACGGACAACGCCGGAGTCGGCTGCGTAGACGAGCGTGCCGCAAGCCGCGGCGAAGTCCTGGCCCCAGTGGAACTCCCCCGGTAATCCGGTGAAAGGATCGATCCTCAACCCGAAGGGAGAGCTCGGAAGCAGCGTTTCCAGCGGCGCGTAGAGTTTGCCGGCAGGGGGCCGGTCGAGGGAACTCGACGAGACGTTGAGAGTGCCGACGCCGTTCTTGTCGAGGGTTTGGACCGGGGAACGTTCAAAAGACACCGTGGCTTTGTCACCTGCCTGGACTGGGGCCGATGTCGCGCTTTGAGGCACGGCCTCCTGCGCGCTGGACGCGGCACCATCCGTGGGCAGCATGCCGGGTTCGACTTGGCCCGTGGCCAAGGATCCGTCCCTTGCCGGTCCGCCCAAACCCGGGCCCTGGAAACCAAAAGCGAGGATCACCACGACAGCGAGGAAGCAGGCCGAAAGGACCCGGCCAAATTTTCTTGTGAGCACCAGATCGACAATCCGGTCAGACTCATGATGCTTTCCCACAGCGGCTCCTGAGACAGGCGCTCATCCCCAGTACGGGCGCGCTTGTCCCATTGTGGCCGCTATGAAATTGAATGGGAACACTCGACTTCATACTTGGCCGGTCCGCGAAACACTCGCCGGACCGTAGCGGGCTACTCGCCGAGGTTCTCTTTCAGCAGCGCGCGGTGCTCGACGGCGGCATCCGAATGCAGCGCGCGGCCGGCGTCGGTGAGCTCGAGGTACAGCGAGCGGCGGTCATCCGTGCACGTTACGCGCGAGACGAGTCCGGCTTTCTCCAAGCGGTCAACAACCTTGGAGACGGCGCTCTGGGTCATGGGAGTCCGCTCCCCGAGTGCCTTCATGCGGCAGGCAGAGTCAACGCTTTCGGCAACGAGATCAAGGATTTCGAATTCGTTCAGGCCGATGTCGAACTTGGCTTCGAGGGCGCGGTCGATGGCGGCCGCGGTGCGGAAGTACGAGTTCTGGATGCTGCGCCATTGCTCAACCAGCTGGCGATCCTGCGTTGTTGCCATGGCCCGATTCTAGTCGAAACCCCAGATGAAGTCCACGTCATAAGATTCCTAGTCATATTCCTTGTCATTGAATGACGTGTCATATAGATTGATTTCCATGACTTCCCCAAGCACCCTCGCTAGATCTGCCGAGCAGCTCCATACAGCCGTCCGCTGGACCCGGGCCCAGTGGCTGCTGCTAATGGTCGTGTGCACGGTCCTGGCTCTCGACGGCCTGGACGTTTCCATGGTGGGCGTGGCCCTTCCCTCCATCGGTCACGAACTCCACCTCGGAACCGACTCCCTACAGTGGATCGTTTCCGCTTACGTCCTGGGCTACGGGAGCCTGTTGCTCCTGGGCGGGCGACTCGCCGACCTGCTGGGCCGGCGTCGGATCTTCCTGATCGCCTTGACCGTGTTCGCTGCGGCTTCACTCCTCGGCGGCCTCGTGAACGATCCCACCCTCTTGATCGCGACGCGCTTCGTCAAGGGCCTGGCCGCAGCGTTCACCGCCCCTACCGGGTTCTCCATCATCACCACCAACTTCGCTGAAGGCCGTGAGCGCAACAAGGCGCTGTCCATCTTCACCACGTTCGGCGCGAGCGGCTTCTCACTCGGGCTGGTGGTTGGCGGGCTCATGACCAGCCTGAGCTGGCGCTGGACCTTCCTCGTATCGGTCCCGATCGCCGTCGCCGTCGTGCTTCTCGGCATGTTGTTCATTCCCCGGGACAAGCCGTCCACGGAAGAGAGCGGCCATGATGTCTGGGGCGCAGTCACCCTCGCACTCGGCATGCTTGGCCTCGTGTACACCCTGGTTTCAGCTCCGGAGAAGGGCTGGGGATCTGTGGCAACAATCGCCGGATTCGCCATCTCTGCTGCCGTGCTGGCAACCTTCGCCGTCATCGAAAACCGCGTCAAGCACCCGCTCATCCGCTTCGGCATCCTTCGTGAAGGCTGGGTGGCGCGCGCCAACCTGAGTGCGGTTGGACTGTTTGGTTCCTATCTGAGCTTCCAGTTCATCCTCACCATGTACTTGCAGTCGGTGCTCGGCTGGTCTCCCCTGGGTATGGCACTTGCCTTGCTTCCCACCGGGCTCCTGGTGGCAACGAGCGCACCCTTCGCGGATAGGTTCATCGAGAAATTCGGCGCCCCGAAGCTCATCCTCACCGGCCTGACCGCCATGGGACTGGGCTACGTCCTGTTCCTCCGCGTCGGAACCTCACCCAACTACGTCCTGGACATCCTGCCCTCGGTGATCCTGCTGGGCATCGGGTTCGCCCTAGCCTTCCCGTCCATCAACGTCCAAGCCACCGCTGGAATCCGGGATTCGGAGCAGGGGCTGGCCGCCGGACTCATCCAGACCAGCACGCAGGTTGGTGCAGCCCTTGTCCTTGCCGTGACGACGGCCCTGGTGAGCGGGCATGACACCGGCGCAGGCACCGGCAGCACGCTCAGCGCCTCGGCCATGCTCGATCAGTACCGGCCCGGCCTGGTCTTGAGCGCTGCCGTGGCAATCGCGGCGCTGCTGGTGGCAGCGTCCCCGGCACGCCGCCGTCGGGCACTTGCCGAGCAACCCGCGGCCTAAGCGGACTCGCGTAAAAGGTGCCGGCCCGCTGTTTCCACAGCTGGCCGGCACCTTTTGCATTAACAAGTCGGCCCCTTGCGCCAACAGAATGCTGCGCAACAATGGACCATGGTCAACTTCCTGAAGAAGTGGCAAGCGGAGCTGCGGATGACTTTTACGGGTCACCCGCAGTCCACGCCTGACTGGGTGCTGCGGCTTGCGGAGGGAAACGACCCCGGATACCACCTTCCCGGCTCGGCCGTCTGGGCTATCCACGGTTCCATGTCCACGATCATCGCGGGAATCCGGGTGCTGCTCATGCAGTCCCTGCACCCTGGTGCCCTGGCGGGCGTGTACGACCATTCAGGCTTCAAACGGGATCCCCTCGGCCGGCTGGCAAATACCATCCGCTGGATATTCACCGTGAGCTACGGCTCCATGGACGCAGCCCACACGGCAACCCATTTCGTGCGACGGGTCCATGATTCCGTCAAGGGCAGCTACGTTGACGCGCACGGACAGACCCGCGAGTATTCAGCCAACGACCCCGAGCTTCTCCGCTGGGTCCACGTTGCCTACGCGGATTCCTTCGTGGCCGCGCACCGGATCTGGGGAGGTGCGGTCCCCGGCGGCGCCGACGCCTACATCCGCGAGTGGGCCCAGGCCGGCCGCCTGATGGGAGTCGAGGACCCTC
Organism: Arthrobacter sp. SE2; assembly: GCF_058244265.1. Taxonomy (NCBI): domain Bacteria; kingdom Bacillati; phylum Actinomycetota; class Actinomycetes; order Micrococcales; family Micrococcaceae; genus Arthrobacter; species Arthrobacter sp. SE2. Next base: position 139,400 of record NZ_JBZAYA010000004.1, on the reverse strand, counting down.
CCCTGAGCCTCGCGGAAGTGACGGCGGAAATGGACCGCTGGTACGCCTCCGGACATCTCCGCGCCGACGAGCGGCTCAGGGAAACCATCGACTTCATCCGATATCCCCCGTTGAAAGCGTCGCTGCAACCCGGATACCGGATTTTGTTCGCCGCGGCCGTGGCCAGCCTGGAGCCCCGGTACCGGGAACTGTTGGGGCTGGAAAAGGCCCGTTTTGGCCCCATCCCGCTGCCGTCGATTCTTGCCGCGCGGGTGGTCCTCGCCGTCGTTCGCCTCACTTTGGGACGCAGCGGCCCCAGCGAGCAGGCCGCCCGTCAGCGGTTGCGGCGCTTGGGGTACACGGCTTAGATGCAAAGAAGCCCGGCGGAGCGGCTGCTGGCCGTCCCGCCGGGCTTCTCTGAGGAATTGCTAGATCAGCGCGTCCGACAGGTGGTTCGGCGTGCCGAAGCGGTGCGCCGTGATGCTGATGGCCTGCTCGTGCAGGAACGGCAGCATCTCGATGCGTCCGGCCGGGGTCACCGTGCCGTGGTAGATCGCGACGTCGGGACGACCGCCGGTGGCGGCGCTCAGCGCGCTGCTGTCCCCGCCGATCAGGCGGATGCGGCCACCGTTGATGCCTGCCGCGGAAGCCAGCCATTCGGCGTCGTTCTGGATGCGCGTGCTCACCCCGAGTCCCGCGAACGCTGCGATAACGGCTTCGGGAAGCTCGACGGCGGAAGACACCGTGAGTGCCGAACCCGCCACTGCCCCGGCTGCTACGACGCGAAGCAAGTCCACGAGCTTCCCACCCTCAGACAAGCGGATGGTCACGGGGAAGGCCCGGTACCGGAAGACGTTGCGCTCGGCACTCAGGCCGGAGACGTCCTTGCGGGTGCCGAATTCCGTGGCCCATGCCGCGGCGTCGCTGAAGAGCGCCTTCTGCAGGGCCTCCGCGTCGCTGGCCTCAACAAGCGGGCCTGCGGCCTTGGCCGCGGCCAGGATCGAAGCCGCCGCACCCTTGAGCGTTGCACCGCGCTTCGCGGCGGGCTCGGCAGGGAGCCAGCTGCCAAGTCCGACCAGGTAGTTGGGTCCGCCGGCCTTGGTGCCTGCGCCCACGGACGACTTCTTCCAGCCGCCGAACGGCTGCCGCTGGACGATGGCGCCCGTGATGCCGCGGTTCACGTAGAGGTTACCGGCCTGGATGGTGTCCAGCCAGACGCCCATTTCATCGGAATCGAGCGAGTGCAGTCCGGCGGTGAGGCCGTATTCGATCTCATTCTGGATGGCGATGGCTTCTTCCAAGGTGGACGCGGTCATCACGCCGAGGACCGGGCCGAAGAATTCGGTCAGGTGGAAGTAGGATCCGCGCTTGACGCCGAACCGGATGCCCGGGGACCACAGTCGGCCGCTCTCGTCGAGTTTCTCCGGCTTCACGGCCCAGGTCTCGCCGTCGCTGAGGGTTGTCAGGGTGTTGAGGAGCTTGCCGTTGGCCGGCTCGATGATCGGGCCCATCTGGGTGGTTGCCTCTTCCGGGTAGCCCACCTTGAGCGAGCGGGCTGCATCCACGAGTTGGTTGTGGAAGCGCTCAGAGGTGGCAACGGAACCTACCAGGATCACGAGCGAAGCGGCGGAGCACTTCTGTCCGGCGTGCCCGAAAGCCGAGTGCACGACGTCCTTGGCGGCAAGATCGAGGTCCGCGTGCGGAGTGACGATGATGGCGTTCTTGCCCGAGGTCTCCGCGAGCAGCGGGAGGTCCTGCCGGAAGGAGCGGAAGAGCTCGGCGGTCTCGTAGCCACCGGTGAGGATCACGCGGTCAACGCTGGGGTGCGAGACCAGTTGGGTGCCCAACTCGCGTTCTCCGAGCTGCACGAGCGCCAGCACTTCGCGCGGCACACCAGCTTCCCAAAGCGCGTCCACCATGACGGAACCGGAGCGGCGGGCCTGCTTTGCCGGTTTGATCACGACGGCGGATCCCGCCGCGAGTGCCGCCAGCGTGGAGCCTGCGGGAATCGCCACCGGGAAGTTCCACGGCGGGGTCACGACGGTGAGGTTCGCTGGAACGAACGTGGCGCCATCGACCGTTTCCAGGTCCTTGGCGCGCTCGGCGTAGTAGTGCGCGAAGTCGATTGCTTCGCTGACTTCGGGGTCGCCCTGTTCGATCGTCTTGCCGGTCTCGGAGGCCATGACCTCAAGAAGTTCGGCGCGGCGGGATTCCAGGATGTCGCCTGCCCGGTGCAGGATGGCTGCGCGCTCTGGGGCCGGCATGGCTCCCCAAGCTTTGCCGTGTTCGACGGCGGTGGCAATAATGCGGTCCAGTTCCTGGGCGTCCCTGACCTTGCTGGCTTCAACGATCGCGGTGCCGCCGGTGGAGCCAGGAATGCGCTCCAGGATGGCGCGGCCCCAGGCCCGGTTGGCGGGCAGGGCAGGATCGGTGTCCGGCGTGTTGGCGAAACCATCTTTGGGCGCCGACACGGCGGGCTCATTGCGGTCCTGCGTGCGGTTGGGGGCCGGAACGGCGTCGTCCAGCTCCGCGAGCGAGGCGAGGAAGCGCTGCTTCTCCCGTTCGAACAGCGATCTGCTTTCTGGGGAGTTCCCCCCAAGTTCGAAGACCGCGGACATGAAGTTGTCCTGGCTGGCGCCTTCTTCGAGGCGGCGGATCAGGTACGCGATGGCGACGTCGAACTCGCCCGGGTGCACCACCGGCGTGTACAACAGGAGGCTGCCGACGTCCTTGCGGACGGCTGTGGCCTGGCCCGTGGCCATGCCGAGGAGCATCTCGAACTCAATGCCCTTCGTGACCCCGCGCTCCTTCGCCAGCAGCCACGCGAAGGCCACGTCGAAGAGGTTGTGGCCTGCGACGCCGATCCGCACAGCATCGATGTGCTCAGGGGTGAGGGCGTAATTCAGGACTCGCTTGTAGTTGGTGTCCGAATCCTGCTTGGTGCCCCACGTTGCGAGCGGCCAGCCCTGGATGGACGCCTGGACCTGTTCCATGGGCAGGTTGGCGCCCTTGACGACGCGCACCTTGATGGGGGCGCCGCCGTTTGCCCGGCGTGCCGCAGCCCATTCCTGCAGTTCCTGCATGGCCGAGAGCGCGTCCGGGAGGTAGGCCTGAAGCACGATGCCGGCCTCGAGGTTCTTGAATTCGGGCTTGTCCAGGATCCGGGTGAACACGGCCATGGTCAGGCTGAGGTCCTTGTATTCCTCCATGTCCAGGTTGATGAACTTGGGCTTGGGGAACGATGCAGCCAGCTTGTAAAGCGGCGTAAGTTTCTCCACCACGTGGTCCACTGCTTCATCGAAGGCCCACAGCGAGTGCGGGGCCACCGTGGAGGACTCCTTGATGGAGACGTAGTCGACGTCGTCACGCGCCAGGAGCTTGAGGGTTCCCTCGAGCCTGCGGCTGGCTTCGCGTTCGCCCAGGACGGCCTCGCCCAGCAGGTTCACGTTCAGGTGGACGCCGTTCTGCTTGATCTTGGCGATGGCCGGTCCGAGCTTGGCGTCCGTGGCGTCCACGATCAGGTGGCCCACCATGTCGCGCAAGACCTTGCGGGCGATCGGGATGACTACCTGCGGAAGAACCGGAGCCATGACACCGCCGGTACGCACAGCGGCACGCATGTACCAGGGCAGGAAGGCCGGGACCTTCGGGGCAAGCTTCGCCAAGTTGCGGCCGGCGACGGACAGGTCCTCGGGGCGGATGACGCCGTCGACGAATCCCACGGTGAAGTCCAGGCCGTTCGGGTCCTTGAGTACGCCCGCGAGGCGCTGTGCGGAAACGTCAACGGGCACCTTCGAGGCTTCGGTGAGCCAGTGTCGAACCAGTTGGATGGCTTCGTGGGCCAACTCCTGGAGGTGTCCGGATTCCGGGGCGGACTGCGCCCTGGCGTCGATGCTCGAATCCCGGGTTGGTGTGCTCATGCGCTTCGTTCCTTTTGGTGCGGAGAGGGCTTTGTTTCCATCAGTATGGATCTACAATCAGATTAGGAAAAGCGATCTTTTCTGAAGAATATTCATTAGATTTCTCGACCCTTCTGGAGAGCCGAATGCTGGATGTCCGTAGGCTGCGCCTGCTGCACGAATTGAAGATCCGCGGAACCCTCGCAGAAGTGGCGGACGCGATGAAGTACAGCCCGTCCTCGGTGTCCCAGCAATTGACTTTGCTGGAGAAGGAAGCCGGCGTGAAACTGCTGAGAAAATCCGGCCGGCGAGTGCAATTGACGCCGCAGGCCGAGATCCTCGTGGAGCACGCGGCAGCGGTGCTGGCCACCCTCGAGCGCGCAGAGACGGATCTCGCGGCGTCTCTCTCCACAGTGACGGGAACAGTGCGGCTGGCCGTGTTCCAAACCGCTGCACTGGCCCTCATGCCGGACTTCCTCACCATCATGAAGGGCGAGTATCCCGAAGTGCGCGTAGAGATGATCCAACGCGAACCGGAGACTGCCCTCTATGAAACCTGGGCCCGCGACTTCGACATCGTGGTGGCCGAGCAATACCCCGGACACGCGGCACCGCACCACCCCGGCTTGGACCGGGCCACCCTGACCAGCGACGCCATCAGGCTGGCCACTCCCCCGATTGGCCTTGGCGGGGAATCGATCTCCTCACTCGCGGATACGGCTGCGCTGCCATGGGTCATGGAACCTCATGGCGCGGCGTCCCGGCACTGGGCGGAACAAGCATGCCGCTCCGCCGGCTTCGAGCCCGATGTCCGCTACGAAACGGCCGACCTCCAAGCTCAAATCCGGCTCATCGAGTCCGGCAATGCCGTGGCCCTCATGCCGGACCTCGTCTGGACGGGACGGACCACGCCGGTCCAACTGCTTGACCTGCCGGGACTCCCGAAGCGGACAGTCTTCACCTCAACACGCACCGCTGGCCGGATCCACCCAGCAATCCTGGCGTGCCGGGAAGTGCTGGAACGGGTGGCTGCGGAACGGATGTAGGGCCGGGGTTGATTGGCTGGTTCCCTCGGATTCTGCACAATCATTCCGCTCGCAGGGACAATTCGAATAGAGCCGGAACGCAAAAAGGCCCCGGTCCAAAAGACCGGGGCCAAACGCGGAGAATGGGGGATTTGAACCCCCGAGGGCGTTAACCCAACACGCGTTCCAGGCGTGCGCCATAGGCCGCTAGGCGAATTCTCCATGCTTCTGAATCAAAAGCAGACTCCACTGTACCCGAGAATTTCAGCATCGCCCAATCGGGACTTTCATGGTGCCGAGCCGCCCCGCCCTGCGCTTAAACGTAAAAATGGACGCCCCCAATGCGTCCATTCCTCCGGCACTCCGTTGAGCTGCTGGGTCCAGCCCCTGAAACCAGGCCCTGCAGCTCACAATCTTGAGATTGCCCCAATCGGTGTACATACCCATAGTCCGCTGCGTTCAGCGGTTTGGCAATGGAGATTAGAAACCATCCTTTGACCTGTTTTTGGGCGGCCACTGGGAGGATGGTGCCATGAGCCAGCTACACGCCCTCGTCGTCTACGTCCCGGTGTCTCACAGCGAGACCTTGCTGGCCGCGATCGGCGATGCCGGGGCGGGCAGAATCGGCGACTATTCACATTGCTCCTTCACTACTCCCGGCACAGGACGTTTCACTCCACTGCCAGGGGCACAGCCGTTCGTCGGAGCCGTGGGGCAAGGCGAGTCCGTACCGGAAATCCGGGTCGAGTGCGTAGTTGAAGCGGACATGCTCGACGCAGTAGTACAGGCCCTGCGCTCAGCCCACCCTTATGAGGAGCCTGCATTCATGACGTGGCCAGTGAACGGTTGGCGCTAACCACTGGACATGCCCTCCCCTGCTCGCGAGCACTGGACATAATCCCAATATGTCCAGTCCTTGGCTCACACAAGGGGCATGTCCCTTGGAACCACCGAGCACCGGGGGGACATGTCCATTTTTTGGCTCTCACAACGCACATGTCCGCAAATTCGGAGGGCTCGATAACTTCGGGTAAGCTTGTCGACGGCCCCTCATGTGGCGTCATCCTGTTGAACTCCCCCAGGACCGGAAGGTAGCAAGGGTAGATGGGCTCTGGCGGGTGCATGAGGGGTCTCTTATTTAAATGTCAGTCCCTATAGGTAGGTTTCCCCTGTGACTGTTACTACTGCTCTTTACCGCAGATATCGCCCCGATTCTTTCGCGGACGTTATCGGGCAGGAACACGTCACCGAGCCGCTCATGACGGCCCTGCGCAAAAACCGGGTCAACCACGCCTACCTCTTCTCCGGCCCGCGCGGCTGCGGAAAAACCACCTCCGCCCGCATCCTCGCCCGCTGCCTCAATTGCGCCGAAGGGCCCACAGACACTCCTTGCGGCAAATGCAACAGCTGCGTTGAGCTGGCCCGAGGCGGCTCCGGCTCGCTCGACGTCATCGAGATCGACGCCGCCAGCCACGGTGGCGTGGACGACGCCAGAGATCTTCGCGAACGCGCCACCTTCGCCCCGGTCCGGGACCGCTACAAGATCTTCATCATTGATGAAGCCCACATGGTCACCTCTGCCGGCTTCAATGCGCTGCTGAAGATCGTCGAAGAGCCGCCGGAACACATCAAATTCATCTTCGCCACCACGGAGCCGGACAAGGTCATCGGCACCATCCGCTCACGCACGCACCACTACCCCTTCCGGCTGGTGCCGCCCGAGCCCCTGATGCAGTACCTCGAGCTTCTCTGCCAACAGGAGAACGTGCCCGTCGCTCCCGGTGTGCTCTCCCTCGTCATCCGGGCCGGCGGCGGGTCGGTGCGCGATTCCCTCTCCGTACTTGACCAGCTCATGGCCGGCGCCGGACCCAACGGCCTGGACTATGAACTCGCAGTCGCGCTGCTTGGATACACCCACGCTTCACTGCTCGACGACGTCGTCGAGGCAATCGCCGCGTCCGATTCCGCCACCGTCTTCCGAGCCGTGGACCGTGTCATCCAAACAGGACACGATCCCCGACGCTTCGTCGAGGACCTGCTGGAGCGGTTCCGCGACCTCATCATTGTCCAAGCCATGCCGGAAAGCGCCCAAGCCATCCTTCGCGGCATGCCGGCGGACCAGATCGCCCGCATGCGGAGCCAGGCCAACAACCTCGGTGCCGCCGAGCTCTCCCGTGCCGCCGATGTCACTAACACCGCACTCACTGAGATGACCGGCGCCACCTCGCCCCGGCTGCATCTCGAACTGCTCTGCGCCCGCATCCTGCTGCCAAGTTCCGAGCAGGCCGAACGTGGCATCGCCGCCCGGATCGACCGCGTCGAACGCCGCCTCAACTACGGCGGGGCACTTCCTCCCGCGGAAGCCCAAACGCCGCCGGTAGCTGCCGCGGCTCCTTCGATTGTCGCCGCGCCGACCGCCCGCCCGGCGGATCAAGCAGCGGAGCGCCCGACGGCGGCCGCCAGTCCCGCTCCCGCCTCACCAGCGCCCGGCTCACCAGCGCCCGTGCCACCGGCGCCCTTGCCAGCCGAGGTCGCTGAGGCTCCCGCGCCCGGCCGTTCGCCTGCCTCCGGCGAACCGTCCAGGGAACAACTGACACCGCCACGGGTCTCCACTACTGACTGGCCCGTGGATGAATCCAGGCAACAGGCCAGCCGTCCGGCTCCCGAACAAGCTGCCCAAGCTCCTGGTCAGCTTCCTGCTCAAGCTCCCGCGGCGCGCCCCGTTGCCCAGGCGCCATCCGCTCAACCAGCGGCAGATCAGGACCGGACCCAGTCCTCGGCCGCACCAGCTCAAACGGCCGCGCCACGCCAAACGCCCGAGCCTGCCCGGGCCCAGGCGTCAGCCCCCGCACAAGCGCCAGCGCCCGCGCAGCCCTCCCGGCCCGCCACCGGGGGCGCCGATGTCGAGGTGATCCGGCGGGCTTGGCCCGAGATCCTCCAGACGCTGACCAAGATCAAGCGCAGCAGCTGGGCTCTGGTCGGAGCGAACGCACAGGTTGCGCAGTTCGACGGCCAACTTCTGACTCTGGCATTCAGCACTGACGGCCTTGCGAGCGCTTTCAGCCGAGCAGACCATGCCGAGAACCTTCGCCAGGCAATCCACAAGACGATCGGCATCGACTGCCAGATCACTTCGGTAGTCGGCGGCAACAGCTCAGGTAGCTCTGAACCAAACCCAAAAGCACCGGCTGACCCGACGCCCCCTGTAGGGGGTGGCGCCTCTCCCGTTGTGTCATCCGCCGTGGACAGCGCATGGGGACTTGCCCCTGCGGCACAAAGCCCTGCCGCCCCGGAAGCAGAAAAGGCCGTCGCGGCACCAGCCCCCGAGGCCGCTCCGACCCAAACCGTTTCCCCTGTGCAGGCTTCCGCGTCGGCAGCTGCCCCGACATCGTCCGCCGCAGCAGCTGCGTCGTCCCCAACGGCACCGACAGACCCGGCCGCGGACTACTCGTACTCGGACGATGATTGGGGTCCCCCGCGCGACGAAGACGCTCCCCCGCTTGACGAAGAACCGCCCATGGATTGGGAGCCGGCAGCTCCTCCGGGCTTCGCCGCCGTGCCCACGGCCGGCCCCGCCGCCCGATCGTCCGCCAGCACGGCAGCCCCGGTAGCCGCACCATCGCCAGCCGCTTCGCCCCGCGCTGATTCGGACCAGAACAGCTCAGTCCCCGCCACCTCTGCCCCCACGAGCAAGCGCTCCACCCAAGCATCTTCGGAGAAGAAGTCCAAGGTCCCGGAAGATCCATGGTCCAGGGCTGTCGAGCACGCGCCGGGATCGTGGGTGGTCGGCACCGAGTCCAACGTTGGCTCGGCAGCTTCGGGCATCTCTGCCGGTTCTGACGGTCAGGCCAATTCATCCGCCCCGGCGACACCCAGTCCCGTCTATGAACCTGCGGCCGCGCAGATTCCAAACCAGCCGCAGGCTTCAGTGCCGGCACCGGCCACCGCGCCGGCGCCCGACCCCGCGCCTTCGGTCGTAGCACTCGCACAAGCCGCTCCCACTCCGCCTGCCCCCGCGCCTGCGCCTGCGCCTGCGCCTGCCCAAGGATCAACCCCCGCAACAGTGCCGGTGCCTTCGGGAACCGGGAAGCAGAGCCTCTACCAACGGCTTTCGAACAGCCCGGAAGCCATGGCCGGCCGTGAGAAAGCACCGGCACGGGCTACCGTCGCGCCTGGCAGCGTGGTGGAGGACATTCCGAGTGCCGACGATGAAACCATCGAGGAGTCGGGAGTCTTTGGACGCGCAGCCGTCGAGCGTATTCTGGGCGGAAAGCTACTGGAAGAACGGTCGCTGGACAGCATGCGCCGCTAACAACGAGACGCCGTCCCAACACCCTGCGTGGGCCCGCAAGGTGTTCGGCGGGGAACCTCAAGGAACCCTGTCTAAGAGCCCGCCGGCGCCCGAGAAAGGTGCCACCAAACCGCGACGCCCGCCGAACAGCGACGGCGTCCACACCAAACGAACGAGGACATTGTGTACGAAGGCGCAGTACAAGAGCTGATCGACGAGCTCGGCCGGCTCCCCGGCGTCGGGCCGAAGTCAGCGCAGCGCCTGGCCTTCCACATCCTTGAGGCCGATCCCGAGGACATGAAGCGGCTGGTCGCGGCCATCACCACAGTCAAGGAACGCGTGAAGTTCTGCACGGTCTGCGGCAATGTCACCGAGCAGGAGCTGTGCAACATCTGCCGCGATCCGCGCCGCGACCCCTCCGTGATCTGCGTGGTCGAAGAATCCAAGGATGTCCTGGCGGTGGAACGCACACGGTCCTTCCGTGGCCGGTACCACGTCCTCGGCGGCGCCATCAATCCGATCGCCGGAATCGGGCCCGAGCAACTCCGTATCCGCGAGCTTCTGACCCGGCTCAACGACGGCGCCATCCAGGAAATCATCATCGCGACCGACCCCAACCTTGAGGGCGAAGCGACGGCCACCTACCTGGCCCGCATGTTGAAGTCGATCGGCATTACCGTCACCCGGCTTGCGTCCGGCCTCCCGGTGGGCGGAGACCTGGAGTACGCGGACGAAGTTACCCTGGGAAGGGCCTTCGAGGGTCGCCGCAACGCCCTCATGTAGGCACCCCGCTTCCCGGAACGCCCCCGACGCCGCTACGGACCCTTAGGCGACCCGCCCGGCTTACGCGATCCGCGTCCCGCTGGCCAACCGGCCTGCGGGCGTCCGCAGCGAACGCCAGCCGAGCCACATGAGCAGCCCCGTCAGGACCAGTTGCAGGCCGAGTCCCAGTGGCCACAAGGGCGTCGTCTGCTTGAGGTACTGCGGCTGCGGCACGCCGTTTGCGCATAGGTAGGAGTGGTCCGGCCCGGCGAGCGCGGACCTGGCACCCTGGCTGATGCCTTCGATCATGCCGACCGAGTAGAACACCGATCCGCTCCGGTCCGGATACGGAATGGCGTCGGCCACCACCACGTAGGGGTTCAACGCGAGCATCCACGCCACGCGTTCGGTCCGGGCGGCCGGGTGCTCAACCAAGGGACCCTCGCAGGTGTAGGCCGGTTGCGCCGGTTCAAGCGGTTGTCCCTGCTGATTCGGCTGCACGGGCGCATACAAGACGCCACGGCCAACGGGAGAGTTGGCCAATACCGTGCCCTGCGCCAGTTGCGTTCCCAGTCCGAAGGAAATCAACGATCCGACCACCAGTGCGGCGACTACCAAATAGGTCACCACGATCGAGAACAAGGGCCGCCCCGCAAGCGCGGAAATCCCCACTCCGATCCCGCAGACAACGGCCAGTTCCACCGCCAGCATCAGCAAGGAAACCACGACGTGCCCCGGGGTCAGCCCGCCTTGGAACATCCCGAAGACAAGGAACGGGGCACTCGTTGCGAGGAAGGCGAGTGCCGCGAGCCATCCCGCGCAGAACTTGCCCCAGAGAATCTGGCCCGGAGTCAGCAAAGTGATCTGCAGGATGGCAAGTGTGCCTCCGGCCCGGTCTCCGTTGATGGCATTGGCGGACAGCGCGGGCGCCACGAGCAGGGCAAACAGGAGCACGAAAGCCAGGACGACCTCGAAGATCATGGACCCGGCCCCATCCTGCTGCGCCAGTGCCGACGGCGGCATTGTGGAACGCCGCGTTTCCATGCTGGCGTTCCATGCGAGCCAGGTCAGCCACGTCACCACCGCGATCACAAAGAACCAGATGCCCAACATGATGTACCAGCCGCGGGAACGCAACCGCTGTTTCATCTCAAGGACCACGACGTCGCGGATCCCGCCAAGATAGCCGACGACGGCGTTCCCGCCGCCCGTAGCTCCCCGCGGTCCCGCAGGGCCCCGCACGGTGTCATTCACGTTGCTCATTGCCTCTCCGTATCCAGGTTCATGTACGTCTCTTCGAGGGCACCGGCTGCCGGGGCGAAGGAAACCACGCCGATGCCGGACCGGACGAGTTCGGCCAAGAGGGCGGCAGCGCCGTCGTCGTGCGTCAGCAGCAAGGTGACCGACGGGCGGCGGCCCGCCTCCACGCGGTACTCCAGCCCCAGTTCGCTGAGCTTTGCTATGAGGGCCGCGTTGTCGAGGGCTGTGATGGCGTAGCGCCGGCCCTGCAGGGCGGCCTCCTCGAGGGTCTGCTGTTTCACGGTGCGGCCCTGGCTGACGAACACCGCTCCGTCCGCGATTTCATCGAGTTCACTGAGCACGTGGGAGGAAACCACCACGGCTTTCCCTTCCCCGGCCAGGCGGCGCAGCAGGTTTCGGAGCTCCACGCGGGATCCCGGGTCGAGGCCGGACGCCGGCTCGTCGAGCAGAAGCACGGAGGGGTCGTGGATGAGAGCCCTGGCCAGGCTGAGCCGTTGTTGCTGGCCTCTGGAGAGGACCCGGGCCGGCTGGCCGGCAAGGGTGTCCAGCCGGACAAGTTCGAGCAACCCGGCAACACGCTGGGCGATACCGGACTTGGGCAGACGGTAGAAGCGCGCCATCTGGACCAGGATTTCGCGTGCGGTCAAGGACTCCCACACCCCCAGGGTGTCCGGCATCCAGCCGATCCGAAGCCGCGCGGCGGCGCTGTCGTGCAGGGGATTCAGGCCGTTGATCCGGATGGTCCCGGAGTCGGGCCGCAGAAGCGAGGCAAGCATGAGAAGGAGGGTCGTTTTGCCTGCGCCGTTGGGACCGATGAGCGCCGTGACCTTCCCTGGCGGGGCATGGAAATCGATGTGCTCGACGGCGTGGACCGTACCGAAGCGGCGTGAGACGCCTTCCGCGGATACTCCGAGGGCGCCGCTCACCGGGACGCTTGAACTTTCAGCTATGGACATGCTCTACTCACCTGTTTCCCCCAAACAGAACAAGTACGCTTCAATTCCCGTGAGCCCACATTCCCCCAGGCTGCGTATTTCTTGATCGTACGCCAAGCCGAAACTGCCCGGCACGCACCCAAGGGCCGAGATTTGGTCACAATTCCCCCGCCCGCCGCGCCCGGCGATAAACTGGCCACATAAGCCACGTAGCCGTGCCGCTATCTGGCCACGCAACGTATGATCCCCAATTGAGCAGTGAGGGTGCGCGCATGAGTTTGCCCACTACCGATGTGAAAACCGAAGACCTGACCGCGCAGACTGCCAAGACCAAGCAGCTGATCGTGCAGAAGTTCGGCGGCTCCTCGGTGTCCGATGCGGAAGGCATCAAGCGTGTTGCCCGCCGCGTGGTTGACGCACAAAAGGCCGGCAACGAGGTTGTTGTGGTGGTTTCCGCCATGGGAGACACCACGGACGAACTCCTGGATCTCGCCGCCCAAGTCACCGATTCTGCTCCCGCTCGTGAGATGGACATGCTCCTCTCCGCAGGCGAGCGCATCTCCATGGCCCTGCTCGCCATGGCCATCAACAAATTCGGCGCCTCAGCGCAGTCGTTCACCGGCTCCCAGGCCGGCATGATCACGGACGGGATACACGGCAAGGCCCGCATCATCGACGTCGACCCCCACCGCATCCGTACCGCATTGGACAAAGGGCACGTCGCCATCGTGGCCGGCTTCCAGGGCATGACCCGGAGCACAAGGGAGATCACTACCCTTGGCCGCGGCGGATCCGATACCACTGCCGTGGCCCTCGCCGCCGCGCTCGAAGCGGACGTCTGCGAAATCTACACGGACGTCGACGGCATCTACACGGCCGACCCCCGCGTGGTTTCCACCGCAACGAAGATCGACCGTATCTCGAGCGAGGAAATGCTGGAACTGGCAGCTTCCGGCGCCAAGATCCTGCACTTGCGTTGCGTGGAATACGCCCGCCGATTCGGTGTGCCCCTGCACGTCCGGTCCTCATTCAGCCAGAACGAAGGCACCTGGGTCCTACCCAGCGCCGACGACAAGATCACGATTCAAGAGGGAGTTGCCTTGGAGCAGCCAATCATCTCCGGTGTTGCACACGACCGTTCAGAAGCCAAGGTCACTGTGGTCGGCGTCCCGGACATCCCGGGCAAGGCCGCCGCAATTTTCCAGGTCATCGCCAAGGCGCACTCGAACATCGACATGATCGTCCAGAACGTGTCCACGCACGGTACCGGCCGCACGGACATCTCATTCACCCTGCCCATCGTGGAAGGCGCCGATGCCCTCACTGCCCTCCGTGCGGCGCAGCCTGAAATCGGCTTCGAAAGCATCGAATACAACGAGAACGTCGGCAAGCTTTCGCTGATCGGTGCCGGGATGCGTTCGCACCCGGGCGTCTCCGCCACCTTCTTCAAGGCACTCTCCGACGCCGGGATCAACATCAACATGATTTCCACCTCGGAGATCCGTATCTCTGTCGTCACGCACGCCGATCTGCTTGATGATGCCGTTCGCGCCATCCATAAGGCGTTCGATCTCGACGGCGACGCCGAGGCAACCGTCTATGGCGGCACCGGCCGCTAGACGGCCTCCGCCGCCTAGCATCCGCCGTCGGGAGCGCACAGCCAGGCACCGCCGTCGGGATCTGAAGTGCTTTAACGTGAAAGAACCGGAGCTTTGGCTCCGGTTCTTTTGCTTCTTGCGGCTTTGGAGCCGCAAGCGGCTGCGTAACTGCAAAGCGGCCTAGGCGCTTTCCTTGCGGACTCCGTAGTGGTGGCCCTGGTCGTCTGTTTCGACGACGAAATGCCCCAGGTCTTCTTCCGACGCCGTCTCGAAGTCGTCATGCTTGTGGACTACGGGCGTATCAATGTCGCCCCGGGTTGCCGGGCCGAACCAGAAGCGAAGCCGATCGGTTACCCTCATGAAACTATCGAGTGCATGTCCCACAATTCCCACCTCCTTCCCCGCTGCGAGGTCCAGCCGTACGGTTGGAGCTGAGTGGTTCCAGTGAGGCCAATTTTACGCCCGGAACCCGCAAAAGGCCCGGGTCGGCGTCGATCGGTGAGAGCTGGGAGCCGGTGGGGACTATCGAAGGGATTTGTCGTCCGGGTTCTTGGGGACCACGTAGGTGCTGCCATCCGGACGGCGGACGGTCTCCCACTGCTGCGCTTCAGCCTGGCGCCGCGCGAGGAGGCGCTTGTTCTCCTCGGTCATTTCATGATCCAGGGAACTGCTGTGCGCCGGACCGAAAATGATCCGCAGCTTGCCGGTTGCACGCATGAATCTCTGGGTCATGGTCTCTTTGGCCACCTGGTCTACCCTCTCTCAAAAGGATGTTGTGGTTTAAGAGTACACTAACAATTAGTGCACTAACTATCGGCCGGTACGGATCGGTCGCCGACACGGAACGGAGCAAACCTTGGCCGCCGCAAGCACACCCATTGCCCCTGAAACCACCGCCCCGCCGGAAGACGATCTGTTGCTGGAGCGTCAATTGTGCTTCGCCCTGACCGTGGCGTCGCGGAGCGTGGTGGGCGTCTACAAACCGGTGCTTGAAAAGATGGGGCTGACCCATCCGCAGTACCTCGTGATGCTCGCCCTATGGGAACGCAGCCCGCGCACGCTCAAGGAAATCAGTGAGGCACTCCTGCACGAGCCAGCCACTCTTTCACCGATCCTGCGCCGGCTCGAAGAAGCAGGATTCGTGACCCGGAACCGCATCCACGGAAACGAACGGGCCCTCGCCATCACCTTGACCGAAGCCGGCGCCGCCCTCAGGCAACAGGCGACGGCTGTGCCTGGAACCATCATGGAGCGGCTCCAACTCACGCGCGCCGAAGTAGCGGGACTGCACCGGGCGATGACCGGCCTCATCGCGGCCACGCAACACCCTGCTGCCGGTGGGCGATAAACTGGCATAAATCAAGGAGAACCCCCATGCGTCTGCGAATAGTCCGGTCAGTGCTGGCCATCCTCGCCGTCGCTGGTCTTGCCGCCTGCACACCCGGCTCCGGAGGCGGTTCGCCCAGCAGCCCGGCGCCTGGCAGCAGCGCGTCGTCCTCGCCGTCGAGCAGCCCTACCGGACTTTTGCCTGACGAAACGGCGTCTCCCAGCGGCAAACCGACCCCTTCGTTCTCCCCCACCGCGCCCAGCTCACCCGGCCGCGGAGAAGCCGAGCTTTCGATCATCGTCAAGCCCTCCCCCACGGCAGCCCCGGAAAGCTACACGCTCGTCTGCACCGGCGGTGTCCCCTCCGCGGAGAGCCACCACCCCACCGCAGCCGCTGCGTGCGCCGCCCTGAAAAAGAACCCCGCCCTCCTCACGCGAACGCCGCGCTCCAGCGACCAGGTCTGCGACCAGCGTTACGGCGGACCCCAGACGGCAATAGTCACCGGGGCCGTTGATGGCGTGGGCGTCGAGTCCTCCTACAAGCTCACGGACGGCTGCGAAATTTCCGCCTGGGCCGCCGTCGCCGACATCATTGGTTCAAGCGGTGCCGGAGCTTAAATACACGCACCTCCCGCAAGAGAAATGGCTCGCGCTGGAGGCCGCCCACCACGCCCGCGTCGAACGCTACGCCAAGCCATACTTGGCCCGCCGCTCCGCAGGCCAGAAGCATCCCGTCGAAGACTTCCTCTTCACCTACTACACCCAGAAGCCCGGCCAGCTGCTGCGCTGGCACCCGGGCGATGGCGTCGTGCTCTCCGGCCCGAAAGCGGCGGAGCGGGCCGGGTGGAAGTATTACCGAGCGCTCGACGACGGCGCGCTGGCGGCCGCGGGTCTGCCCGCCCGTACCGTTGCGGTCACCTTCGATCGCCGCAAGTTCGCGGCCGACCGCACCGAGGCCGTCCGCTTCGCCGGCATCATCCTCTCCGGAACCGTCGCGCGGCCCGCCCAGTTTGGTTGCTTCGGACTGCACGAGTGGGCCATGGTCTACCGCCAGGACAAGTTCGATCTTCGCCACGAGTACCTCAAGCTGCGCCTCGGCGCCGAAGGCACAGACACCGTGGTGGAAGACAACCGGATCCGCTGCTCGCACTTCGACGCCTTCCGTTTCTACACTCCGGACGCCATCCCGCTCAATGAGCTCACCCCCACGCGGGACAACCAACGCACCATGGAGCAGCCCGGCTGCCTGCATGCCAACATGGACCTCTACAAATGGGCGTACAAACTGACACCGGCCCTGCCGAGCGAGCTGGTGATGGACTGCTTCGAACTGTCCTGGCGGATCCGCGCCATGGACATGCAGGCCTCCCCCTATGACCTTGAAGAGTGGGGATATCCGGCCATCAGGATCGAGACACCACAAGGCAAGGCCGAGTACGTTGAGTATCAGAGGGCATTCGCCGCAGACGCCCAAGCGCTCCGTGCCCGGGTCCTCGACGAAGTGCAACCGCTCCTGGAACTCCTCGTACCAACACCGTCTCACAAAGGACAGCGATGACTTCAAGCAATGGAAAGTACGACGTCGAACTCACCATTACGCTGACGGAGGCACCAGGCGCCGCGGACTATGAGTTCGTCCTGCTCGGCTCCGGCGGCGAAGTCTCCGAAGGCTCGACCCTTCCGGACCCCCGCGCGGCGCTTGCCGCCGTCGAGCAATTCGGCGAAGAGATCTTCTTTCCGGTTCCCCGGCCGGACCGTATTTGCACCCAGCAATACGGCGGTCCGCAGGTGGCAACGGTTACGGGCAGGTTCCGCGGGCGCGAAGTGAGCAGCCGCTTCAGCCGGACGGACGGCTGTGAGATCGCCCGTTGGCGCACCATGGCCGCCCTCCTCGGCGGCGTGGCAGGATCCACAGGAAACATCTAACGACGCCCGCTCACAAACAACCGTCCCCGACCCGACGCCCGCTCACAAACAACCCCTCCCGGCCCGACGCCCGCTCACAAACAACCGTCCCGACCCGACGCCCGCTCACATCATCTGCAAGAGGGTTCCACAGTTAAGGCTCAAAGGTGAGCGAGCGTCCGCCAAAAGGGCCATATAAGTGAGCGGGCGTCCGGGGGGAAACAAGAAAACGGCCGGCGGGATATCCCGCCGGCCGCTGCCTTGCATTTCTGTCAGACGATCATTGCCGCACTAAAGGGCGTTGTTTGACTGGTCCTCCCCGTCATTCTGCAGTTTGGCCTTGCCGTGCTCGCCTTCCTGGTCATCCTTCGGCACCACGGAAACGCTGCCGTTTGCCGAGACCAGGACGGACACGAACGTCGGCGAGCTGGTGCCGGCAAACGTGAGTCGACCGATGTAGGAGCCCGGGGTCAGCTTGCTCCACGCGAAGGTGAACTTCCCGGATTTGCCGTTCTTCATCTTGATTGGGTTGGGCGTGACCGTGGCGTTGCCTTGGTTTGCGCCCAGGATCGCCGCATCAACACTGGCCTTGGTGGGCCGGTTGTTGGGGCTGCCAAACAGGTTCGCGATGATGGTGTACGTCCCAGGCTCCGGGTTGTCGAGCGAGAGGGACTCACTGGCACTCGGTGTGGCTGCCGTGAACAACTGACCTGACGGCGACAGCACGTACAGATCGAAATCCGCAGTGGGATCTGAGGAGATGACCGAGAACTTCGCGAAGGTTGTTCCGGGGGGAACCGTTGCAGTCTTTACGAAGTTCGAGGCATTGTTCGCCACAGCCACAGGACCGGGAACAAGTTCCGCGGCCGAGGAATCAGCCTTGGAGAGGCCGTCAATGGTCACAGCCGTGGGTGAGTCGGAACCCGAGACGATGTTGATGTCCGCCGAACCGCTTGCTTGCTGGGACGTGAAGGCGACGCTCTTGGAGGCCACTACCGACTGCGGACGGACCGCAATTGGAGAGACCACCGACTTGTTGGCACCTTCCCACTTCAGCGATCCCATCGCGAACGTACCCAATGCCGAGGTCTTGTTTTCGAAGGTCACCTTGAAGGTCTTCTTCTGGCCGACTTCGTTGAAGTTCAGCACAGACGGTGTGACCTTGACGTCAACGCCAGGGACATTGACTGTGGCCCGGTATTGTCCCGGAGTCAGGGCCGTGACGGTGCGGGTGACCTCGATCTTGCCCGCGAGGTTACCCAGGGCGAACGACGGAAGGTTCATGTCGCGTGGCAGTGTCGAGCCAAGTCCCGGCTTGCCGAGATCGACGCCGGTACCCTGGATGAACTTCAGGTAGTCCTCGGTTCCGGCATCGTAGACCAGGCCCGGTTCGAGCACGCTGGCAGGGTTCATTTCTCCTGCACCCGTGGCGAAGACATCCTGGTTCTTGGTTCCATCGGCCAGCTTGACGTCACTCGCCGTCGTCATCATGGCCGACTTGACCGTTGCAGGTGACCAATCGGGATTCTTCGCCAGGATCAGCGCTCCGAAACCTGCAATGTGCGGGGACGCCATGGAGGTACCGGACATGAATCCGTACTCATCGCCCTTGCTGCCGATAGGCGAAACCCCTGCCAGCACCGCAACGCCCGGAGCCGAAATGTCCGGCTTGAGCAGATCCGAATCGGTGGCGAGGAGCGGGCCCCGGGAGGAGAATCCGGCGATCTGCGGCTGGGCCTCGAGCGGAAGCCCAGTGGTGTCGTGGTCAACCAGGGAAACGGTAATTCCAGGATTGGCCGCGACCTTGTCCTTGATGGCCTGCGACGCCGGAGGATTGACGTGGACGGTGGGCACTGCGTGCTTGTCCGTGTCCAAGGAGGAGTTGGTGAGGTTCACGAGGATCATGCCCACACCGCCGCCGCGGAGCACCTCGGCGCTCTTGGCGACGCGGTCAACCACCCCGCGGTCACACACCACTACCTTGCCGGCGATTTTCGCCGGGTCAAGTGAGCCCGGCGCGCAGAGCGCTGCGTTACCGCTACCCGAGGCAGCGTTTGCGGAAAGCACGACGCCGGCCCCGCTCACCTGGTGGTTCATGATGCTGGCTCCGCGGAACTTGGTGCCGTCGGAGAATTCGACGGTTCCCTGGAGCTCTTGGGAGAACGAACTAGCCGCAACCGTGGTCATCCAGGGTGCGCCGTGGTTGACGGTGCTGGCCTGCGGGCCCGAGTTACCTGCGGACGCGGCCACGAAGATGCCGGCCGACGCAGCCGAGAGAAACGCGAGCGAGACCGGGTCGGTGGTGGTGTCCGTAGCGCCGGAGATGGAGTAATTCAGGACGTCCACGCCGTCGGCTATGGCTTGGTCAATGGCGGAGATGGCCGCGGAACTGTAGCAGCCGCCCGAATTGGGGTCGGTGTCTTCCCAGCAGATCTTGTAAATCGAGAGCTTGGCGGCCGGTGCCACGCCGCTAGTCTTGCCGAAGCTTCGGCCATCCACGAACGTCTCCACACCGGAGTTGCCCGCGGCGGTGCTTGCCGTGTGCGTGCCATGGCTCGCGACGTCGATGGGCGAGATCTGTTCCTGGGGTGCCCGTTGGGCTGGCGGAACTGTCTGCAGGAAGGCATCTGCGAAGTAGTGGGCGCTGAGGACCTTGGAATTGCAGGCAGTGCCGTCAAAGGCCGCCCCGGTGTCCGTACCCTTCTGGCACTCCCCTACGAAGGTATCTCCGTTGGCCTTCAGCATGGCGATCTTGCCGTCACTCGTGCGGTACGGGACGCCCACCTGTGGGTCCCCGACCAGCGGCTGGACGGGATCGCCGGCGAAGAACTTGCTTGTGGGCGTGTAGCCGGTGTCGATGACGCCCACCACAGTGCCCTTGCCGGCCTGGTCCTGGCCGCCGAACTGGGTATTCCACACGCCGTTCGGTCCGCTGAGGTTGAGGAAATCGGTGGTGGAGTAGTCAGGAGCTGACTGGGTGTCCGGGGCCACGAGGAGAACATCGGGGTTCTTCGCCAGATTGACGGCCTGGTTCGCGGAAAGGGTGGCGCTGAAGCCGTTAATGGCTGTGGTGTAGTCGCGATTGATGCTCACGCTCTGCTGCTTGGCCACGTCCTGCTGCTTCTGCTGCAAGTGGGCCTGGTACTGCTTCACTTCGGCCTTGCCGACGTCCAGCTTCTTGCCGGTTTGCGGCTTGGTGGGCACGTAGCCGGGCGTTCCGCCGTCGTAAGTGGCCGCTGGCTTCTCTGCCAGCACCACTACGTAGCGGCCATCCTGATAAGACTTGGGGTCGACATTCCGGGCAACCCCCGCAACCGTTGATCCGAAGACCGTTGAGCCGAAAGCGGGCGAAGCATGAGCGGGTGTCAAAGCCACCGAGGAGAGCAGAACCGGTAGTCCGACGGCCAACGCCGCAGCTTTTCGAAGCCCCCCGCTTCTAATGAAGCTCTTTCCTTGTGAATTCACGAGTGATTGCACCTTTCCGGGCGATCGTGGCGGTCATGTCAAGATCAATCAACTAAGGACGTACGCCGATTGACAGTTCTTGTAATCAGCTAAAGCCCAGCCGACTCATAGAGTACAGAGTGATAGCTGAATATGACATAGGACACATTTCACGTTTTTGGTCATGTCATTCGGCATCAGAATACATCCGCACGCAGCAGCGGGCACGCCCCCGTCGGAAGGGGACGTGCCCGCTGTGCGGATATTCAGATATTGATCGCGAAGGCGGCCTGAAAGGAGCCTCAGGCGTGCTGGTACGTCAAGCAATCAGCCGCTTCGGCACCGGGGCCGATCCGGACATCGTGGGCCTCGCACATGAGGTTGTTGTTGTGGGTGCATTCCGAGCGCTGGCAGGCACCGACATGCGCCAGGACTTTGGGGAGTCCTCCCATGAGCGCGGTGTCAATGAAGGTGGCGCAGGAAGCGTGATCCGCGGTTCCGCCGATCGTAATCCCGTAGGCGGTGCAGCCATGATGGTTGAATCCGCAGCTGCCAACGCTGCATGCGGACACTTCGGCGACGTGTTCGGTCATTGCTCCTCCTGTTGGACGGGGAATTTCCTAGACAGCAATTCCAAGCTACTCCCGAATACGCGCCTTTAACCCGGAGGATTAGCGCATTTGCGCGTACCCTATTGCACTCCAGACGGTGTCAGCGGCCCGGGCCACGCTAAGAATGGATCCCTCTCAGCGCGTCGCTGATTTTTGCCCTTGTCGAAGCATCGGGCGGGACGGAAATGCGGTTTTCCCGGGCAGCCCGGTCCGCCATGATCCTTTGGAAAACCACCCTGCCCAGGCCGGCGAAAACAGCGGCAAGGACCACGGGCAAAACCATCGACTTAGCGTTTTCGGCCATGCCGCAATCCTAGTGACGCAAACCACCCCCGGCCAGAGCCGCCGTCGTCCAGTGCCCGGAGCCGTCGTCGGGCATTGAAAACCCCCGACGACGGCGGGGCGCCGCCGCGAATTGGCGCGGCCCACGGGGCCTCTTCACCGATCTCCCGCAAATAGGGTATGTAGCGATTTGGCCGGTAGAATGGGCATGCAAGCTCGCGGAGCGCCCCCCTTATTCCGTAAGACCCTGCCGCTAAACACTGTTCCTGAACGCTGTTTGGAGGCAGTTCCGGCGTGAGACGGCACCACTCCGCGGCAGCCTTTAACCAAAGGTTTAACCAACGCTCACGCACAGGAGTTACCGGATGCCCCGGATCGTCGTCGACGTCATGCCCAAGCCCGAGATTCTGGACCCTCAGGGGAAGGCCATCGTGGGCGCACTGCCCCGCCTCGGCTTCACCAGCTTTAGCGCAGTCCGCCAGGGCAAGCGCTTCGAACTGACCGTCGACGGCGAGGTGACCGACGCCATCCTCGCCCAGGCCCGCGAGGCCGCCGAGACCCTGCTGTCCAACCCGGTGATCGAAGACGTCGTCAACGTCGAGGTCGTCGAGGCCTGACATGACTGAACTTCCTTTGATCGGCGGAGCCCCTGTGGCCGTCGAACCCCATTTGGTTGGGGCCAGGATCGGCGTCGTCACCTTCCCCGGCACGCTTGACGACCGCGACGCCGCCCGTGCGGTCCGCCTCGCAGGCGGCACCGCCGTCGCGCTCTGGCATGCGGACACCCACCTGGCCGACGTGGACGCCGTCGTCATCCCGGGCGGCTTCTCCTATGGCGACTACCTGCGCGCCGGCGCGATTTCCCGCTTCGCTCCGCTGATGTCCCGCATCATCGATGCTGCCAACAGCGATGCCAAGCTGCCCGTCCTGGGTATTTGCAACGGCTTCCAGATCCTGACCGAGTCGCACCTGCTCCCGGGCTCCATGATCAAGAACGACCACTTGAAGTTCTTGTGCCGCGACCAGGTGCTGCGCGTGGAGAACAACAAGACCGTGTGGACCTCGGACTACGAGGCAGGCGAGGAAATCACGGTTCCGCTGAAGAACCAGGATGGCCAGTACATCGCTGACGACAAGACCCTGGACGCCCTTGAGGCCGAGGGCCGCGTCGTGTTCCGCTATGTGGGCTGGAACCCGAACGGTTCACGCCGCGACATTGCCGGCATCAGCAACGCCGCCGGCAACGTGGTGGGCCTCATGCCGCACCCGGAGCACGCGGTGGAGCCCGGATTCGGTCCTGAGTCCAACGCCGGCACGGATGGCTTGGGCTTCTTCACCTCCGTCCTGAACAAGATCGTGGGAGGCGCACAGTGACTACCTCTGCTGAAACCGTCGGCAAGAAGTTCAACATCGACACGGTGGAGAACGCGGCTAAAACGCCGGACACCGAGCTCCCCTGGGCCGAACTCGGCTTGAAGCAGAACGAGTTCGACGAGGTCGTGAAGGTCCTGGGCCGCCGGCCTACCGGCGCCGAGCTCGCCATGTACTCCGTCATGTGGAGCGAGCACTGCTCCTACAAGTCCTCGAAGAACCACCTGCGCCAGTTCGGCGAAAAGGTGACCGAGGAGATGAAGAAGGACATGCTCGTGGGCATCGGCGAAAACGCCGGCGTCACCAACTTGGGCGACGGCTGGGCCGTGACGTTCAAGATCGAGTCCCACAACTCGCCGTCGTTCGTGGAGCCTTACCAGGGTGCCGCGACCGGTATCGGCGGCATTGTCCGCGACATCATCTCGATGGGCGCCCGCCCGGTAGCCGTGATGGACCCGCTGCGTTTCGGCGCCATCGACCACCCGGACACGGCCCGCGTCATGCACGGTGCCGTTGCGGGCATTGGTGGCTACGGCAACTCGCTTGGCCTGCCGAACATCGGCGGCGAAATGGTGTTCGACTCCGTGTACCAGGGCAACCCGCTGGTCAACGCGCTCGCAGTGGGCGTCATGCGCCACGAAGACATCCGTTTGGCCAACGCCTCCGGCAAGGGCAACAAGGTAGTCCTTTTCGGTGCGCGCACCGGCGGCGACGGCATTGGCGGCGCCTCCGTGCTGGCCTCGGAGTCCTTCGACGACACCAAGCCG
The DNA here is from genome assembly GCF_058244265.1 of Arthrobacter sp. SE2. Classification (NCBI taxonomy): domain Bacteria; kingdom Bacillati; phylum Actinomycetota; class Actinomycetes; order Micrococcales; family Micrococcaceae; genus Arthrobacter; species Arthrobacter sp. SE2. Next base: position 115,945 of record NZ_JBZAYA010000004.1, on the reverse strand, counting down.
TCCAAGCGCCCCGCCGTCCAGGTAGGCGACCCGTTCGCCGAAAAGGTGCTCATCGAGTGCTGCCTGGAGCTGTTCAAGGGTTCGCTGGTTGAGGGTATCCAGGACCTCGGCGCCGCGGGCATCTCCTGCGCCACGTCCGAGCTCGCTTCCAACGGCGACGGCGGCATGCAGGTTGAGCTGACTTCCGTGCTGCTCCGCGATCCCACCCTGACCCCGGGCGAAATCCTGATGTCCGAGTCGCAGGAACGCATGATGGCGGTTGTCACCCCTGGGAACATCGCCGCTTTCGAAGCGGTCATGGACAAATGGGCCGTGGAGTACTCCTGGCTGGGCGAAGTGACCGACACCGGGCGCCTCATCATCACGTGGGAAGGCGAAGTCATTGTCGACGTCGACCCGCGCACCGTTGCCCACGACGGTCCGGTCTACGACCGCCCGTTTGCCCGCCCCTCATGGCAGGATTCCGTGCAGGCCGATACCTTCACGGGCTCCGTGCAGGACGCCGGCCGCCCCTCCACCTCCGGGGAGCTGGCCGCTGCCATCACCGAGCTCATTGCTTCGCCGAACATGTGCAGCAAGGCCTGGATCACCAAGCAGTACGACCGCTACGTCGGCGGCAACACCGCCATGGCGTTCCCGGACGACGCCGGAGTGGTCCGCGTGGACGAGGAAACCGGGCTTGGCGTGGCCCTGGCCACCGACGCCAACGGCCGCTACACCTACCTCGACCCGTACCACGGCGCACAGCTGGCACTGGCCGAGTCGTACCGCAACGTCGCAACCTCCGGCGCCGTCCCGATGGCCGTCAGCGACTGCCTGAACTTCGGTTCCCCCGAGGACCCGGATGTCATGTGGCAGCTGGCCGAGTCTATTCGCGGCCTGTCCGATGCGTGCATGGAGCTGGGCGTCCCGGTCACAGGCGGCAACGTCTCGCTGTACAACCAGACCGGTACCGTGCCGATCCACCCCTCCCCCGTGGTTGCAGTGCTGGGCAAGCTCGACGACGTCGCGCGCCGCACGCCTTCCGGCTGGAAGGAAGATGGCCAGGCCATCTACCTGCTGGGCACCACGGCTGCAGAGCTGGACGGTTCGGAATGGTCCAACCTGCGCGGACACCTCGGTGGCTTGCCGCCGAACGTTGACTTGTCCATCGAGCGCCAGCTCGGCGAAATCCTCATCAACGCTTCGCGCGACGGCATGATCGACGCCGCGCACGACCTCTCCGAGGGCGGCCTAGCCGCTGCGCTGGTGGAGTCCGCACTTCGCTACGGCGTGGGCGCCCGCATTGCGCTGGACGAACTCGTGGAGCGCGACGCCGTGGACCTGTTCACCGCATTGTTCTCCGAGTCCCAGGGCCGGGCCATCGTGTCCGTTCCGCGCTCCGAGGAAATCCGCTTCAAGGACATGTGCACTGCCCGCGGCTTCGCCCACCTCCGGATCGGCGTCGTCGACGCTGCCGGCGGCAAGCTGGAGATCAACGGCGTGGACGAGCTCTCCTTGGACGCCCTCAGCGAAGCCCACGAGGCCACCCTGCCGAAGTACTTCGGCTAGGCTCACCCGGTTTCACCTTTCGTTTGCTCCTCACCGGCTCGCGGTGGGGAGCAAACGTTTTTAAGGCCTGCTCCAGACATCGCCAGTATGGTGGAAACGCTCGCTCACATATACCCGCCTTCCCGGCAACCCTCGCTCACATATACCCGCCTTCCCGGCAACCCTCGCTCACGCATCTGAGCGAGCGTCCGGCCAAAACCCCACATAGGTGAGCGAGCGTCCCGGGTTGGGGTCAGTCTTCGCTGTGGAGGTCCCGGCGTCGGGCGCTCAGCAGCTCCAGTTCGGGGCGCGCGGCAACGAAGCGTTCGACGGCGTCGAGCACCTCCACGAGATGCGCCCGGTCTGCTGCCACTGCGCCTGCGCCGATGAGCACACGCCGATGCTGGTCCAAGTGCCCGGTCTCAGCGGCAGAGACTTCGAATCGCCGTTTCAACTCGGCGATCAGCGGGCGCACGAGGGAGCGTTTCTCCTTCAGGCTGTGCACCTCGCCCAGGAGGATGTCGAACTCGATCCACGCGATCCACATGCGCCCATCGTATCCAGTAGCCGGGCGCCCTCCCGCTTGGGAGCCCACGGTGGCAAGATGAGGACAGACCAAAGGAGCTCCATGGGCGCGGACGATCATACGAACAAAGCCGGCAACGCAGTATCCCGGGGCGCCGATTCGGTGGAAGACGCCGTAGACGACGCCAAGGATTCACGGACCGTCAGAGTCGTGGCGCGGGCCGGCTTTGTCGCGTTAGGGCTGATACACCTTCTGATCGGGACCATCGCCTTGGGGATCGCGCTGGGCTCATCCGGCCAAGCCGACCAAAGCGGTGCGGTCGGCCAGATGGCCGCTACGCCCGGCGGCGTCGTTCTTTTGTGGGCGGGACTAGTGGCCTGCGGCGCCCTCGCTCTGTACATGGCGAGCGACGCCGTGATGGGGTGGAGCGGGCGCGACAGCTCCAAGCGCTGGATGAATCGGCTCAAGGCAGCAGGGCAGGCAATCGTCTTCGCCGTGGCCGCGGTGACCTTCGGCAGTTTTGCGCTCAGCCGTCCGAGCAGCAGCAGCGAGAAATCCCGTTCGACCAGCGCAGACCTCATGTCCAGCACTCCCGGCACCGTCCTCCTGGTGATCATCGGGGTGGCACTGCTGGCATCCGCCGGCACATACGTCTTCATGGGGATCACACGCAAGTACGAAAAGAACCTGAGGGGGAAACCGTCCGGGGCCTTGGGAGATGCGTTTACGATACTGGGCGTGGTGGGCTATTGCGCGAAGGGGGTGGCGCTCGGCGCCGTCGGCTTGCTCATCCTGATCGCCACAGCGGCGCACGACCCCTCCCAACAAGGCGGCCTCGACTCGGCACTCAAAGCCTTCCTGAAACAACCCTTTGGCGGATGGGTGCTGGGGTTCGTCAGCCTCGGACTCATGGCCTACGGTATCTTTTCCTTGTTCCGTTCCCGTTACCAGCGGCTCTGACGCGGGCCGCGCCGGTTGGCACGGAGCAGTCGGCAGAAACGCCCGACGGCGGCCCTCACCAATGGTGGGAACCGCCGTCGGGCGCTTTTTTAGCTTGGCCCTGCTACTTGGAAGTGCCTTGCGACACCGAACCCTGAAGCTGGCGCTGGAAGATGACGTAGACGATCAGCACGGGAACGACGGTGACCGTGACCGCGGCGAACAGGGCGCCGAAGTCCACGGCATAGCCCATCTGGCCAGCGAAGGCTGCGAGGCCCTGGGACAGCACGCGTGGTCCGGCCGCGTTGATGGCCACCGGAATCAGGAACTGGTTCCACAGGCCCAGGAAGTTGAAGATGGCAACGGAGGCGAGTCCGGGCTTGGCCATCGGCAACATGACCTGGAAGAACGTCCGCCACTCGCCGGCCCCATCCAAGGCAGCCGCCTCGGTGATTTCGTGGGGAAGCGACTTGAAGAAGGAGAACAGGAAGAAGACGGTGAACGGCAGCGCGAAGCCGACATACACCAGGATGAGTCCGGGCAAGGTGTTCAGCATGCCGATGTTCCGCATGATGAAGAACAGAGGAACCATGGCAAGGAAGATCGGGAAGGTCAGGCCGGCCAGCATGAGGTAGTAGATGGCTTTGCTGCCCGGGAATGTATAACGCGCAAGGACGTAAGCACACATGGCACCGAGGACCATGACGATCACCAACGCCGAACCCACCACGACCACCGAGTTCAGGAAGTAGCTTCCGATTCCGGCTTCGCTCCAGGCCCGGATGTAGTTATCGAAGCGCCACTGCGAGGGCAAGGCGAACGGCGAGGCGAAGATCTCACTGGACGTCTTGAACGAGGACATGAAGGTCCACAGCAACGGCAGGATCACAATGAGGGACCAGATGGTGAGGGCCGTGTGGGAAACGGCGCCCACTACCTTGTCACCGGTGGTCATGGCCGGCTTACGAGGGCTGAAGTGAAGCGACTTCATTTCCTGGCTGGCTATTTTGGAAGTCATCAGAGGGACACATCCTTGTCGCCACCAGTGAGCCTGTTGACCAGGAACACGAGGCCGGAGAAGATCAGGGTGGCTACGGCCAGCACAACGCCCATGGCGCTGGCCAGGCCGAACTGGCCCTTGGTGAAAGCGGTGAAGAAGAGCTGCTGGGACATCACCAGGGTGGAGTTGTCCGGGCCACCGCCGGAGTTCAGGGCGGCCATATAGACGAAGGCATCCAGCGCCAAAATGCCCATGTAGATGTAGGCCGTCTGGATGTTGTCCCGGATGAGCGGGATGGTGATCGACACCGCAGTGCGGAAACGCCCCGCCCCGTCAATCCGGGCCGCCTCAAACAGCTCGGCAGGGATACCTTTGATGCCAGCCACGAAAAGCACCATGTAGAAGCCTATGAAGCCCCACACGATCACGAACATCGTGGCGATCATGGCCGTGTTCTTATCCCCAAGCCAAGCGTAGGACTTGAACTGGTCCATGCCGAGGGAAGTGAGGATGCCGTTCAGGAGGCCACCCGAGGGATCGTAGATCTGGCCCCACATAATGCCGATGGCAATCGCCGGAATCGTGTAGGGGAAGAACGAGACAACCCGGTAGAAGCTGGAATTGCGAAGGCCCTTGATCTGGCCCTTGCTGCTGCCGCCGACAGTCACCAACGTTGCCAGCACGAGGCTGAGGATGATGGTGATGATTGGCAGGCAGATGACCAACAGGATGTTGTTCCCCATTGCCTTCATGAAGATGTCATCCGTGAAGAGCTTCTGGTAGTTCGCGAGTCCGATGAAGTTCCTGTCCGGCGAGAACCCTGTCCAGTCGGTCAGGGAGTACCCGAAGGCCTGCACGAACGGCGAGATCACGAACACGATGTAGATGGCCAGGGGCAAGCCGAGGAAGACCACGAAGAAACTGATCTTGTCGAACGTCAGGGGCTTGCGCCGCCTCTTGTAGACGGGTGGTGCGGCATCCGGAACGACGACGGCGGACGCACCGTCGCCGACCCGGAGTGTTTTTGCTTTCACTGAAGTCACTTCACTTCAATCTTCTTGACCGAGCTGTCGTTACGGACCTTGTCGGTGATCTTCTGCAGGTCCGACGTCAGCGTGGCGACGTCGGACTTTCCATCGAGGAACGTGTTCCACACAACCAGCTGGTCCTTGTTGGTCCCGTAAAGGTCAATGAAGTTCCAGGTGTAGATATTGTCGCCGGCGTCGCTGAGCAGCTTGGTCTGGGAGACGAGTGCCGTGGAGCCGAAGCCATCGGAGGGAACGGTGTCCTTGACGATGGTGGGGGCCAGCTTGGTCTTGGCGAAGTTGGTGGCAGCGTCCTTGGACAGCATGACGCGGAGCAATTCCTTGCCACCGGCCACGTTCTTGCCTTGCGAAGGAACCACGAAGGGCTCGCCTGCTGCGCTGTGCAGGGACGCGTACGGCAGCTTGGAGCTGGTGGTCACGGAGGGGACGGGCGCGCCGGTCATCTTGAATCCGGACTTCGTCTGGTCCTTCATCTCGTTTTCGATCCACGAACCGGACGGGTAGAACACTGCTTCCTGGGCGTTGCTCCACTGCGCCTGTGCTGCCGTGAACTGGGTGCCTGAACCGCCGGGCTTGAAGTGGCCTGCCTTGACGATCTTGTTCAGGGCGGTAAAGACGCTCTGAAGTGCAGGGTGGGACCAGCAATCTGCCTTGAGGTTTTCCAATCCGAGGCGGACGTCGTGTCCGCCTTCCTTGATGGCGGAAGCGATCGCCATTTCCTGGTAGTACGTTGCGGCTTCCTTGCCCCACACGAACAGGTATTTGCCCTTGGCCTTGGCCTGCTCGCCGAGTGCGTACATCTCATCCCAGGTCTTGGGAACGGACCAGCCGTTGTCCTTGAGCAGGGCGTCGGAGTACCACATTGCGTAGACGGTCAGGACGTAGTTCAAGGCCGCCAGTTTGCCTTCGAAGGTACCCGGAGCGAGGACTCCGCCGTAGAGGGTGTCCTTGATGACCTTGCCCTCGAGGTTCTTTGCGTTGACTACACTGGTGAGGTCTTCGAGCTGGGCCAGGATGGTGCTGAACCCGATGGCCTTGGCACCGGAGTTGTCGATCAGGTCAGGCGGGTTGCCTCCGACGAATCGCGGCTGGAGTTCCTGCGCGATGTCCGTGGACGGGGAAATCTTGGCGGTGGAACCTGAATGTGCGCTTTCGAAGCCCTTGCCCGCGAAGTCAACGTAGTCGATTCCATACCCGCCCTTGAAGATCACGGCGTCAACGGTGGACTTGTCTGCCATGCCGAACGGATTGGTATCCGAAACGGTCCCCGTTGGACCAGTGGTTCCTCCGCCGCCACCCCCGGCGCACGAGGCCATCGAACCGGCCAACGGCACAAGCACGGCCGCGGCCAGCGCGCCGCGAAGGAAACCGCGGCGTGCAAGGGACTGCTGCTGAACGTTCATCCTAAAACCCTCCAGAGACTCGTTGTACCGAACTCTGACGGCGTCTTGGCCGGCAGTCGATCGGTCCGGGCACCGCCGCTGCGACGCGCCCTTCGTGTGACATACTTCACCACGAGTGATTGAAAAGCAATATTTGAGGGCAGTTTCGATCAACTTTTGTCAAAATGTGATCTGACGATACTGCCGTCCGGAGGGGTCATTTGGGTGTTCTAGCCCCGTAAATTCAAGGATTTTGCGCACTGAGCGATAGCCTCGCGCGCCCATTGCTGCTGTTGCTCGGTTCCCACGCGTTCGGCCCACTGTTCAGCAAGCTGGAACTCGACCATCGCCTCGGTGCGGCGACCGTCGTCGTACATTGCCCAACCGAGGTTGTTGTGTAGGGAAACCATCCACCGTTTGGTGCGGGAATCGTCGACGGCGGAGGCGTACTCAAGCGCGCTGCGCGTCCATGATTCCTGGTGGCCGGAGTCCGCGATGGCCAGCATATGAAGTGCGTCCACGGCGAGGAAATCTTCGCCCAGGAGGTCTGCCATCTCCGCAGCCTGCTCGAAGAGCGGCACGGCCATGGCCGGGTGGCCAGCGGAGTTGAGCAGGCGGCCGCGCTCCAGGAGGACCCGCACCGCAATGGTGGGCTCTTCTTCGGCGTCGATCCCGTCCAGGAGGGCGTCTGCCTCCTCGAAGCGGCCTTGCAGGCCGATTGCCCGGCCCAATTGGGTAGCGAGCTCGGCCCGCTCAAAGGCATCGTAGGCGGGATCCGCCATGGCTTCGCGGAAGCGGGCTTCCGACAACGCGGGGTCCTCAAAATTCCATAGCTCATCGAGGGTCTTTTGTTCCAGCATCTGGCTCCTCCTGATTGCTTCGAGGCGATGGAAGGTGCGGTCCAGTCACAATCTAGCCGAAGCAGCAGACGGGGTCCGCGTGTCAGTCCTTGGCGAGCCGGGCCCAGCCCAGCTGCTCCTGCTGCTTGCGGTTCAACGAGGAAACCACGAGGTCATAGGAATCCTCCACCATGTCCCGGACCATGGAGTCAGGGAGGGCGCCGTCCAAGCGGACGCCATTCCAGTGCGTCTTGTTCATGTGCCAGGCGCCGGTGATTTCCGGATGGGCCGAGCGAAGTTGCGCAGCCAAGGCGGGATCGCATTTGAGGCTTACTGCCAAGTTCTGGTCGTCCATGGCAGATGCGGCGAACATCTTGCCTTCCTGCTTGGATCCGCCGGACACAGCGGACCGGACTTTGAAAACCGAGGTTTCCGGGCCGAACGGGAAGTCTTCATAGGTCCCGGGGAAGGCAAGGCAGATTTTGCGGAGGGTGGCAGCGTCCATGTAGCGAGACTAGCGGAGTGCGACGACTAGCGGACCGACCGCCTCACGCAACGTCCAGGAAGTCCTCGAGGAGCACCACTTCCAGTCCGGCAGCCACTTGCGCCGAGCGGAATGCCTCGAAGTCCGCCGCGAATTCGGGGCGGAAGTGCATCAGGACGATGTCGCCGGGTCGGAGGGAATTGCCGTACTGGTAGTCCATGCGCCCGGCATTGGCCTTGGCCTCCCACGTAACGATCGCCTTCAAGCCGGCGGCGGCAACGGCTTGGCGCATGGCGGTTGAGTACGCACCTCCGGGAGGCCTGAACAGGGTGGGCCTGCGGCCGTACTGCTGGAGGGCGAAATCCTGCATGCCTGCGATGTCGTCAAGCTGACGCTGGTAGCCCCATTGCGTGGTCATGTTGACGTTGTGGCTGACCGTATGGTTTTCAACGAGGCTCCCCTGCGCCATGAACGCCTTGAAGAATGCAGGGTTGTCGCGGACCGTGTTGCTCGTGAGGAACAGTGTGGCCGGGTAGCCGTTCTCCGCGAGGAGCCGGACGCTTTCCGGGGACTTGACCAATCCGTCGTCGATCGTGAGGAACACCACGGGATGTTTGGTGGGGATTTTGGTAATCACGGGAGCCAGTCCGCCTTGGATAGGCGGCAGTGTGAAGTCGGGGACGAAAGGGTTCCGGAGCCGCCCGCGGCCGGCGGGGCTTGGTGTGGGATTCATCGCGGCGCTTGCGGACGACGACGGCGAGGGGCCAGCAGCGCCGGGGGTCGCCGTCGGGCTTTCTGGAGACGGGTTTCCCGGGACCGCGCATGCCCCCAGCCCGGCCACCAGGGTAGCCCCGAGGAAACCGAGCGCGGTGCGTCGGCTGGTGGTGGAAGGGTGGTCGTCACACATGGAAATTCCCTGATCTCGAAAGGGTGATTGCGCCCAAAACATACCAGCGCCCGGTTAACGGAAAACGACGGCTAGATGCCGCTCCGCCAGCCCATCTGTGCCGGACAAGCGTTCATGACGACGTCCAGGCCCGCAGCTTTGGCTCGTTCCGCTGCGTCCTCGTCAATTACTCCGAGCTGGAGCCACACGGCTTTCGCTCCCACGGCAATCGCTTCGTCCACTACGGCGCCGACGCGCGAGGAGTTCACAAAGCAGTCGACGACGTCGATGGGCTGCTTCTCGAAGGGCACGTCGGCAAGGAATTTGTAGCCGGTTTCACCGTGGACGTCTTCGCCTTTTTGGTTGATCGGAATGATCTCCATGCCCATCGTGTCGCGAACATAGAGAGCTACCTCGAACGCAGAGCGCCACTCATTCGTGCTGAGTCCCACGATTGCCCAGCGGCCCTTAGTCCGCATAAGCCGGTCAATGACTGCCGGATCGTTGACGTGTGTCATAGCTCCAGCCTACTAGCGGGAAAGCAGTCCAAGGAGCCAGCGCAGCGACGCCCCGGCAGGCTTCAAGGACACGTCGTCCTGGGCGTTCTCGACTGCTTGCTGAACCCCGTTTTGGAGGTCCTTCGCCGCCGGGGAGGATGGGATAGCAGTTTTGGGCTGCGGAAGGATTCCCTGCGAGTCGTCCTTAGGCTCCGTGTGGGCTGCCTTCGGCGCTTCGGATTGCTCGTCGCTTGGCCTGCTTGCAGGGGCGGGAACGGCCGCCGGGGCTGCCGGCTCGTGTGCCGCCTCGCCAGTACTGGCCGGTGCGGGCGCCACCGGGTCCGCCGAAAGGCGCGCCACCGGGGGCCCCGCTGGTGGCAGATCGACGGGAGCCGGGTGCGTGGTGACCTTAGGGGAGTCTTGGGCGGGGGCCGGAGGTACCAGCGACGGCGGAGCCGTGGTCCAGGCGGGCGCCCAGCCGGAGATCAGCGTCTGCATGAATTCCGGGGTTCCCTTGCTGAATCCGCCGCTCGCGGCCGCAACGCCACCAACACCCAGGCCCATGGCGGTCAAGACGGCAGCACCAATGACGACGGGGCGATGCTTGCGCAACTGCCGCCGCTTGCCGAGCTCGTCGGAGGGAAGATTGTTTGCAGAGTCATGGGCGGCCGTGGCGGAGCCGTCACCCGGCGTCGAGCCCGCCAGCATCGCCGCAAGTGCGGGCCCGGGAACCGGCGCCGGCATGGAGGCGAACGATTCCAATGCTTTCAACGAGTCCGCGACTTCCGGGGCGTCCGTGAGGCCAGCCTCAAGCATGAGCTCGAGGATGACCGCGTCACGGTCAATGTCCTTGCAATCCCAACGCATCATGGTGCCACGTATTCCTTTACTACCGAGTGCTCGCGGAGTGCATTCAACGCCCGGCGCTGCAGCTGCTTGACTGCGCCTTGGCTTTTCCCCATGATTTCGGCTGCTTGGTCCACTGTCAGACCGGCAACAATACGAAGCGTCAGGACTTCCCTCTGATCTTCCCTAAGGAGGTCCAGCAGCGCCATGACTTCGCCGGGCGCCACGCGGTCCATCGCTTCAGCTTCCGCCGAACTCGACTGGCGCGTGTCACGTTCAGGTTCAAACTCGTGGTGCTCTGGTGCCCTGCTTTGCCGGCGATGGTCATCCACCATCCGGGCATGGGCCACCGAGAACACGAACGTCCGCAGACCGCTGACGCCGCCCGTGATCGTCTCGACGCGAGGCAGGACGGCAAGAAAAACGTCTTGTGTGACAGCTTCGGGATCCGAAACGCCTTTCGCCGTCAGGTAGCCGAGCACTTGGCCCGCAAAGGCCTGGTAGACGGCGCTGAACAGTTCAGCTTCCCGGCCGCGAAGGGCCAGCAATGCTGCATCGGTCAAGGCGTCGGTCACTGAAGCGTGGCTTTCGTTGGGGAGCGAATGTCCGGATCCATGCGAGATCCTCGGTGGCGCCCAAGCGCGGCAGGGCCGGGCAACCTCACCTAGCTTAACCGCTGCTCCCGCTATGCCCAAGGACCAGCCTTCGGTTCCGGGGGCTTGCCTCTCCCGGACTTTTTGCACATCCACGAAACCCCTTCAGACATGAAAAGGGCCGAGCTGAAACATGATGGGGGACAAATTTCAGCTCGGCCTTTCAAAGAGGTAATCGTCGATGCACACCAAAGGGTTACGCGGATTCCAAAAGTTTTTTTCGAGGGCGTTTTTTGGTTCGTTCGGTGCGGAATGCACGACGGCGGGCCGCCCCGAAAGGGCGACCCGCCGTCGTCGTAATTAGGCTTTGGTGACTAGTCCTCGATGAGGTCGTGCACCACGATCGTCTGGTCCCGGTCCGGGCCCACGCCGATCGCGGAGAAGCGCGTGCCGGAGAGCTTCTCGAGGGCCAGCACGTATCTGCGGGCGTTCTCGGGGAGGTCTTCGATCGTCTTGGCGCCGGTGATGTCCTCGGTCCAGCCGTCGAAGTACTCGAAGATCGGCACTGCGTGGTGGAACTCGGTCTGGGTCATGGGCATTTCGTCGTGGCGAACGCCGTCGACGTCGTAGGCCACGCAGACCGGGATCTGTTCGATACCGGTCAGGACGTCCAGCTTGGTGACGAAGTAGTCCGTGAAGCCGTTGACCCGGGATGCGTGGCGGGCCAGGACGGCGTCGTACCAACCGCAGCGGCGCGGGCGGCCGGTGTTGACACCGAACTCGCCACCTGTCTTCTGCAGGTACATGCCCATCTCGTCGAAGAGCTCCGTGGGGAACGGACCTGCGCCGACGCGGGTGGTGTAGGCCTTGATGATGCCGATGGAGCGGGAGATGCGGGTGGGTCCGATGCCCGAGCCAACAGACGCACCGCCGGCAGTCGGGTTGGAAGACGTCACGAACGGGTACGTGCCGTGGTCGACGTCCAGGAACGTGGCCTGGCCGCCTTCCATGAGGACCACCTTGCCCTCGTCCAGTGCGTTGTTGAGGACCAGGGTGCTGTCAATCACCAGCGGCCGCAGGCGCTCTGCGTAAGACAGGAAGTACTCCACGATCTCGTCCACCACCACGTTGCGGCGGTTGTAGACCTTGACCAGGAGTTCGTTCTTCTGACGCAGCGAGCCTTCCACCTTCTGGCGCAGGATCGACTCGTCGAAGACATCCTGGACGCGGATACCCAAGCGGGCCACCTTGTCCATGTAGGCCGGGCCAATGCCGCGGCCCGTGGTGCCGATGGCGCGGCTGCCGAGGAAGCGCTCGGTGACCTTGTCCAACACCTGATGGTACGGCGCTACGAGGTGGGCATTGGCCGAGACGCGCAAACGGGATGTGTCGGCGCCGCGGGCTTCCAGGCCATCGATCTCCTGGAACAGTGCCTCAAGGTTCACCACGCAGCCGTTGCCGATTATCGGAATCGCGTTCGGGCTCAGAATACCGGCAGGAAGGAGTTTGAGCTCATACTTCTCACCGCCCACTACAACGGTGTGCCCGGCGTTGTTGCCGCCGTTGGGCTTGACCACGTAGTCAACGCGGCCACCGAGCAGGTCGGTTGCTTTGCCTTTGCCTTCGTCGCCCCACTGGGCTCCGACGATCACGATAGCTGGCATGGGATCCTCCCCCATTCTTTCGGGCCGGTCCTGGCGGGATCACCAAGGCTCAGCGCCGTACATGAGAACGCCCCGAATCTTTCGGCCCTGCCCGCAGACTTTCGCAAAAGTTCACCGGCGGGATCAGCAAGAGTTCCGGGGCTCTTACCAGCCAAGTTTAGCCGATGCGGCTCTTGGACCTGTTGTCACACGGTCGGAGGGCGACATGAAAACAGGCACGGCGCCCTCGAAGTTCCCTGTGAGCAGAATGTGAACTCTTCCCAAACAGTCCGCATTGAGCCCCCAAAACGGCCGCCACGCCCCAGGCGAGCGGCTACATTCTTTGTGAATCCTTACCCCCAACTGACTCGCATTTGTTGTCGTTATGAGCCCTCTAAACGACAACAAATGCGAGTCAGTTGGGCGGGCACTTCCGTGAATCTGAAGGGAAATCCATGAATTTTCGCAACAAGCGTCTCCTGTCAACGGCGGGAGTGAGCGCACTCGCGGCATCCACCATCGCTGCCGGCATGATCGGGTTCGGCATGACGCCGGCCTCGGCCAATGACGACCACAATGGCACGGCGACGCCTATCAAGCACGTCGTCGTTATCTTCGGCGAGAACGTCTCCTTCGACCACTACTTCGCGACGTATCCGCAGGCAGCCAACACGGCCGGCGAAACCCAGCAAGGCAGCGGCGCAGCGGCTCCCGCGTTCACGGCGGCCAAGAACACGCCGAAGAACATCGCCACCCTCGCCCACGACAATCTGTTGGCACCTAACAACCCCAACTCGGTCCAGCCTCAGCGGCTGACTCCGGGCCAGGCAATCACGTGCGACCAGGACCACGAATATACCGCGGAGCAGAAGGCCTACAACGGTGGCCTGATGAACAAGTTCGTCGAGAACACCAGCATGGATACCTGTTCGGGTGGCCAGTTCGGCCGTCCCGGACTCACCATGGACTACTACGACGGCAACACCGTGACCGGGATCTGGAACTACGCCCAGAACTTCGCCATGAGCGACTCGCACTTCAGCACGGTGTTCGGCCCGTCCAGCCCCGGCGCGCTCAACCTCGTGTCCGGCCAGACCCACGGCGTCACCGAATTCACTGCCGCCGGGCAGCCGGTCAAACCCGCAAGCAGCGATTACACCGTCAAGTTCCCTGACGCCAACGGCGTCGGAACCATGACGGAAGACCCGGATCCGGTCTACGACGACTGCTCCAACAAGAGCCACGCGAGCAAGAACAACCTTGCGGGCATGCAGGGCAAGAACGTCGGCGACCTGCTCAACGACAAGGGCGTCAGCTGGGGCTGGTTCCAGGGCGGCTTTGCACCGACGACGCCGGCCACGGACACTACCCCGGCTGCGTGCATGACCACCCACACCAACATCGCGGGTGCCACGGTGACTGACTACAACCCGCACCACCAGCCGTTCCAGTACTACAAGTCGACGTCCAACCCGCACCACCTGGCTCCGGCAAGCGTGGACGAGATCGGACACAACGGCCAGGCCAACCACCAGTACGACACCACGGACTTCGCCAAGGTGGTCAACTCGGACAACATGCCTGCTGTCTCCTTCCTGAAGGCGGGAAACTATCAGGACGGCCACGCCGGCTACTCCGATCCCCTGGACGAGCAGAAGTTCATCACGCAGCAAGTGAACGCAATCCAGAACTCGAAGAACTGGGAAAACACTGCCATCGTCCTCGCCTACGATGACTCTGACGGCTGGTACGACCACGTCGCGGCCGGTGTGAAGAACTCCTCCAACACCACCGACGACGCCGCGTGGTGCCTCAACGCCTACAACAAGGGTGTGCCGATGGCCGGAGGCTATGCCGACCGTTGCGGCCCCGGCCCCCGCCAGCCGCTCGTCGTGATCTCCCCCTTCGCCAAGAAGAACTTCGTGGACCACACCCAGACGGACCAGTCATCCATCCTTCGCTTCATCGAGGACAACTGGCACACCGGCCAGATCGGCGACTCGTCGGCAGACGCCAAGGCCGGCTCCATCAACGCGATGTTCAACTTTGACAACGGGCGGGACGTGAAGCTCATCCTCAACGAATCGAACGGCACCGTGGTTTCCCGGACCAAGGAAAGCGACGACCAGAACGAGAACAAGCAGTAGCACACGCTTCCGAAACGGCACCGTCCCGAACCCATCGGGACGGTGCCGTTTCCGTTAACGCACCGCCGCTTTATGTCGGAATCCGGCTCCCGCCGTCGAGAGACCCAACACAGAAGTCCCGATTCACCCCACAGCTCACCGCCGTTCCGGTAGAGTTAACCAGCCCCCAACACTGCACCCAATCTGACCGGTCGCGGCAAACCGCTCCCGGCCGGATAAGTGCGCCTCGCTACACGTAGGAGACCCAAGCCCATATGCAAGACCTGGCGACTGAAACACTCGAAGAGCAGCTCTGGAACCGACGTTTCGAACCCCACATCGCCGAGGTCACGGGGCTTTGCGATTCCCTCAAAGAACAGAAGCCGGGCAGCGAAGTCCTCTACGTGGACCCCGTCCACAGCGTTGACGAGTGCCGCATCATCAGCCTTTTCTCCAACACCCGCACCACGGAGGGCTCGGGCTTCATCGTCCCGGGTGACGCGGACGCCGCTACCCGCATGGTGGGCATGCAGTGGCAGTTGGGCCTGCGTCCGGAACTCATGATGCCGTGGAACGTTTATCCGTGGATCGAGCCCGACGGCGAGCCGGGCAAGCTGACTCCCGCCAACATCACCGAAGGCCTCAAGCCGCTCCTGCGTCTCCTGGCGATCGTGCCGCGCACCTCCGTGCTGGTAGCCCACGGCAATGAAGCCCATCGTTTGGCAGACCAGCTCATGAAGGCCGCGCCGCAGAGCATCCACCGCCGCGGCTTCAAGACGTTCAAGGTCCGCTCGCTGGGTGGACGCTCCTTCGCCGGCTCCCCCACGCGCCAGCAGGAGTACCTGGACCTCATCCATGGCGCCTACGCCGAGGCCATGGCCCGGACCGGCCTCACCCCGGTCTCCTAAGAGCCGCCCGACCCAACTGCCTCGCATTTGTTGTCGTTTTGACGGCTCATAACGGCATTAACTGCGAGTCAGTTGGGCCGGGAAGCGCGACGGCGGCCGCCCCACCTTCCCGGTGAGGGGCCGCCGTCGGCGTTTAACTACGTTGTCCTAGCCTTCGATCGCTGCCTTCGCGGCGGGATCGGAGTCGTTCAGGAACTTCTCGATCCGCTCCGGTTCCTCGGCTTCGCCGATGGCGGCGGACGCCCGGCCGAGGGAGTACAGAGCGCGCAGGAATCCCCTGTTGGGCTCGTGTTCCCACGGGATGGGCCCGACGCCGCGCCAACCGTTCCGGCGCAGCGAATCCAGTCCACGGTGGTAACCCACGCGGGAATACGCGTAGGAATCGATGGTCCGGCCGTCAGCCCAAGCTTCCTCGGCCAGGATCGCCCACAGCAACGAAGACGTGGGGTACTTGGCGACGAGGTCCAGTGCTTCCTGCCCCAGGGCAAGGTGCTGGTAGATCTCGGTCTCTGCAGGGAGGAGCGTCGGCTCCGGGCCCATCAGGTTCTTGCGGAATTCGTCGGACATTAGAAGGTCTTGCCTACCGAACCGAGCTGCTTTGCGGCTTCCACGATGCGGGCGGCCATGCCGGCTTCGGCGGAGGCTCCCCAGACGCGGGGGTCGTACGTCTTCTTGTTGCCCATCTCGCCGTCGACCTTCAGGACGCCGTCGTAGTTCGAGAACATGTGTCCGGCAACCGGGCGGGTGAACGCGTACTGGGTGTCGGTGTCGATGTTCATCTTGATGACACCGTAGGAAACGGCATCCGCGATTTCCTGCTCGGTGGAGCCGGAGCCGCCGTGGAAAACGAGGTCGAACGGGTTGGTCTTGCCGATCTTGGCGCCGACCTCGGCCTGGATCTGCTTGAGCAGTTCGGGGCGGAGCTTGACGTTGCCCGGCTTGTACACGCCGTGCACGTTGCCGAAGGTCAGGGCAGTCAGGTAGCGGCCGTTCTCGCCGGCGCCGAGTGCCTCGATGGTCGCGAGGGCGTCTTCGGTGGTGGTGTACAGCTTCTCGTTGATCTCGTTCTCGACGCCGTCTTCCTCGCCGCCGACCGTGCCGATTTCAACCTCGAGGATGATCTTGGCCGCAGCTGCGCGTCCCAGGAGTTCGCGGCCGATCCGCAGGTTCTCGGACAGGGTCTCGTGCGAGCCGTCCCACATGTGCGAGTTGAAGATCGGGTCCTTGCCGGCCTTGACGGCTTCCTCGGAAGCAGCCAGCAGCGGGAGGACGAAATCAGCCAGCTTGTCCTGCGGGCAGTGGTCCGTGTGCAGGGCGATGTTCACGTTGTAGTTCTTGGCGACCTCGCGGGCGAAAGCCGCGAAGCCCAGGGAGCCGGCAACCATGTCCTTGACGGAGGCGCCGGACCAGTAAGCCGCGCCACCGGTGGAGACCTGGATGATGCCGTCCGACTCGGCCTCGGCAAAGCCGCGGATGGCGGCGTTCAGGGTCTGCGACGAGGTGACGTTCACTGCCGGGAACGCGTATCCACCGGCCTTCGCGCGGTCGATCATCTCGGAGTAAATCTCTGGGGTTGCGATGGGCATGCTGACTCCTATGCTGATTTTCGTCTGTGGGTTTTGTTGACCCTGGAGTAGACCTATACGGCTAGGCACCATCCTAGCGACTGAAGAATCCGGCACCGTGTTTCCGGTCACGGAGGCGGGTAACACTTGCGGATCTTTTGTCCCAGGGGTCCTGCTAGGAGCCGGGGTCCTCCAAGGAGAGGGGTCTGTTTAGGAGACCTGCTGGCCGAAGTTGTGCCGGCGGATCCACGCGTGCATCGCGATGGCCGCGGCCGACGCCGCATTCATGGAGCGTGTGGAGCCGTACTGCTCGATCGACAAGGTGGCGACGGCGGCGTCGTGCACCTCGGGAGTCAGGCCGGGGCCCTCCTGTCCGAATACGAGCACGCAGTTGCGCGGGAGTTCGTATGTTTCCAGCGGCACGGAATCGGGGAAGATGTCGATGCCGATGATGGCCAAGCCTTCCCCCTGGGCCCACTCCACGAAATCCTCCACGGTGGGGTGGTGGCGGACGTGCTGGTAACGGTCGGTGACCATGGCCCCGCGACGGTTCCACCGGCGTCGTCCGATGATGTGGACCTCCTTGGCGAGGAAGGCATTGGCGGTGCGAACCACAGTGCCGATGTTGAGGTCATGCTGCCAGTTCTCAATGGCAATGTGGAAATCGTGCCTATGGGCGTCCAGGTCAGCGACGATCGCTTCGTGCTTCCAATAGCGGTACTTGTCCACGACGTTGCGGCGGTCGCCGTCCGCCAGGAGGTCCGGGTCCCAATGCTCGCCTTCCGGCCAGTCGCCTTCCCAGGGCCCGACGCCGACCTCCGGTTTCGCTTCGGACTCCCCCTCGGTAGAGGAGAGGATGGACGGGACAGCAGCGGAGTCGGTAGGGGCAGGGTTCTGGGGCCGGTCAGTCACTCTTCAACCCTAGCCCGGGCGGTGCCGACCGCGGCGCCGAAACCCAGTGCCGTAACGCAGGACACCCGGGTGTCTCGGAGACCGAAAGATGAAAGACTTGGGACGAGAAACAGCCAATACGCGGAGGAAAAGCATGGAGAACGCAACCGAAGCCCCGAAAAGCTCAGCCATTTACCGCAACGGCCACGAAATCGAATGCTGGCTCACCGATATGGACGGCGTCCTGGTCCACGAAAACCAAGCGGTTCCCGGAGCGGCTGAACTGATCCAGCGCTGGGTGGACACGTCCAAGCGATTCCTCGTCCTCACCAACAACTCGATCTTCACCCCGCGGGACTTGGCGGCCCGGCTGAGCTCCTCCGGCCTCGAAATCCCGGAAGAGAACATCTGGACATCGGCCCTGGCCACGGCACAGTTCCTCAAGGACCAGGTGCAGGGCTCGGACTCCGGGAACCGCGCCTACACCATCGGTGAGGCAGGGCTCACGACGGCGTTGCACGAGGCCGGCTTCATCCTCACCGACCAGAACCCGGACTTCGTGGTGCTTGGCGAGACCCGTACCTACTCCTTCGAAGCGATCACCATGGCCATCCGGCTGATCCTCGCAGGGGCGCGCTTCATCGCCACCAATCCGGATGCCACCGGCCCCTCGAAGGACGGACCGATGCCCGCCACGGGCGCCATCGCCGCGCTCATCTCCAAAGCGACCGGCCGCGAGCCCTACATTGTGGGCAAGCCGAACCCCATGATGTTCCGTTCCGCGATGAACCAGATCGACGCCCACTCCGAGACCACGGCAATGATCGGTGACCGCATGGACACCGACATCATCGCGGGCATGGAAGCCGGGCTGCACACCGTCCTGGTGCTCAGCGGCATCACCCAACGCGAGGACATCGCGGCCTTCCCGTTCCGGCCAAACCAGGTCCTGAACTCGGTAGCCGACCTCAAGAACCAAATCTAGGAAAAAGGGGCAGGTGCCATGGCTGTGCTGAACCTCCGGTCCCTGGCCGGTGGCCGCATCCTGAGGGGCAGCCAGCCGTTTGGCATGGATACCGCTGCGACGGCCGCCTTTCTGGAACTTCATGGCATCCACGCGGTTGTGGACCTCCGGAGCGAGTACGAGCGCGCCATCGTGCCCTGGCAACTGGCCAACGGTGGGGTGGAGCTCGTGGAGAACCCCCTCGATCCGCGTACCGCTTCCGCGGGGCTCCAGTCGATCCACACGGCCGAAGATCTTGGCGAGCTGTACCTTGGCTGGGTTCGCACCCGCCCGGACTGGGTGGCCGAATCGTTGCGTCCCGCGGCCCAAGGCAAGCGCACGCTCATCCACTGCTCGCTCGGCAAGGACCGCACCGGCGTCGTATCCGCTCTGGCGCTCCTCGCGACGGGCGCTGACCGCGCCGCTGTCGTGGCGGACTACGCCGCAAGCACCGCTGCCCTCCCCACGATGCTGGAAACCATGTCGGCAGCCTGGCGGCTGGCTGTCCCTGAGGTTCCGGAGGGAGCATTCAGTCCCTCACTCATGCTGCTGCAATCCCCCGAAGCTGCGATGGAATACTTCCTCGACCGTTTCGGGCACGAGTTCGGCAGCGCGGCGGACTACTTGCGAGACGCCGGCCTGAGTGGTTCCGAGCTGGACGGGCTGCGGCACGCCTAGGCAGGGCCCGGCCCACGCCGCCAGGGTTCCCTGGCCGAGCGAAGCGAGGTTAGGGGGGCGGCGGGGATCGGTCAGTAGAACACCACCCGCGAGCCGGAGCGGGGCAGCGGGAAGAGCTCGTTCTCCAGGTCCTCGATGATCGGATTGTAGATAAAGGGATTCCACTGCGGGCTCGCGTGAGCGGGTCGGGCACCGTCGGTCCTGCGGCCCGTGGATGCGATGTTGAGGGGGAAGCCCTTGGCCCACGCAGCCCGGGCCGTTCCGTAGTTCACCGTGTCATCGTTCGGGTTTCCGATGAAGGCCATGCGGGTATCTCCCAGCCCGTCGACAAACCTTGTGCCGTCAAAGTGGTAGATGTAGTCCGATTCGCTCTGGATCAGGACGCTCGACGGCGCGATCGGCGAGAGCTGCTCCACGGTCTGGTTCCAGATCTGCCCCCATGTGCGTTCGTTCTTGTTCACCACGCGCTCGCCCAGCTCGTAGCCGCCGCGGAGGACCGACGGAACCTGGAAGCCACTCTCGTACAAGAACACCACGCCGTCGAACCAGCTTTGGTCGAGGATGTCGTACTTGCTGAACGGCGAAGAATCCAACAGGATCAGCTTGACGGCGACGTTCCGTTCACGCAGGCGTACGGCCACTTCAGTGGCCAACATCCCGCCGAAACTGTGGCCGTAGAAATAAAGGGTGTTCAGCTTCCGCTCATTGACGTATGCGAGCACAGCGTCCACCACCTCGGCGACCTCCAAGCCCAGATTGGAGTATCCGACGGCGGCCATCTGGCCGCGCTGCCGGAGCGAACCACGGAGCGAGTTGAGGATCCATTGGGCCTCTTCCCAACTGGTCTTGTAACCCGGAAAGAGAATCCAACTGGAGTTGGGGTAGTACGACTCCGCGAAATCATCCCCCACCGGGAGGATCCTGGTGGCGCGACGTTCCGCCTGGACCTGGCGGGTGAACAGCATATCCGCTGCGAGGGCCGTGGAAGCACCCGCTCCGATCAGGAAGGAGCGGCGGGAAAAGCTCTTCAGCTCGGCGGCTTGGCGGAGAACCCGGGCAAGGGAGCCCGGGTCCTGCCAGCGCTGCTGATTCCGGGGAAATTTCCCGGCCCGATAGTTCACGCAGCCAGCTTAGGCGCTTCGGACAACGGGCACACGGTCCCCGTCAAACCCGCTCAGGCTTGGGAGAGTTAGTCGAGTCCCAGCTCGTCCTTGCCGAAGGCGAAGAGGTACGGCACGCCGGTTTCGGCCTCGATCTTTTCCTTGGCGCCAGTGCTGCGGTCCACAATGACGGCCACGGCCACCACGTTGCCACCGGCCTTGCGGACGCCTTCGACGGCGGTCAGTGCCGAGCCGCCGGTGGTGGAGGTGTCCTCGAGAACCACGACGTTGCGGCCCTCCACCGAGGGACCTTCCACCTGGCGGCCCATGCCGTAGGACTTCTGTGCCTTTCGGACCACGAAGGCGTCGACGGCACGGCCGGCGTCGGCGGCGGCGTGCATCACGGCGGTTCCGACCGGGTCCGCGCCCATGGTCAGGCCACCGGCGCACTCAACGGCGATTCCGGCGTCGTCGATCATGGAGAGCATGACCTGGCCAACCAGCTTCGAAGCCTCGTGGTGGAGGGTGATGCGCCTCAGGTCGATGTAGTAGTCCGCCTCGGCACCGCTGGAAAGGATCACCTTGCCGCGGACGACCGCCAGTTCTTTGATCAATTCAAGGAGGCGGGCACGGGCAGCGGCAGTGGCGGTGGCAGCATCAGAGGCGACAGTCATGGTGCCCATTCTACGTAAAGCCGTTGGAGGCAAAAGAATGGCCGGCGTCATGGAAAGTCCACGACGCCTGCACGTCACTCGCCGTAACCTGTGAAATATCTGCGTCGGGGGCGGTGTTGCCGCGACTATGACAACAATCGGAATCATCGGTGCAGGACACATTGGCAGCCAAGTCGCTCGCAAAGCAGTTGAGCTTGGCTATGACGTAGTGATCAGCAACTCGCGGGGCCCGGAAACGCTCGCGGAACTGGTGGCGGAGCTGGGCGCGCATGCCCGGGCCGCAACACCGGCCGAGGCAGCAGCGGCGGGCGATTTCGCCGTCGTGACCGTTCCCCTCAGGAGCTACCAGGACATCCCCGTGGAGCCGCTCGCGGGGAAGATTGTGATAGACACGAACAACTATTACTGGGAGCGCGACGGCCGCATCCCGGAGCTGGACAAGGGAGAGGCCACCACGTCCGGCCTGCTCCAGAAGCACTTGCCCACGTCCAAGGTGGCCAAGGGCTTCAACCACATCATGGCGAAGGAGATCGGCACAGACGGAACCCCGTCGGGCACCGAGAACCGCCGCGCGCTGGCCACCGCCAGCGACTACCCCGAGGCCGCCGAACTCGTGGCGAAGCTCTACGACGAGTTCGGCTTCGACACCGTCAACATCGGGCAGCTTGGTGAGAGCTGGCGCGTGGAGCGTGACCGCCCGGCCTACGTGGTGCGACAGAACGCCGCCGAACTCAAGGACAACTTGGCGAAGGCAACGCGCACCATCTGAGGACCTCCAAACAACACAGCAGCCGCTTGCCTCGGCAAGCGGCTGCTGTGTTTAAGCGTCGACGAGCGGACCCGTCATGATGCCGGGGCTGAAGCGTCGACGACGGCGAGCCCCGCCAGAGCGGCTGCCTTGCGGACGTACGCCAGGTTCGACGCCGTCCGTTCCTCCAATGGAAGCTCGGTGGAAAAGTCCTCCAGCGTGACCCAGGAGTCGTAGCCGACTTCTGCGAGCGCGCGGAAGTAGGCGAGGACGCTTGCCTGGCCTTCGGCCAAGGGAGCCCATTCGTTGACCCACACAGCCGCACCCGATTCGTCCTTCGACCCGGTGCGGACCCAGCGCGCGTTCTTCACATGGACATGCGCCAAATAGGGGCCCAGGAGCTGGAGTGCGGGCAACGGTGATTCCCAGCCCTCGATCAGCAGATTGCCGAGGTCATGGATAACGCCGACATGCTGCGGATCCAGCCCTTCCAGCAATCGACGGGCCGACGAGGCCGACGCCGTCACTGTTCCATGGTGCAGTTCCACGAGGGCTTTGACGCCGTGGTGTGCGGCGCGGGAAGCAACCCACTCGTAGTGTTCCCGGGTGGCGGCAAAGAGTTCCGGGTAGGACAGGCCTGTGGGTTCCTGGCCGCCCATATTCGAGTTGCCCAGCGGCAGCACGTTCACGCGGACCTGTTTGGCACCCAAGGCTGCGGTCGCCGCGAGGACGCGATCGACGTCGTCGTGGTTGTCGCAGCGGGCGTAACCGCCGAGGCCGGAGAATTCCAGCCCTGCGTCAGCGGTGAGCCGGGCAATCTCCGGGATCGAATCTTCCAGGCCCGTCATGGGCCAGGTGGCCCGGTTTCCTGCCCAGAAGCCCGGTTCTGCCGCCTCGGCCTGGTCCGTGACGCGCCATTCGATGCCGTCCCACCCCTGGGCGGCAAGCTTCGTGGCGGCTTCCTGCGGCGACCACTCGGGCGTGGATGCGGTGAAGACGGAGAACTTCATGCCGATACCTCTTCGCGGGCGCCCGGGTGGGAAGCAGCCCCGCCGGTGCGGACCTCCACGTTGTTGTACTTGCCGGCTATGACATCGTCGATCAGCACGGGCTGGCCCAAGGTGGCCGAGACATACAGGGCACGGACGGTAGCCAAGGCGGTCACGGCGTCCCGGACGGTGACGCCGGCGGGGCGTCCTGCGCGGATCGCCGCGATGATGTCGCGGTACTGCCGGACATGTCCAGCCGGGTACACCGTGGGATCCAGTGCCTCGACGGTCTCGTCCGGGTATTTTGCGAGCTCGACGGCGGCCTGGTTCCCGCCGCCGAGGATGCCCATGGCACTGCTCTCCGAAGGATCGGCAGCGTCGGACGCGTGGAAGTACGCGAGGTCGTCGTTGTCGATCACTGCGGAACCCTTGCTGCCCATCACCTGGAGGCGGACGGTCAAGCCGGGGTACGCCGCCGTCGTCGCGTGCAACACGGCAAGGGCACCGGATTCGAAGGTAACGGTGGCTACGGCCGTGTCCTCCACCTCAACGCCTTCGTGGGCGAGAAGCGCGGTTTTGGCGCTGATCTCAACGGGGCGGCCGAGGAACCACAAAAGCAGATCCACGGTGTGGACGCCCTGGTTCATGATGGCGCCACCGCCGTCCATGGCCCAGGTTCCGCGCCAGGCGCCCGAATCGTAGTAACCCTGGCTTCGCCACCAGCTAACGGAGGCGACGGCGGAGGTCAGTGTGCCGAAGCGTCCGCCTCGGCGGGCCTCGTCCACCACCCGGCTGGCCGGATCGAAGCGGTGCTGGCTGATCACCGTGGCCACCAAACCCTTGGCCTCGGCAGCCTTGGCCGCAGCCAGGATCTCGTCTGCCTTGCTCAAGTCAACGTCAAGGGGCTTTTCGATCACGACGTGCTTGCCGGCGTCGAGCGCTTCCAGCGCCAGCTGGATGTGCAGCCCGCTCGGCGTCGAGATGATGACCAGATCCACGGGCGCGGCGGCGAGCGCCTCGGCCAGCGTCAGGAAGACTTCCGGCTTCGGGTCCCCCTGGGCTTCGATCTTGGCGGCAAGCGCCTCGGAAGCCTCGGGAACCACATCCACGAGCGCCGTGATGACGACCTCCGGGAATTCGCGGACTGCCGCCGAGTGGGTGCGGCCGATGACTCCGCACCCTACGATTGCGGCCCGGATCTCCGCGGGAGCGCCCGGAGCATTTGGGGTTTCGCTCACTTCGTCTCCACTCCTGCTTCATTGAGGACTTTCGCGAACGCCCTCGCTGCGATGCCGAACGCCGTCGGGCCGGAGAAGCCGCCTAGTCCATGGGCGCCGGCCAAGTGTGGCTCGAGGCTCGCGAAACCGGTGTATCCGTCGGCCTTCAAGGCCTCAACGGTACGGAGGACATCGCCGTCGCCCTCGCCTGCCGGGACCACGGTGGCGTTCGAAAACAAGGCATCCTTCACCTGCAGGTACTCGAGGTGCGGGCGAAGCTTGGCGTAGGCGTCGTCGAATGGCTTGACGCCTACCTGGACGAAATTCGCCGCATCCCAGGCCACTTTGAGCGCGGGAGAGGCCACGGATTCGATGATGTCCAGGACCCGTTCGGGGACGTCGCCGTAGATGTCCTTCTCGTTTTCGTGCAGAAGCACGACGCCGGACTCCTCCGCCACGTCCGCGAGGGCACGCATGCGTTCGATGACCGCGTCCCGGATGCTCTCCACCGCTACGTCCTCGCCGTAGTAGAAGGAGAAGATCCGGATGTAACGGGCTTCCAGGACCTTTGCGGCGTTGACGGCCCGGCGAAGCCGTTCCACCTCGTGCTCGATGGGAAGGGAAACGTCCACTTTCCCGATCGGCGAGGCGACCGCGGAAACCTTCATGTCCGCGGCATCCAGCAAGGACTTCAATTCACGGAGCTGCGCGTCATCCAGGTCCACGATGTTGGTGCCCCAGGCGCTGCGGACCTCAATGTGGTTGGCTCCCAAGGCCTGCATCACGGCAATCTGGATCTTCGGGTCGTCGTCGATCTCGTCACCGAAGCCCGAGAGCTCCCATTCAACAGCTGGCGTGCTCATAGTTACTTGACTCCTCCGGCGGTCAGGCCGCCCACTAGGTAACGCTGGAAAATGAGGTAGAGGATGACCACCGGGGCAGCACACACAAGTGAGGCTGCCATCATTTGGCCGTAGTAGGGAATCGCGCCGCCTTCTTGCGAGGCGCCGAAGACCTGGAGCGCGACGGCGGCCGTCTGGCTTTCGGGCCGCGTCATGACCGAGGCGAACAGGACATCGTTCCAGCCGAGCAGGAAGGCGAAAATACCGGAAACGACGACGCCGGGCCAGCTCAGCGGGAGGATGATCCGCACCAGCACGCCCAGGTTGCTGGCGCCGTCGATCCTTGCCGCCTCTTCGAGTTCGCGCGGCAGGCCGCGCAGATAGGTGACCATCACCCAGGTGGAGAACGGCATCGCGAACGTCAGGTATGTCACGAACAAGCCCCACTGCGTGCCGATGATCTGGATGCCCAAGTAGCTGGCGGACGAGGAGAACAGCACGAAGACCGGAAGCACCATGAGGGTACCGGGAACCGACTGCAGTCCGAGGAGCCCGCGAAGGATCGTCAAGCGGCCACGGAATTGGTAGCGGACCAGGACGTAGGCGGTGGCGATCGACATGAGCGCGGAGACCACGGCAGTGGAACCGGCCACGAGGACGCTGTTGGCCAAGCCCGTGGCCAGTCCAACACTCGACCAGATCGTGGAGTAGTTCTCAAAGGAGAAGCTGGACGGGAAGAACTCACCCCGGGCCACGCCGATGTCAGAGTTCACGGACGCGAGGAAGATGTACGCCACCGGAATGAGCACCAGGGCACACAACACCGTCAGGATGATGGCGAGCATAGGTCCTGGCATGAGCCTGGTGACTTCGTGCTGGCGTTTGGAGCCCGGGCGGAAGTTCTCGCTCGTTTGGCGTCCGACGGCGGTAGTTGCGGTGCTCACTTTTTGCCTCCGGGAGTTTCGGCGTCGTCGAGTTTGACGGCCCGCAGATAGACGAACAGGGGAATCGCGATCAAGATCAGCGAAATGAAGGCCATGGCCGCGCTGAGCCCGAACCTGAAGCTCTGGAAGCTCGTGACGTAGGTGAGGATCGGGAGCAGCTCCACGTCGGACGGAGCGGGCACCCCGAACAGGACGAACGGCAAGGTGAAGTTGTTGATGTGGTGCAGCATGCCGATCAGGAACGCCAAGGAGAGCGGACCCTTGAGATAAGGGAAGACCACATAGCGGAGCTTGTTCCACCACAGCGCACCGTCAAGGGCCGAGGCCTCGTGGACCTCGTGGTCCACGGACTGGAGCCCGGACAAAGCCAGCAGGTAGACAAACGGCCACGATGCCCAGATCTGGACGAGGATCAGCGTCCAATATGACTGGGGCCCGTTGAGCCACAGTCCGGGGTCGATGCCCACCGAATGCAACATGGAGTCGATGACGCTGCCCGGCTGGAACATGGTCCGCCACACCGTCGCCACCACGAAGGAGGGAAGGACGTAGGGGATCAGGAAGATGGAACGGATCACGGCCCGGCCCTTGAACGCGTTCTGGGTCGCGACAGCGCCGGCGATGCCGAGCGGGATAGTGACCACCATAGCGAGCAAGGAGTAGCTGACGCTGAGCCAGATGGCGTGCAGCAAAGGCGATGCGGTCAGCGCTTCGACGAAGTTCTGGACTCCGATGAACGGAGCGCTGACCCACTGGCGAAGCGAATACTGGTCCAGGTCCAGCCCCGACATGAATATGCCGAGCAGGAGCGGCACCACGATGATGATCACCATCAGCAGGCCGCCTGGAATCAGCATCCACAAGGGGCGGTTACGTTCGCTCAGCCCCTTGCGGCGCCGGGGCGTGTTGTCCGGCGACTGCGGGTCCGGCTTTGCAGCGCGTGACGATTTGCGGCGCGCGGACTTCCCCGCAGTCAATGAATCGGTGGACATGTCAGTTCCTACTTACTTCGATGCCCGGTCAAGTGAGGCCTGGCCCTTGGATTGTGCGTCCTTGAGGCGCGCCTGGAGGCTGGAGTCGTCCACGGAACCCTTGGAGAGATCGGGGATCGACTGGACCACTACGTTGAGGAGTGCGAGCTGGATGTCGCCCCAAGCTCCGGTGAACGGCGTGGCCTTGGACTTCGCTGCGGTATCGGCAACCGGTTGGAGGACAGGGTTGTTCAAAGCCTTCAGGGCTTCGGCGTTGGCCGGCAGGTCTCCGAAGATCTTCTGGTAGTTCAACTGCTCGTCCTTGGACGTGATCAGGTTGACGTAAGCGAAGGCAAGGTCCTTCTGCTTCGAGTAGTCGGCAACAACCACGTTGTCACCGGACAGGATGCTGGCCGCATTCGCGGCATCGCCCTGCGGAGATGACTGGCCCGGGGCCGTCGTCGGCATGGCCGTGTAGGCGTACTTTCCCGCGACAGCCGACTTGTCGAGAGTCGGGAGGGAACTCGATGTCGTCATCATGAGGTATCCAGCCTTGCCCGAGGCAAAGGCGGCAACGGCATTGCTGTTGCTCCACCCGATGGAAGCCGGATCGACGATCTTGTCTTTGGTGAGCCATCCGAAGTAGGTTTCATAGGCTTTCTTGACGGCCGGGTCGTCAAGCTTGAGCGTCTTGCCGTCCACGAGCGGGTTTCCTGCCTGGACGGACATGGCCCAGATGAACTTCCAGGGGTCAAAGCTGTCCTTGTACCCGGTGGCCAGACCGAAGGTGCCCGTGGACGGATCAGTCATCTTCTTGGCCTGGGTTGCTAGCTCGTCCCAGCTGGTGGCGGGCTTGTCGATCCCGGCCGCTTTCAGGATGTCCTTGTTGTAGGCCATCACGAACGGCCGGCTGACAAAGGGAATGCCCGCTTGGTGCTGGGCATCCGGGCCGGAAATTCCAAGGGCAGCCTGGTTGAACTTGTCTTTGCCGCCTACCTTCTTCCAGTCGTCGTCGGACAACGTCACGAAGGCCTTGGTTGCATACGCGGTGGGCGTGAAGGTGGTACCGAGGCTGTAAACGTCAGGTCCCTGTCCGGAGACGACGGACGTCTGGATGCGGGTCAGTTCATCGTTGGCCGAAGCGAAGGTTTCAAATTGGACGTCGGCACCGGTCTGTGCCTTGAACTTGGCCGCAATGTCAGTGAACCACTGCTTTTGCTGGGCGGGATAGGCGGCGCTGGAGTTGACCAGGACGCTCAGCTTCTTGCCCTTCCCGTCGACGGGCCCGGTGCTCCCTCCGGAGCTGGTGCTGCCGCCTCCACAGGCGGTCAAAGCTAGGGCGGCTGTTACGGCAACAGCGGCAAATTTGGCGGACGATGCAAACTTCATTGTTTTCCTCCCTGGAGCCCGATGGCCTCATTGGCGTGGTGCGCGTCACATCGGGTGATTGCTCCGAGTCTAGGCACGCGAAACAGCGATGACAAGCGATTGCCAAAAATTGTCATCGGTGCTGCAATTGTGGGACAAGTCACTCGTTGTTGAGCGGCTGCGGCAGATGAGGAACACCTAGGCTATGGCAGAACTCCAGCTCCAGTCACCGGGCAGGCAGCCCACGATCCGCGATGTCGCGGAGCTCGCGGGAGTGGCAACATCAACGGTCTCAAGGGCCCTGAGCAATCCCGGGAGGGTGAACCGCGTGACGCGCGAGCGGATCGAAGAAGCAGCCGCGCAATTGAATTACATTCCAAGTTCCCAGGCCCGCGGGCTCAGCTCCGGACGCACCCAGACCGTTGCCGTCCTGGTTCCGGACATCACCAATCCGTTCTACTTCGACATCATTCGTGGGGCGCAGCACCAGTTGAAGGCCGCCGGCTACACGCAGCTGCTCGTAGACACCGAGGAATCAGCGGAGATGGAGGCAGATGCCTTGCAGAAAATGCGCCGCTCGGCAGACGGATTCATCCTTGCCGCGTCCCGCCTGACCGACGCACAACTGGCCGAGGCGGCGGCACAGCAGCCCCTGGTCACCATCAACCGGGCTCCGGCAATTGCACCCACCGTGGTGATCGATACGCCGTCGGCCATCATCCAAGCGCTGGAGCACCTGGTCTCGCTGGGGCACACAAGGATTTGCTTTGTCGGAGGCCCGGCCACTTCCTGGTCCAATGCCAAGCGGTGGCAAGCGTTCCAGGACGAAACCACCGAACGGAAGCTGACCACATTCAGCGTGGGGCCGTTCGCGCCCAAGACCACATCCGGAGCGGCCGCAGCGGACGCCGCAGTACACACGGGGGCCACCGCGTGCATCGTCTTCAATGACCTGCTGGCCATCGGGATGCTGCAGCGCCTGCGCGAACGCGGTATCCGGGTGCCCGACGACATGAGCATTGTGGGCTGCGACGACATCTTCGGAGCCGATTTCTGCAACCCTCCGCTGACCACCATGGCGTCGCCCATCGAACAAGCCGGGCGCGTGGCCGTCTCCATGCTCCTGTCCCGGCTGAATCCTCAATACGGCGGCACCAGCCGGCGCTTGGCCGTCATGCCCACGCACCTCACGGTCCGGGCATCGACGGGCACGGCTCCGGTGCGCTGAATGGGCTCCGTGCGCGCCCAACTGACTCGCAGTTGTTGTCGTTTTGGAGCCTCATAACGACATGTACTGCGAGTCAGTTGGGTGGGTAGCGGCGCTCCGGGGTACAACACATGGGGTGACACAGTTGAGTGTTTCAAGTACTGGTTACTAGTGTTGGGGACATGCGCACACTTCAGGCCACGATCATTGCGGAAATGGGCGTCCAGCCCCGGATCGACCCCGCCGGGGAGGTCCGCAAACGCGTCACGTTCCTGAAGGAATACCTCAAGGCCACACATACCAAGGGCTTTGTTCTGGGCATTTCCGGCGGACTGGACTCTTCCCTCGCCGGCCGGCTTGCCCAACTGGCCGTCCAAGAGCTTGAGGCCGAGGGCGTCGAGGCGAATTTCGTGGCCGTCCGGCTCCCCTATGGCACCCAGCACGATGAGGACGACGCCCAGGCCGCGCTCGACTTTATCCAGGCCAAGACGGAATGGACTTTCAACATCTCCCGCGCAGTGGACGGTTTCGAGGATGAGTTCGAGAAGACCACGGGCGCGCGTATCTCGGATTTCCACAAGGGCAACACGAAGGCCCGGGCCCGTATGACCGCCCAGTACGCGCTAGCCGGCGAGCACAACTATCTGGTGATCGGCACCGACCACGGAGCTGAATCCGTCACCGGATTCTTCACCAAGTTCGGCGACGGCGGCGCGGACATCCTGCCGCTCTTCGGCCTCAACAAGCGGCAGAACCGCGCACTCCTCGCCGAGCTCGGCGCCCCGTCCCGCATTTGGGACAAGGTCCCCACGGCCGACCTCCTGGACGGCAAGCCCGGCCGGACCGACGAGGACGAGCTCGGCATCAAGTACGACCAGATCGACGACTACCTCGAAGGCCGGGAGGTCTCCGACGAGGTGGCAGAGACCATCGAACAGAAGTACCTGCGCACTCGGCACAAGCGGACTGTTCCGGTCACGATTTTCGACACTTGGTGGAAGTAGCCTCGTAAGCCAGAGCGCCGCCGTCACGCTGAGCGACTTTTTGAGCGCACGACGGCGGTCTACCGCGCCGTGGCGGGGGCGCCGCCGTCGTGATTCCGCAAAAGCCTGCCCGTCGTGACAGGACGAAGCCCCCACCGCCTCTTCCAAACCCTTGGATGTCCTAGTATATTGCAGTGAGGCGGATCACACGGCCAGCTGGTTCCGGTCCGCGCTGACCCCATTCACGCAGGGCGAAAGGCAGACAATGACAGTCACCGACGACTTCCGTGCAGCCCGCGACCGGCTCCTTGAGCTGCGCACTGACTACTCCCAGGCACACAGCGACTTCCAATGGCCCCGCTTCAACGAGTTCAACTTCGCCCTCGACTGGTTCGACCAGATCGCGGCCCACCCCGCAACGGCCAACAACCCTGCGCTGGTCATCGTCGAGCAGGACGGCAGCTCCACCCGTCGCAGCTTCGCCGATCTCTCCGCACGATCCTCGCAGCTTGCCAACTGGCTCCGCGCCAAGGGCGTCCGCCGTGGCGACCGCATGATCATCATGCTCGGCAACCAAGTTGAACTGTGGGAACTCATGCTCGCCGGGATCAAACTCGGCGTGGTCCTGATCCCCACCACCACGCTCATGGGTCCTCGCGACATCACGGATCGCGTGGAGCGCGGCGGCGCCCGCTGGGCCGCCGTCGGGAGCGCCAACATAGCCAAGTTCGCAGAGGTGCCGGGCGATTACACCCTCATTGAAGTGGGCGACGGCGGCCAGAACGCCGCGAGCGGCCAGACCACCAATGCCCTCCAATATGCCGAGTCGGATTCCGCGGAGACCGGGTTCGTCCCGGATGCCCCCACCGCCGCCGACGAAACCATGCTCCTCTACTTCACTTCGGGCACCACGTCGCGGGCCAAGCTGGTGGAGCACACCCACACCTCATACCCGGTGGGGCACCTCTCAACGATGTACTGGATCGGTCTGGAACCCGGAGACGTCCACCTCAATGTGGCTTCCCCCGGTTGGGCCAAGCACGCGTGGTCCAACGTTTTCACGCCATGGATCGCCGAGGCCTGCGTCTTCGTCTACAACTACGATCGCTTCGATGCCAAGGCCCTCATGGAGCAAATGGGGCGCGAAGGCGTCACGAGCTTCTGCGCCCCGCCCACCGTATGGCGCATGCTCATCCAGGCGGACCTGACCCTGCTCAAAACGCCGCCCACGAAGGTGGTTTCGGCGGGCGAACCCCTCAATGCCGAGGTGATCGGTCAAGTGGAGAGGGCCTGGGGCCAGACCATACGCGACGGCTTCGGCCAGACGGAGTCAACCGTCCAGGTCGCCAACACTCCCGGGCAGCCGGTCAAGACCGGCTCGATGGGACGGCCTCTGCCGGGCTACGACGTCGTACTCGTTGACCCAACCACAGGTGAAGAGGCCGACGACGGCGAGCTGTGCTTGCGCTTGGACCCTCGCCCGGTGGGGCTCATGAAGTCCTACTTCGGCGACCCGGAAAAGACGGCCGAGGCTTTCCGTGACGGTTATTACCACACGGGCGACATGGCCAGCCGGGACGGGAACGGCGTTATCACCTACGTGGGCCGCGGCGACGATGTCTTCAAGTCCTCCGACTACCGTTTGTCCCCTTTCGAACTCGAAAGCGTGCTGATCGAACACCCCGCAGTGGCGGAGGCCGCCGTCGTGCCGTCTCCGGATCCGGTCAAACTTTCGGTGCCCAAGGCCTTTGTGGTGCTCGCCGCCGGCTACGAGCCAGGTCCGGCCGTGGCGGAGGACATCCTCAGGTACTGCCGGCAGCACCTGGCGCCGTTCAAGCGCATCCGTCGGCTCGAATTCGGCGAGTTGCCCAAGACGATTTCCGGCAAGATCCGGCGTGTCGAACTTCGAGGCACGGAGGTGGCCCGCCACGGCGACGGCCCGCTGCCTGCCGGCCTGGGTGTCGAGTACACCGAGGACGAGTTCCCGAGTCTGAAAGAATAGGCAGCCAAGCAATGTCAGGAGGAACCGTGGGCAGCCCGCTCCCCCGCGACCCCATCGCCGACGCCCAGCGAAACTGGGAGCGCCACGGCTGGGGCGAAGTCGCCGCACCCATGGCGGCCATCACCGCGATCATGCGGACGCAGCAGATCCTGCTGGCGCGGATCGAGGGCGTGCTGAAGCCGTACGGCCTGACCTTCGCGCGTTACGAGCTCTTGGCGCTGCTCAGCTTCGCCCGCAGCGGCGCCTTGCCCATGAACAAAGCCAGCGCCCTGCTCCAGGTGCATCCGACGTCGGTGACCAACGCCGTCGACCGCCTCGAAAAGGCAGCCCTCGTGGTCCGCTCCCCGCACCCCACTGACGGGCGCACCACGCTGATCGAGCTCACCGCGGAGGGCCGCACCCTCGCGAAGCGCGCGACGACGGCACTCAACAACGAGGTGTTCGGCCAGTCCGGCTTCGGGGACGACGACGTCGAGCACCTGATTCGTGTGCTCGGAGACTTCCGCAAGGCCGCGGGAGACTTTACCGACTGATTATTTGGGGCGGACCCTGTACTCGAGTTCGATCAACCCCTGATCGAAGGTCTTCGCTCCCGTTAGGCTCAGCAACGCCGGGGCCTGGCCAGCGGGATACACGCCGCGTCCTGCTCCGATGGCCACAGGCATGACCACGAGGCGCAGGACATCCACTTCGCCGGCCTTGAAGAAGGCTTCACTCAAGGTGAGGCTGCCCCAGAGGACAATGGCGCCGCCGGTCTCGCGCTTGATCCTGCGGATCGCTTCCACAGCGTCACCGCTTTCAATGGTGGCCTCCGGAAAATCGCCCCATGGCGCCTTCTCAAGGGTCTTTGAAAACACGTATCGGCGCAGCCCGTTCAGTGCAGGTGCGATGATTTCCCCTGCCGATGCCGGTGTCGGCCAGAACTCCGCGAACATACGGTAGGTCGAGCCGCCAAGCACCATGGCGTCCACCGAGTCCAGCCACTCCAGCTGGTTGCGGTCGAACTCGGCGGTCCCTCCTTCGAGCAATTCGTAGGCTCTGAACTCATTGTTGGCATCGGCTGCAAAACCGTCCGCCGTCACGAATTCCTGAACAACCAGCTGCCCCATGGTCCACTCCTCGCATCGATTGGCAGCTGGACTCTACGCCGGGCTTGCGATGGCCACAAGGCTCTGATTGCACGGGGCGACCACATTGTGAGATTCGCATATCAAATAATGAGACACGCTTTAGTATTGTGACCATGAAGAGTGCAGCGATAGAACCGTTTGTCGACCTTGAATGGTTGTCTCAAAACCGTCGCCGCGTAGTGCTGGCTGATGTGCGCTGGTACCTCGACGGTCGCTCCGGCCGGGAGGCGTACGACGGCGGGCACATCCCCGGCGCCGTTTTTGTCGACCTGGATCGATGGCTATCGGCTGAGGGATCGCCGCTCGAAGGAAGAAACCCGCTGCCCGCGCCGGATGATTTTGCCCTTGGGATGCGGAAAGCGGGAATCAGCGACGACGACATCGTGGTGGCGTACGACGACGCCGGCGGGGTCATCGCCGCGCGCTTGGTCTGGATGCTGCGCGCCACGGGCCACAGTTCGGCCCTTCTGGATGGCGGGCTGGCCAGTTATGAAGGGCCGTTGGACACCGAACATCGCTCAAGACCCGCAGGTGATTTCACCGCGCGACCGTGGCCCAGGAACCGCCTCGCGGAAATCCACGAGCTCTCAAACGAAGCAAACCTCGCGGTAGACGCTCGCAACCGCGACCGCTTCGAGGGCAGGCAGGACCCCATCGATCCAAGGCCCGGGCATGTGCCCGGCGCCAGGAACGTCCCGTGCAGGGAGAACCTGGACCCCGCCGGAAAGCTGCGCAGCAAGGCCGAGTTGCTGCGGATCTTCGCCACGGCTGGCATCACATCGGCCGAGAACGTGATCAGCTATTGCGGGTCCGGAGTAACGGCTTGCCACAATCTTTTGGCCCTTGAACACGCTGGCCTTGGACACGGCAGACTCTTCACGGGCGGTTGGTCCCAATACGGCCACGCGCTCGAACTCCCGGTCGAGTTGGGAGCCGCGTAACTGGGCCCGGTGGTCAAACGTGCTTGAACTCCGGCTGGCGCTTCTCCGTGAACGCTGCCATGCCTTCTTTTTGGTCCTCGGTGGCGAACAATGAGTGGAAAATCCGACGCTCGAACAAAACACCCTGGGACAGGCCGGTTTCGAAGGCTGCGTTGACGGCCTCCTTGGCCACCATGGCAACCGGCTTCGACTTGGACGCGATCACCTCGGCGGCCTTCAGCGCCTCCTCCACCACGGAATCGGCCGGCACGACGCGGGAAACGAGTCCCGCCCGCTCGGCTTCTTCGGCGTCCATGAACCGCCCAGTGAGGATCATGTCCATTGCCTTGGCCTTGCCCACGGCGCGGGTCAGCCGTTGCGAGCCGCCCATGCCCGGAATGACACCGAGGTTGATTTCAGGTTGGCCGAACTTGGCGTTGTCCCCGGAAATGATGAAATCGCACATCATGGCAAGTTCGCAGCCCCCACCGAGGGCAAAGCCGGACACCGCGGCAATCACGGGAATGCGCAGGCGCGTGAGGTTTTCCCAGGCGCGGAACCAGTCGGCGGCATACATTTCCATGTACCCCTTGGATGCCATCTCCTTGATGTCGGCGCCGGCGGCGAAGGCCTTCTCCGAACCGGTGATCACCACGGCACCCACGGCGGGATCCGCATCCATGTCCGACACGGCCGCCACGATCTCATTCATGGTGGCCTGGTTCAACGCGTTGAGCGCCTTGGGCCGGTTCAGGGTCACCAGGCCCACGCGTCCACGGAGTTCCACCAGGATGTTTTCGTACTGCTGCGCCAAGCCGTGCCCCTTTTGTCTGTTGCTCAGGAAGAATAACGTACCCGCCAAGGCTACTTGGCGGACTTGTCCCGGATGTCCGTGATGATGCCGGAGAAGTCGCGTCCGGCTCCGCCTTCGGCCGCGAAGGCGTCGTAAATCTGCGATGCCAGGTGCCCCATTTGCCCGTCGACTCCGGTGCTCTCAAGCGCGTTGACCGCGAGCCGGAGGTCCTTCGCCATGAGCGCTCCGGCGAATCCGGGTTGGTAGTCGCGGTTGGCCGGGCTCGTGGGGACCGGGCCGGGAACCGGACAGTTGGTGGTCAGCGCCCAGCACTGCCCCGAGGCGTTGGAGGCGACGTCGAACAGCGCTTGGTGCGTGAGGCCCAGCTTCTCGCCCAGGACGAATGCCTCGCTGACGGCAATCATGGAAACGCCCAGGATCATGTTGTTGCAGACCTTGGCGGCCTGGCCGGCTCCGTGGTCACCGCAGTGCACGATCCTCCGGCCCATGAGCTCCAGGATCGGCTTCACCGTTTCGAAGTCCTCGGGCAGCGCCCCCACCATGAAGGTCAGGGTTCCGGCTTCGGCACCCACCACGCCTCCGGAAACGGGCGCGTCCACGGAGCGGTGGCCGGCCTCCAAGGCAATGGCCGCGGCCTCGCGGGCCTCGTCGACATTGATGGTGGAGCAATCCAGAAACAGCGTGTTCGGCCCAGCCACCGAGAGCAGGCCCGGTGCTCCGTCCACTCCCCGGTAGGCGTCAAGGACGTGCTTGCCGCTGGGCAGCATGGTCAGGACAACGGAGGCGCCAGCGACGGCCTCCGGAGCGGAATCCACCGTGGCAATGCCATGTTCACGGGCTGCCTCGAGTGCTGCAGGCACGGGATCGTACGCGACTACTTGATGACCCGCTTTGACAAGGTTTACGGCCATGGGGCCGCCCATGTGGCCAAGGCCGAGGAAAGCGATGGTGCCGGAAACTGCGTCAGACATGGTCGGACTCCTTTGAATGAAGTTTGAGTTCACGGTCGCCGAGCGGCGCGAAGAAGCCTTCGACGGCGGCCCGCGACACCTCCGCCAGGGAAGCTGGCTTCCACTGTGGGTTGCGGTCCTTGTCCACAACTTGGGCGCGGATCCCCTCGCGGAAATCCGGGCCAGCCAGGCAGCGCACGCCGACGCGGTATTCCTGCTCCAACGCCTCCTCGAGGGATAGCTCCCGGACGCGCCGCAACGATTCCAGGGTGACTTTCACGGCCGTAGGCGACTTCGCTTCGATGGTGTCCGCGGCTGCAGCGGCTTCCCCTCCGGCGTCGCGCAGCCTTGCGACGATTTCCTCGGCGTCGTCGGACCCATAGGCCTCATCGATCCAATCGCGCTGGCCGGACAGTGCCGAGGCCGGCGGCTCCTGCACGAAGCGCCCGACGGCGGCCTCCGCCGTCGAGCTTTCCAGCGCTTCCGCAAGCGCGGGCAGGCTTTCGGACGGGACGAAGTGGTCCGCGAGCCCCAGGAACATGGCGTCGGCCCCGCTCAGGTGGGCACCCGTGAGGGCTGCGTGGGTGCCAGACTCGCCCGGTGAGCGGGACAGCAGAAGGGTCCCGCCGACGTCGGGCACAAAGCCAATGGTGGTTTCCGGCATGCCGGTACGGGTCCGCTCGGTGACCACACGGACCGAGCCGTGGGCTGAGATCCCGACCCCGCCGCCGAGGACCAGCCCGTCCATGAAGGCCACATAGGGCTTCGGGTACCGGGCAATGAGCGAGTTCAAGCGGTACTCCGCGGCCCAGAAGTCCGCGGTCTGGTCGCCGTGGCGCAGGATATCGTCGTAGATCGCCACGATGTCTCCACCCGCGCACAGTCCCCGGTCCCCGGCGCCGTGCACCAAAACCGTCTTGACGGCGTCGTCGTCCGCCCAGGCGGTGAGCTGATCCAGCATGGCGCGCACCATCCCGGCGGTGAGGGCGTTGACGGCCTTGGGTCGGTTCAGCGTGATGACACCGAGGTGGCCGCGCTTCTCGAACAGGACCTCGACCATTAGCTGCCGGCCGGCATCACGAAGCTGGCGCCCTGGCGGATCCCGGAGGGCCAACGAGTGGTGACCGTCTTGGTCTTGGTGTAGAAGCGGAAGGCGTCCGCGCCGTGCTGGTTGAGGTCGCCAAAGCCCGAGGCCTTCCAGCCGCCGAAGGTGTAGTAGGCAATCGGGACCGGAATGGGAACGTTGATGCCCACCATGCCCACTTCGACGCGGCTCGCGAAGTCGCGGGCGGCGTCGCCGTCGCGGGTGAAGATCGCGACGCCGTTGCCGAACTCGTGCTCGGAACAGAGCCGCAGTGCTTCTTCGTAGTCGGCGGCACGGAGGACGCTCAGGACCGGGCCGAAGATCTCCTCCTTATAGATGGACATGTCCTTCGTGACGTTGTCGAAGAGCGTCGGGCCAACCCAGAAGCCTCCGGCGTAGCCGTCCACCTTCAGGTCGCGTCCATCGGTGACGAGCGTGGCGCCTTGGTCGACGCCCGCTTGGATGTACCCCTCGATACGATGTTTCGCCGAGGCGGCCACTACAGGCCCGAAGTCCGAATCCGCGGCCAAGCTGGGACCCACCTTCAGGCCCTTGATGCGGTCCTGCAGCTTGGAGACGAGCTGATCCGCTGTCTCCTGGCCAACAGGCACAGCCACCGAAATCGCCATGCAACGCTCCCCGGCGGAGCCGAAGCCGGCACCGATAAGGGCATCCGCGGCCATGTCGAGATCGGCGTCGGGCATGATCACCATGTGGTTCTTGGCGCCGCCAAAGCACTGGGCGCGCTTCCCGTGGGCCGCGGCCGTGGCGTAAATGTACTGGGCAATCGGCGTGCTTCCAACGAAGCCGATGGCCTTCACCCGCGGATCCTCAAGGAGGGTATCCACGGCTTCTTTGTCGCCGTTGATGACGTTGAAGACGCCGTCCGGCAATCCGGCCTCGGTGAAGAGTTCTGCCAGACGCAGCGGCACTGACGGGTCGCGCTCCGAAGGCTTGAGGATGAAGGCATTGCCGGCAGCCAGGGCGGGGCCGGACTTCCAGAGTGGAATCATGGCCGGGAAGTTGAAAGGCGTAATGCCCGCGACCACCCCAAGGGGCTGGCGCAGTGAGTGGACATCGATGCCCGTGCCGGCGTTGTCCGAGAATTCACCCTTGAGCAGGTGCGGGGCACCGGCGGCGAACTCCACCACCTCGATGCCACGCTGGATGTCACCTTTGGCATCGGGGAAGGTCTTGCCGTGCTCGGAGGAAAGGAGCGTAGCGAGTTCGTCCATGTGTTCGTTGACCAGGTCCACGAACTTCAGCAGGATCCGGCCGCGGCGCTGCGGGTTCATG
This sequence comes from Arthrobacter sp. SE2, assembly GCF_058244265.1. Classification (NCBI taxonomy): domain Bacteria; kingdom Bacillati; phylum Actinomycetota; class Actinomycetes; order Micrococcales; family Micrococcaceae; genus Arthrobacter; species Arthrobacter sp. SE2. The sequence goes on along the minus strand of NZ_JBZAYA010000004.1, from coordinate 77,324 downwards.
GCGCCCCATTCGAGCTGGCCTTTCTCCGCGCTCGCAATGGCGTTCCTGACCTCGTCAGCACTGGCCAGGGGAAGCCGTGCCTGAACCTCGCCCGTGCAGGGATTGTAGACGTCGCTGAATCGTGGGGAGGTCCCGTCGACTCTTTGGCCGTCAATGTAGTGGGAAAGTTCGCGCACCATGGAATGCTCCTTTGCATAGGGGGAATGCCCGCCATCGGCCTCGAAAGCACATGTCCGACTGCGCTCCGGGACGTCTTTGATCCCGAATATACTCGGACTTCCTACTAATTTCTAGAGCACGTCAGCTGGCGCTCAGGTGAGCCCGCTCAGCGAGGCAGGTTGCCGTAGCCATCCAGAGCCTCCCGGCGCGAGGCTTTAAGATCCACCACCGGCTCCGGATAGTCCGCCGTGGACAGTTCCGGGATCCACTGGCCGACGTAGCTGCCGTGGGGATCGAATTTCTTGGCCTGGGTTTCCGGATTGAAGATCCTGAAGAAGGGCGAGGCGTCCGCGCCGGAACCCGCTACCCACTGCCAGTTCGCAGGATTGGACGCAGGATCGGCATCCACCAAGGTGTCCCAGAACCATTGCTCGCCCACTTGCCAGTGGATACCAAGGTTCTTCACCAAGAGGCTGGCTGAGACCATGCGGACCCGGTTGTGCATCCATCCTGTGTGCCACAATTGCCGCTGACCTGCGTCCACCATGGGGAACCCGGTGCGGCCCTGCTGCCACGCGCGAAGGAGATTTGCGGCTTCCTGGGCGGCTGGTTCATGGGAGTCATCACCCTGACCACCCGGACAAGCCCACGGATAGTGGTCGAAGCCGGGCCGCAAATTGGCCGTTGCCAAGTCCGGGTGATGGAAGTATTGGTGCCAGCAGAATTCGCGCCAACCGAGTTCCGAGGCGAAGACAGCCGCACCGTCGCCCAGTTCCCGGCGCCGGCGCTGCTGGGCATGCCACACCTCGAACGGGCTGAGTTGCCCCCAGCGCAAGAACGGCGACAACCGGCTGCTTCCCGGCAGGTCAGGACGGTCCCGGTTCTCGGAATAGTCCGCGAGCCCGTGCTCCACGAAGTCATCAAGAAGCTCATGCGCCTGAGCCGAACCCGGCTGCCAGCTTTCGGACAATCCGGCCGACCAGTCGGGGTTCCGCGGCAGCAATCCCCACGTGTCCAATTCCTCGGACTCAGGGGGCCGGCCGGAGAATCCCCGGCCCGGTTCCGGAGCCTCTAGCGGTTCACGGAAATCCAAGCCGGACACGGTCCGCCAAAAAGGGGTGAAGACCTTGAAGGGTCCGCCTTGCTTCGTGGTCACGGCCCACGGCTCGTGCAGCAGGGAGGCCTGGAAACTCTCCGCGTGCATCCCGGATTCGCGCGCCCAGGTCTTGATGCCGGCGTCGAGCATTTGCTCCGGCTCGCCGTAGCGGCGGTTCCAGTACAGCGACCGGGAACCCACCGCCGTCGCGGTTTCCCGGACGACCTCCGTTGCCGGTCCGCGGCGCAGTAAAAGCGGAACACCCAGGGCGGCAAGGTCATCGCGAAGGGCAAGCAGGGAATGATGCAGCCACCAGCGGGAGGCGCCGCCGAGCGGCCTGATACCAGGTGATTCCTCATCGAGGACGTAGAGCGCGACAGCGGAACCGTCGTCGGCCGCCGCCCGCAGTGCCGGGTTGTCCGCGGCCCGCAGGTCGTCCCGGAACCACACGATCGACGGCTTCACTCATCCCCCTAGGATTTCGCGCAAAGGTCATGCCCCCTAAGACGAATCTTAAGGGGCACGGCCGGTACTGAGATTTACTTCGGCATCAGGACGGAGTCAACCAGGTACACCGTGGCGTTGGCGGTGTGGACGCCACCGCAGATCACGGCAGAGCCTCCGTCGACCTTGAGCGCGTCCTTGGTTCCCGTAACGGTCACCGAGTCGCCCTCCACCGTCTTGTGGGTGCCCACGATCTGGTCCGGGGTCAGCTGGCCAGGGATGACGTGGTAGGTGAGGATCTTGCTTAGGAGAGCATCGTCCGTCTTGAGGGTGTCGATGGTGGCGGCGGGGATCTTGGCGAAGGCGCTGTCCACAGGAGCGAAGACGGTGAACTGGCTGCCGTTAAGCGTGTCCACAAGGTTCACCTTGGGGTTCAGCTTGCCGGACACCGCGGCCGTGAGGGTCTTGAGCAACGGGTTGTTGGAAGCGGCCACGGCTACGGGGTCGAGAGCCATTCCGGCAACCGAACCTGCACCACTGGGAACCTGGGAGGCGTAACCTGCACAGCCCGGGCCAACCAGGTCTTTGGTCGGGTCCATCGCGGCACTTGCCGAGGCGGAGGGGGTCGCCGCCATGGTGGACGACGAGCTCGGAGCGGCCGACGACGGTGAGGCCGTGGAAGCGGACCCGCCACAAGCAGTGAGGCCCAGCAGGGCGGAAGCGGCGAGGCCGGCGATCGCAAAAGACGTGCGCTTTGTAGCAAGCATGACATTTCTCCTTCAAACGGACTGACATTCGGTGCCGGTTGATTCCGGCGTGAAAGCACTTCACCCTTGCGGGCTAAGTCCTTATGCCAGCTATTCGGAGGTGCGGGCCGGGTGGATGGGTAGATCTTCAAAACTTAATTTGGAACTCCTCAAGAACCGACCACTTCTGACAGCCCCCGATGCCGGATCGCGGCGTGGGTGCCCCACGTTCCGGCTCAAAGGTGGTCGGTTCTTGCGGGGCTCATGCGGTGCGCTTCTTCCATGAGCAACTTGCCGAGGAATTCCTGGCGTTCAGGACGGAACCGTGGCTCAATGCCCGTGAGGGACAAAGCGCCGATTGGCCGGCCCAGCTGGTCGAAGACAGCGGCCGCCATTCCCCAACTGCCCTCGAGGACCAAACCGGGATTCACCGAGTACCCGGCCATTCGGGTCTGCGCAAGGTTCCGGCGCACCACACTCTCGGTGTGGCCAGCGGCGAAGTCCCCCGCATGCCGTTCCCAGCCGGACAGCATCATTTCCTGTTCTTCGTCCGGCAGGAAGGCCATGATTGCCGTGCCGGCCGACGCTACGCCGAGCGGGAACCTGACGCCCTCGTGCAAGACGAACGAACGCACCGGAAAGCTGCCTTCCTCGCGGAGCACGCACACGGTTTCGTGGCCACGACGGATGGAATAGAAGGCGCTTTCCCCGCTCTCTTCGGCCAAGCGGCGCAGACTGGGCCGGGCCAAGTCCTCAAACGGGAACCGCGCAGCCGCCACCGACCCCAGCAGGAAGATCTCGGGTCCCAGGATCCAGTTGCCGGTCCGCTGGTCGTGGTCCAGCAGGCCTTCGGCGGCGAGGGACGCGAGCAAGCGGTGCACCGTAGGGCGGGTTAGTCCGGACTCGCGGACCAGGCCAGCGATGGACATGCCCTCCGGCTTGCGCCCCACGAGCCGGAGGAGCGCGGCGACCCGAGCCACGACCTGGGCGCCCTGGACCGGCTTGGTTTGCGGCTGCTGAGTTGGCAACGCTACCCCTCTCCAAAGATTTCCTCCACAATGTGGACACTTCTAAGACTAGCGTCCACACTATGCGAGTTCAGCCCTACTGGCCATGCGACGCCGTTGACCCTCCGCGCAGAGCCGCCCTAAGCTCCTTCTCAGACCGCTAACTCAGCCCGGCGTCCACAAAGTGGATAGCCGCTGAGTGATCCTACTCAAAGACGAGGACAAAGCCATGGCCAAACTCCAGCCCAGCCCAGCCGTTGCACTTCGGGACGTCCTGCGCGACGGCCAGACGATCGCCGTCGGCGGTTTCGGGCTCAGTGGCATCCCCGCGGACCTGATCGACGCCGTCCGCGATTCGGGCGTCAAGGACCTGACCGTGGTCTCCAATAACATGGGCATTGACGGCAAGGGGCTTGGCGTCCTCATCGAAGCCGGACAGGTCCGCAAGGTCATCGCCTCGTACGTGGGCGAGAACAAGCTCTTCGCCGAGCAGTACCTCTCCGGCCAGCTCGAGGTCGAATTCGCTCCCCAGGGCACCCTGGCCGAGCGGCTCCGCGCCGGTGGTGCCGGCATCCCCGCCTTCTACACGCGGACCGGCGTCGGCACACTCGTTGCCGAAGGCAAGCCGCTCGGGGAGTTCGACGGCGTCACTTACGTCCGCGAGCGCGGGATCGTCGCCGACGTCGCACTGGTCCACGCGCACACCGCGGACACGGACGGCAACCTGATCTACCGCTACACGGCACGGAACTTCAACCCGGTCGTGGCGACGGCGGGAATCGTGACTATCGCGGAGGCCGAAGTGATCGTGGAGCCCGGCGAATTGGACCCGAACCATATCGTGACGCCCGGCGTCTACGTCCAGCGGCTGGTCCAGGCGAGGGGCCGGACGAAGGACATCGAGCAGCGCACCGTCCGGCCCCGCACTGAAGCCCTGGCCGTCTAAGCACCCACCCGACAAGGAGAACCACCATGGCATGGACCCGCGACGAAATGGCCGCCATTGCGGCCCAGGAGCTCAACGACGGCGATTACGTCAACCTCGGCATCGGCATTCCCACCCTCGTTGCCAACAACCTGCCCGACGGCGTGCGGGTTGTCCTGCAAAGCGAGAATGGCCTCCTCGGCATGGGACCTTTCCCCTACGAGGGCGAGGAAGACGCCGACCTCATCAACGCCGGCAAGCAGACCGTCACGGTCCTGCCCGGCGGCAGCATCTTCGACTCGGCAACGTCTTTCGGGATGATCCGCGGCGGACACGTCAAGGTTGCCATCCTCGGCGCCATGCAGGTTTCCGGCAATGGCGACCTCGCCAACTGGACCATTCCCGGAAAGATGGTCAAGGGCATGGGCGGCGCCATGGACCTGGTGGCCGGCACCCCGCGCGTCGTGGTCCTCACCGAGCACAATGCCAAGGACGGGACCGCCAAGATCGTCCGGGAATGCACCCTGCCGCTGACCGGACTGGGGGTGGTGGACCGGATTGTCAGTGACCTCGCGGTGTTCGATTTGTTCAAGAACGACGACGACGGCGGGCGGCAGCTCACGCTGACCCGCCTCGCCACAGGGGTCACCGTAGAGGAACTCCGTGAAAAGACCGAGGCAGCGTTCGACGTCGCATTGGAAACCACTCCTGCATTGGAAGGAACACTGGCATGAGCCTGAAAGAGCAGTTCGGCAAAGATGTCCTCCTCACCGGATGGGGACACAGCAAGTTCGGCAAACTCACGGACGAGACGCTGGAGTCCTTGATCGTCCAGGTGTCCGCGGAGGCCATCCGGAACTCCGGCTTTGAGCCGCGGGACATCGACGAAATCTACCTCGGCCAGTTCAACTCAGGCATGCAGCCCCTTGGCTTCACGTCCTCGCTGGCGCTGCAACTGTCCGAGGACCTGGCAAACGTGCCGGCTACGAGGACGGAGAACGCCTGCGCTTCCGGTTCTGCAGCGTTCCAGCAAGGCGTGAAGTCTGTCTTGGCCGGCACTGCCCGGAACGTCCTGGTGATCGGGGCTGAAAAAATGACCGACGCCGGAGCCGACGTCGTAGGCGCAGCCCTTCTGGGAGCGTCCTACGAAATGGCGGGCAAGGCCTCCACCACCGGTTTCACGGGGTTGTTCGCCGAGGTGGCCAAGCACTACGAAAAGCGCTACGGAGCGGGCCTTGAGCGCCGTGGATTTGCCGGCGGCCTAGGCGACATCCTCGGCTCCATCGCCGCCAAGAACCACCGCAACGGCATGGACAACCCCTACGCGCAGATGCATAGGGACTTCGGCGAAGAGTTCTGCCGGACGGTTTCCGAGAAGAATCCCATGGTTGCCGAACCGCTCCGCCGCACCGACTGCTCCCCCGTGTCCGACGGCGCCGCAGCCGTCGTGCTTACCCTCGGCCCGGCGTCGGGCGCTGCTACTGAACCCGTGCGGTTGGCGGGCTTCGGGCACGCGAACGACTTCTTCCCGGCGGAGCGCCGCGACCCCACCGAGTTCGCCGCCACGCGGGTCTCCTGGGAGCGCGCGCTGGGGATGGCCGGCGTCGGGATCGACGGACTGGACTTCGCCGAAGTTCACGATTGCTTCACGATCGCCGAACTCATCATGTACGAGGCCATGGGCCTGACGCCGCGTGGCGAAGGCTCCCGGGCGGTTCAGGAAGGCTGGGTCTACAAGGACGGCAGGCTGCCCGTCAACGTGTCCGGCGGCCTCAAGGCCAAGGGCCACCCCGTGGGCGCAACAGGCGTATCGCAGCACGTCATCGCTGCCATGCAGCTCACGGGCACCGCGGGAGCCATGCAACTGCCCAACGCCCGCCGCGGAGCGGTGCAGAACATGGGCGGCGTAGGCATCGCGAACTACGTCTCAGTTTTGGAGTCGATCTAGCCCCGCTGAAACTCCCCGCTTTTGGCACTCGACGCCGGGCCCCGCGCCGCTTAGTGGCGCGGACCGCCGTCGTGCACTAAGTCCAAAGATGGGGAGTTTCAGCGCTCCCTCGAACCACCGTCGTCGCCGAGGCGGCATCCGGCGAGGAAGCCCTCTCGGCAGCGCAACAGCACCCGGCCGACGTCGTCATGATGGACCTCGCGATGGCCAGGGCATGGACGGAATCGAGGCGATCAAGCGCCTTCGCCAAGTGAGCGAGCAGCCAGCGGTACTGGTGTTCACCACGTATGATTCCGATGCCGACATCGTGAGGGCCGTGGACGCAGGTGCCATGGGTTACGTGCTCAAGGACGCCGCGCCGGAGGAGATCTTCGCCGCGGTCCGGGGCGCGGTACAGGGCAAGAGCGTCATGAGCGCCCCCGTGGCCAGCAAGTTGTTCCAGCAATTGCGCAACCCGGACGAGGTCCTCACCCCGCGGGAAGCCGAACTCCTCGGCGATTGCCGTGGCCATCCGCCGCGAGGGGATGCGCTAGCGGCACAGGTCGGCCGCCGTGGTGGGGTTCGTTTCCATCCGGCGCCCGGCCACGTGATGACGGGCGAAGAAAAAATTCGGGTGCAGGTGTCGATTTGGCCGGTCGCCATTCGTATAGGGGGTGACCGGGCCGCAGAGAGCGGTCCGCAGAAGCAAGGGAGCATGTCATGCGCCAAATCAATGCCACGTTGTCCATTACCCTCGACGGAGTCATCCAGGGCCTGGGCCGTCCGGACGAGGACACCCGTGGTGGCTTCACCTACGGTGGGTGGGGAGGCAGGTACAACGACGAGGTCATGGGTCGTGAGATGGGCAAGGGCATGGCGAAACGCACGGACATGCTGTTCGGACACCGGACCTGGACCGACTTCATCACCGCCTGGGGCACCCGCGCCGACGACAACCCTTTCACCGTGTACATGAACGCAGCGACGAAGTACGTTGTGTCAAGGACGCTGGAGAACGCCGACGCCTGGCAGAACTCCATCCTGCTGTCGGGCGAGGCCGCCGAGACGGTGGCCAAGCTCAAAGCCGAGCCGGGCAACGATCTGACGATCATCGGCAGTGCGTCGCTGGTCCGCTCCCTGCACGCCGCCGGCCTCATCGACAACTTCACACTGCTGATCCATCCGCTCACTCTGGGTACCGGGACGCGGCTGTTCGAAGGCCCAGCCCCGCTGACCGAGTTCGAGCTCACCGACTGCGTCACCACCACCAAAGGCGTGATCATCGCCCACTACACCCGCCGATAATGGAGTGGTGGCCTCACGCGTGCCCGGTGGAGCGGGAAGCTCGCTGAAACTCCCCGCTTTTAACGCCCGACGTCGACGGCGGCCCGCATAGTGACGCGGGCCGCCGACGGGCTTCAAGTCCAAAGGTGGGGAGTTCCAGCGGCCCCTTCACCAGCTACCGCGCCGGGTCTACACTGACTCTATGTCCGACACCGCAGGACGCAAGTTGTTCCAGCATTCAGGAACGGCACTCATCTTCCGGGGAGCCTTGGCCCTTCTGTTGGCCTTCCTTGTCGCTTCCCTGCCAGTCGCCACGGTGTTTGCGCTCGTCTACGTCTTCGGCGTCTTCGCCATGACGGACGGGCTCACCAATATGGCCCACTACTTCTACGACCCGGCGCGCCACTCCCGCTGGAGCCTGATCGGCGGCTTCATCTCCGTCGCGACCGGCATCGTGGCCGTTTCGTGGCCAGGCATCACCGCCGCGGCACTGGGCGTCATCATAGGAGCATGGGCCCTGGTCCTCGGCATTTCGCAGATCATCCTTGCCATGGACACCAGGACGACGGTCAGGGCTTGGTGGATCTGGATGTTGACAGCGTTGGTCACCACTTTGTTTGGGCTCTTTGTGCTGGTCAATCCGGGCGCGGGATTCCTGAGCGTGGTGGCTCTCCTCGCGACATATGCCGCGGTCAGTGGCGTTTTGTTGATCGCCTCCGGCATCAAACTACGCAGGCGTGCCTCTTCTTCGGTGATGCTCGCCCACTAGCCTTGTGGCAGCAATCTGCTGCGAGGGGATGCGCCAGGTCCCAAGTTCGGTAAGTTAGTGGCTGTGAAGATAGCTACCTGGAATGTGAATTCGCTCCGCGCACGTGCTGACCGCGTCGAGGCCTGGCTGCAGCGCAGTGACTGCGACGTCCTCGCCATGCAGGAAACCAAGTGCAAGGACGACAACTTCCCATGGGAGCTCTTCGAACGCATGGGCTACGAGGTTGCCCACTTCGGCCTGAGCCAATGGAACGGCGTGGCGATCGCCTCGCGTGTAGGGCTCGACGACGTTGAGCGCACCTTTGTTGACCAGCCCGCCTTCGGAAAAGCCGGCAAGGATCCTGTCCAGGAAGCCCGTGCGATTGCCGCAACGTGTGGCGGGGTCCGGGTGTGGAGCCTGTACGTTCCCAACGGCCGTTCCCTGGACGACGAACACATGCCGTACAAGCTCAAGTGGCTGGACACCCTGAAGGACCACGCCGCAGGCTGGATCACGGAGAACCCCGAGACCCAGGTGGCGCTCATGGGCGACTGGAACATCGCGCCGCTGGACGAGGATGTCTGGGACATCGATTACTTCCGGGCGAACGCGCTCACCCACGTCAGCGAACCTGAGCGCGAGGCCTTCCGGGCGTTCGAAGCGGCCGGTTTCACCGACGTCGCGCGAGCTTACACCCCGGGCCCCGGCGTCTACACCTACTGGGACTACACGCAGCTGCGGTTCCCCAAGAAGGAAGGCATGCGCATCGACTTCGTCATGGCCTCCCCCGCGCTGGCCGCCCGTGTCACCGGGGCCTCGATCGACCGCGAGGAACGCAAGGGCAAGGGCGCCTCGGACCACGCTCCCGTGATCGTGGAGCTCACGGACTGAGCAGCAACAATTGACGGAGGAGGCGGGCCCGCGATGAGCGGAAAGCTATACGGGAGCCAGGCAGGGCTGCCCTTCTCTTCAGCGTTGCGCGTCTACGAACCACTCGAGGCATTCCCCGAGAACCAGCGGCAGCAGCTCGTGGCGAGCGGCACCCGCAGCGGTTCGCGGGCCGCCGTCGAAACTGCCGAGCTGCTCGCTTCCCTCGGACGGGTCACCCGTAAAGGCGGGGACCCGTTCCCCACCGGCAGCACCGATTTGGTCCGCATTACGCGGGTTCCTTCCGGAGATCCGAACGACCCCGACGCCGGCCGCCTGCTTTACTGCCCCAGCCAACTGGTCATCCGGGCAGGATTGGCGGCCAATGCCCTCATGGAAGGTATCCACGGACCCCTCGCGGACCTGCTCATCCCCGTGGACCAGCGCGACCGGCACCAAGCACGCATCGACCGCATCAACGCCAGCCACGACGCGAAACGCGTGCACACGCGGGCCTCGACTTGGGGCATCCCCTTCAGCTGGTTCTCGCTGTTCCAGGAGTCGGACCGTAAGGATGTCGTGGAATCCGGCGGACGCATCCTGACGGTCAGGGTCTGGGCCTCGCTGACGGACGCCTTGGACCGGGCCCGGTTCGCCGTAGCCAACCTTGCCCTCGCCGCCCCGGACCTGGACATGTTGGACGACCTCACCCAGCTCACCGAGTGGCTCGAATTGTTCCATGTGCAGTCAATGGTCGAGCTGGACTATGGCGCCGTGGCGGACAAGGTGTACCCGGACGAGTCGCCCATGGATGTCAGGCTCGGCATCGAATGCCTGGCCGAGGGGGACATGACAGGAGCGGCCGCGGCTTATCGCAGGCTGGCTTCCCGCTGGATCCCCATCAGGCAGCTGGCCCGGGCTTCCTAGCTCCTGGGGCGAGTTAGCCCCTGGGGCGAGGCGGACCGGTGGTTTCGCGAACGATCAGCCGGTGGGGTGCTTTCATGGACCGCACGGAACCTGTAGCCCCGGCCAATTCGTCCAACAGCATCCGCGTGCCCAGTTGGCCTTGTTCAACGGGGTCTTGGGCCACGGTTGTCAGGCCCATGGCCTCGGCGAACTCATGGTTGTCAATGCCGATGATGGACAAGTCCTCTGGTACACGGACGCCACGGCGCCGCGCCTGCAGCATGGCTCCCATAGCCATTTCATCTGAAGCGCAGAAGATCGCCGTCGGTTTAGGCCCCGGCTTGCTCCAGAGCTCGTCGAAGGCTTCCTGGCCGCTGCCCACCGTGAAATTGCCGAAAATGTCCCATTCCGGCGGCATGGAGAAGCCCGCGCTTGTCATGGCATCCGTGAAGCCATCAACGCGCAATCGCGGGACGGTGAAGTTCAGGTCCGAATCGTCCTGGCCATGCAGCAGGGCTATCTCCCGGTGACCGAGGTTCAACAGATGCATGGTGGCTTCCACCGAGGCGGCGTAATCGTCGATGCCGATGCTGGGGCAATCCTCCACCGGACCGCCGACAATGACCAAGGGTATTTCGATCCTTTGGAGATCAGCGATTTCCTCGGGCGTCAGGGACATGCAAAGGACCAGGAGCGCATCGATCTGCTTGTAGACCATCGTCTTGCTGAAGAGCCGTTCCCGCGCTCCGCGCTGCCCGCCCAGGTTGAACAGGGACAGGTTGTAGCCGCGGGCGTGGAGCTCGCGGTCTACGCCCTCTATCGCCTTGAAGAAGAACCACCGGTCCACGTAGGGGGCCAGGACACCGATCGTCCTGGTGCGGCCCGTGGCCAGTCCCGAAGCGGACGACGACGCCACATACCCAAGTTCTCCGGCAACCCGGAGGATCTTTTCCCGGGTCGCCGGAGACACCCTGGGAAGGCCGCGCACCGCGCGGGAAACAGTTGCGGTGGAAACGCCCGCGGCCTGTGCGACGTCCTCAATGCTGGCGCCTGCGTGGCCGCCACGCTGGGACCGTTCACTCGTTTTTGCCACTCAAGCCCCCTCAAAGAATCCGTGCGGAAGCCGGGGGTTCCTTCCCAGACGGCAGATAACCAGCGTATTCCGCCTGGTTGCCCTCCGCCGATTCCGCGCTACTTATTTCGGCTCGCTGCTCACCTGATGCGCCTGGATGTCCGCGCGGGGAGCCGCCGGCGAAGCCGAAGCATCCCCCACAGGGCCAGCAGCACTGCCAGCAGGCCCAAAGCCCAGCCCAGTGCGGGCTGGGCCGTGAGCTCGGCGGCCACGGTGATGACCAGCAGGACCAAGGCCCAAAAGCCCAGGAAACCAATCACGAGGTCGAAATCTTCCGCCGATTTCACTCTCGTGTGCTGCTCCTTGGCCGGGCCGCCGAGGGACGGCCCGGCCGAATCCGGAGTTTGCGTCATTTGACAGCGCCGGCTGTCAGGCCCGCAACGATCTTGCGCTGGAAGATCAGAACAAGGATCACCAGCGGAATCGTCACAACCGTTCCGGCCGCCATGACGGCGGTGTACGGCTCCTGGTGGGCCTGGGCACCGGCAAAGTAGGCTATGGCCACCGTAACGGTCTTGGTTTGCTCATTGGACAGCTGGCTCGCGATGAGGAACTCGTTCCACGAAGCGATGAACGCCAGGATTGCGGTGGTAAAAACAGCCGGCGCAGCAAGCGGCATGATCACCTTGCGGAATGCCTGGCCCTGCGTGCAGCCATCAATTCGAGCCGATTCCTCCAGCTCCCAAGGCATTTCCCGGAAGAAGGAGGTCAAGGTGTAAACCGTCAGAGGGAGCACAAACGAGATGTTCGGAATGATCAGCGCCTGATATGTGCCGTACCAGCCGATGTTCGTGAACAGCTGGAACAGCGGCGTCACCAAGGCCACGCCCGGGAACATCGATGCTCCGAGAACAAAGCCGAGGACCAGGAACTTGAAGCGGAATTCAAGCCTGGACAAGGCGTACGCCGCGAATACCCCGAAAAGCAGTGCGACCACAGTGGTTACCCCTGCTACCAACAGCGAGTTCAGGAGGTTCCGGCCGAAGTGGTTGCCCAGGTTCTCCGAGAACACCGTCGTGAAGTTGTCCCAGGTGACGTGGGTGAAGAACGGAGTCGAGTCGAAGGTATATCCAACGTCGCGGAACGCGGTCACGATCATCCAGTAGAAGGGAATCAGGCACCAGATGAAGATGAGCGCTGCGCTGATGTACGTGCGACTGCTCGCCAAGCGTTCCCGCCGTCGGGCGGCTGTCTTGGGCGCGGCGTCAATGCTCACGGCTGTCATTTTTCCTGCCCCTTGGTCTTGGGTGTGGCTGAGGCGACCGCGTTGGCTCCCAGGAAGCGAACGAAGATGAACGCGACCAGGAAGATGATGAGGAACGTGATGGTGGACAGGGCCGCTGCTGAGTTGAATCCCTGACGGATCTGTTCAACCACCAGGATGGACAACGTTGTGGTGTTGTTCGAGCCCTGGGTCATGATGGCCGGGAGGTCATACATGCGCAATGCGTCAAGGACACGGAACAGGACAGCCACCATGAGCGCAGGCTTCACCAACGGCAAAGTGATCTGGGTGAAACGCTGCCAGGCCGAGGCGCCGTCGACCTTCGCGGCTTCGTACACTTCCGCCGGGATGATCTGGAGTCCAGCCAAAATCAGCAGGGCCATGAACGGCGTCGTCTTCCAGACGTCGGAAATTATGATCGCCCAGCGTGCCGGCCATTCGCTTCCGGTCCACAGGATCGCCGTGCCAAAGAGCTTGTTGGCGATGCCGTCGAAGGCGAAGATGAAGAACCACAGCTTCGCGGTAACGGCCGTTGGAATGGCCCACGGAACCAGGACAGCAGCGCGAAGGGCGCTGCGGCCGCGGAACGTCCTCGCCATGATGATGGCCATCCAGAACCCGAGGACAGTCTCCAAGACTACCGTGACCACAGTGAAGAAGAACGTCGTCCCAACGGCGCTCCAGAATTGGGAACCGAGAGTGCCGGGAGCACAGGCAGCGGGGCCACATTGCTGGGCCAACCAGTGGACAAAGTTATCGAAGCCCGCGGGTCCACCCTGAACGAATAGCTTGGTCGCCGGGTCAAGGCCCTGGTCCTTCTGGAACGCCATGATAATGGCGTTGACCACCGGGTATACGATCACGACGGCGAGCAGCACCAAGGCGGGGGAAATCAACCAGAACGCCCACCGGCCTTGGGACGTGGCTGCCCGGTCCTGTCCTACTTCTTTTTGAACTTTTTTGGTTTTGGGGCTTGGTGTCTCTGGCGCCCGCTTAGGCTGCGCAAGGGTGGACATTTCCCCTCCTTCCGGAAATTGATAGTGTGCCCCCCGGGCGGCCGTCCGCCTTATGCGCCGGCCGCCCGAGGTTCACTGGAGGTGTCGCTATTGGCTGGCCGAGTTGATGGCCGTGTCCATATCCTTCAATGCCTGATCGACGGACTTGTCGCCCTTGATGGCAGCGTAGGCGTTGTCCTGGATGGCCTTGGTGACGGCCGGGTAGAACGGTGTGACCGGGCGCGGCACGGCATTCGAAATCGAGGTCTTCAGCACCGGAAGGTACGGCAGCTGCGTGACCAGCGTCGGATCGTCGTACAAGGAACTCAGCACCGGGGCCAGCGATCCCTGCGTTGCGTAGAACTTCTCGGTTTCTTCGCTGGTCATGAAGGTCAGGAAGTCCTTGGCCGTGGCCTTGTGCTGCGAGTAGACGCTGACGGCAAGGTTGTGTCCGCCGAGGGATGAAGCGCCAGGGCCGCTCTTACCCGGGAGCGGGGCCATGCCGAAGGTGTCCTTCACCTTGGATGAGCCGTCCGTCTTCGCGAGGTTGTAGACGTAAGGCCAGTTGCGCAGGAAGAGGAGTTTGCCGTCTTCGAAGGACTGCCTGCCCTGTTCTTCCTGGTACGTGACGCCCTGCGTGGGGATGTTTCCGTTCTTGTAGGCGGTGACCAGGTTGTTAAGGCCGGTCTTGGCCGCCGTGGAGTTTACACTCGATTTGCCGTCGTCTCCAACGATCGTGCCGCCTGCCGTGTTGATGGCTTCAGCCGCGTTCACCGTGAGGCCTTCGTACTTGGCGAACTGTCCCGCGTAGCAGTCGATGCCGTTCTGTTTCGCGATGGAGCACATGCTCATCATCTCGTCCCAGGTCTTGGGCGGGGTGGGCACCAAGTCCTTACGGTAGAAAAGAATGCCGCCGTCCGAGGTCTGCGGTGCGGCGAAAAGGGTGTTGTTGTACGTTGCCGTCTTGACTGTGGCCGGAAGCATCTTGGAGGTATCGATGCTCATCTTGTCCGAGAGCGGTTGCAGCCAACCCTTCGCGGCAAACTCCGCTGTCCAGACGACGTCCACGTCAACCACGTCGTAGTTGGCATCTTTTGACTGGAAGTGCTGCACGAGGTCATCGTGCTGCTGGTCCGCCTGGTCGGATTGCTCCTTGAAAGTGACCTTCTGGTCCGGGTGCGCCGCATTCCACTTATCGACGAGCGGGCGGACAACGTTGCTGTTGTCCTTGCCCTGGACGTAGGTGATTGGACCGCGTCCGTCGATGTTCGCTGCGGCATCTCCGCCGCTTGAGGCTGTGCTGCCGCCACCGCCGCCACCACAGGCGGACAGGGACATGGCTAGCACGCCGGCAATAGCGGCCGGCAAAAGGTACTTGCGTGTGTTCATGCTGGGAACTCCTCAGTGAGTGGACCAGGTATTTCCGCTGTGCGGTTGATGTGGTGAGCCTCACATTAGTAAGCTTCCGGGTAGTAATGCAAGCGTTTACACAAAAATATGTCATCGAGAGGAATCCAGTGCCGCACTCCCCGATCCCAACCCCCGGTTCCAGCAATTCCGCGTGGTGGGCAAGCGCCGTCGTCTACCAGATCTATCCCCGCTCGTTCGCCGATGCCAACGGCGACGGGATGGGCGACCTTGCCGGGGTCACCGCGAAACTGCCCTATCTGCAAGCGTTGGGAGTGGATGCCGTGTGGCTTTCTCCGTTCTACAAGTCGCCCCAGGCTGATGCCGGATACGACGTGGCGGACTATCGTGCCGTGGACACCCTCTTCGGCACCTTGGATGACTTCGACGCCATGTTGGATAAGGCACACAGCCTGGGCATCAAGGTGATCGTCGACCTCGTGCCCAATCACACCTCGGACGAGCACGCCTGGTTCCGCGAAGCCCTCGCAGCCGCCCCCGGCTCCCCCGAACGAGAGCGCTACATGTTCCACCCGGGCAAAGACTCCAAACCGGACTCCGGGGACGGGGCTTTGGCCCCGAACAATTGGAAATCCATCTTCGGCGGCCCTGCGTGGACGCGGCTAATGAACGACGACGGCACTCCCGGAGAGTGGTACCTGCACCTTTTCGATACGAAACAGCCCGATCTCAACTGGGAGAACCCGGAAGTCCACGCAGAGATGCGTTCGGTGCTGCGCTTCTGGCTTGACCGCGGCGTTGACGGCTTCCGGGTGGATGTTGCCCACGGCCTGGTCAAAGAAGCCGGCTTGCCGGACTGGGAAGGCTCTGCCGCCATGGTCGAAGGTGGTCTGTCCGCGCCAGGCGCCCACAGCGAAGCCGTCGAACCGCACACCGCCAGGCTTCACGTTGTCCCTCCGGCCGGAAGCTCGGCAGCCGTCGCGACCGCCGTCGAGCACAAGGTCAAGCCGCCCCTGGACCCGCCGTCGCCTTTCTTCGACCAGGACGGCGTCCACGAGATCTATCGCGAATGGAACAGAGTCCTCGCCGAATACGACGGCGACCGCATGCTGGTTGCCGAGGCGTGGGTGGAGCCTGCGGAGCGGCTGGCCCGGTACGTCCGCAAGGATGAAATGCAACAGGCCTTCAACTTTGATTTCCTCTTGGCAGGCTGGGACGCGGAGCGCATGGCGGAGGCAATCGAATCTTCGCTGGACGCGGCGGGATCCGTCGAGGCGCCCTCCACCTGGGTCCTGAGCAACCACGACACTGTCCGGCACCCCAGCCGCTTCGGGCTGGCAGATCCCACCACTTTCCCCAAGGGAATCGCAGCGGAAGACGAACAGCCCGACGCCGTTCTAGGACTGGCGCGGGCAAGGGCCGCCTCCATGGTGTCCTTCGCCCTGCCCGGCTCGGCCTATCTTTACCAGGGTGAGGAACTCGGCCTGCCGGAGCACACCTCCCTGCCGGCCGAAGCGCGTCAAGACCCATCATTCTTCCGTACCAAGGGCGTGGAGCGCGGCCGCGACGGGTGCCGCGTGCCGCTGCCCTGGAAATCCGCCGAGCCCGGCTTCGGATTCTCGGACCCATCGGCTGGTCCGGGCGGCGCCGGTGCTGCTCGCATAGCACCCGCAGCGCCCTGGCTGCCCCAGCCCGAAGCGTTCGGCGAGCTGGCGGCGGACGTCCAGGCCGGCGTCGGGGGCTCCACCCTGGAGCTGTACCGTTCCGTCTTGGCATTCCGCCGCTCGCACCGCCTCGGCTCAGGCACGTTCCAGTGGGCTGAAGAGCACGATCCCGCTAACGGCATCCTGGCCTTCCACAACCGGGACGTTTTGGTAGTGGTCAACATGGGTACTACTGACCTCCCCGTGCCGGCCGGGTTCCGGGTGGAACTCTCCAGCGACGGCGGCTCGGGCGGGGTTTCGATTGTCCCGAACAGCGGGGCGTACCTCGTGGCGGAGTAGGGCCTTCCCCGCCGTAATGGCGAGGAGCCTACTTGCCGCCCTTGAAGAAACCGGCGATCTTGGAGCCGAGGCCCTTGGCGTTCTCGGCCACATCGCCCGCGAGGTCCTTGGCTTTCTCAGCCACGTCACCCGAGAGGTCCTTGGCTTTCTCAGCCACGTCACCCGAGAGGAACTCCTTGACGTGCTCAGCGGCATCGCCTGCCAATTCCTTCGCGTTCCCGACCGCTTCGCCGGCGAATTCCTTGACGTGTTCCGCGGCATCGCCTGCGACGTTCTTGGCCTGTTCAGCCGCGGCTTCGGCGGTTTGCTTGATGTTGTTGACTTCTTCGCTCATGGTTTTCTCCTTGTTCCTGGCCCAAGTTTTTTGGTCCATCGGCTTGACTCGGACCCTACGTCCGGTGCCGGCCGGGCAAGCCCAACCAAAGGGAAGAGTTCCCCCTACCCTTCAAACTATGGCCCACACGGACACCTCTGCAACGCAAAATGCCTGGGAGGTAACGTAGCTATCGGATTAACACGGGTTGCTATCAGTTCAACGAACGCGCTCGGCCTTGCTGAACCGGGTCCGCGCGCCTGCCCCGATATGAATCAAAACGGGAGTCCTGCGTCCCACCACCACGTCCAGCGCCTCCACCAGCCGGGAGAGGTCCGCGGCCAGCAGGTGCGGGGAAACGCCCTGACGAGGCTGGACCCTGACCCGGAGCCCGGGACGACCGTTGACCTCGTAGGTTGCCACCGTCACGCCCGCGAGATCCGTACGTTCTGCGAGGGCCGCCTTGAGCGCCTGCTCGGCAAGGTTCCCGCCGATGTTGACGTCGCCAGGCGTCCGGGCGTCGTCGTACTCCGATACGATAGGGTTGGCGCGGCCTTTGCCCTGCTGCGACACCCAGGCCACCATGAGCACGATCAGCACCACAAGCACCGCCGCTGCGGCAACCCAGAGCCAGCTTTCTTCCCGACCTGGAATGCGGGTCTGCTCTGAGAGGTACTTGGCGTGTTCCCAGAGCCCGGTGGACCAGCCTTGCCACCAACTTCCCACGGCGGGAACAGTGGCGAGCAGCATCAGGAGAATGCCGATGGCCAGCAGCTTCAGGCCAAGGATGCCGATCAGGATGCGGTTGAGGACGTGCGGAGTGCCGTTCATGCCCCGATCACCCCGGACGTGGCGACATTAACACGGACAGAAGGCATGGGCGAAGGGGCCATTTTTCGAAGTTCATCCTCGACCGCGGCAAGGACCCGTTCCTGGTGCAGGGGCACGCCCGAGGTGGGCCGGACGTTGACCACAACCAGACGCTGCGAAACCACCACCATGACTTGCTCCTGGGTGACGTTCGCTGCGGTCCGGGCTACCCTGGCCAGTGCCGAAGCGATGACCTCGTCGTCCACCACTACTCCGGCCCGGGGATCCTCAAGCAAGTGGCGGGACTTTCGGCCGGGCAGGACCGCGTTCAAGAAGAAAATCAGGCCCACCATGGCCACGACACCGCCGAGGGAACCGAGCAGCAAGGGCGAAATACCTGCGGGCAGCGCCGTGAGCCGTTCGGCAGCCGTTTGCGGATCGATGAGCCACGGTGGTTGGCCAATGGCGCGCAAGGCGGATTCGAGGAGAGCGTAGACACACGCCGCGATCACAAGGGCCGCGGCCAGCCCGGCCATTCCCGCACGCGAAGAACGGGTCTCGCGCTTGAGGATGCGCTGGAGCCCGACGTCGATCCGGTCGCCGACGTTTTGGGCGCCTGGCGTCTGGACGCCCGGGGTGTCGCCGTCGATCGACTGCTCGGGGGCAGTGTCCGGGTGGCTGCGCCGGGCGTGCGGGGTCTGGGCGTGGCTCATTGGACGCGGGCTCCTTCGCTGATGCGTGCGCCGCTGATCCGGATGTCCACGCGGCTCAGGGTGGAACCACTGAGCTGGGTGACACGCTCAAGGATGGCGGTCTTGGCAGCGACCGCCCGCTCCCAAACCGTTCCGCCGTACCCTTCCACCCGCGAAGGATCCCTGAGGACTTCCGTTAGCGAGGGCACCCGGATCGGGGCGGCAATCGAGAGTGCCAGGAGGCCGTCGTCGTCCGACCATTCGGCGCGAACATCCTGCGCCGAGACACCGAGCGCTTCCGCGGCGGCCGCCTGGGCCAAAGTGGTGAGGGCCTGGGTGCTGATTCGGTTGTGGCCAGCCAGGAAGACGGCGGGCTGCACAGCCTCAGCCGTGGAACTCATGACGACGAGCGGCGGCCGGTGAGGGCATCCAGCACGCTGCGCAGGTCAAGCTTTCCGTCCGCGGCGCGGCCCAGAAGTGCACCGATGCCCATGAAGAGAAGGGCGATGATGAAACCCCACAATCCGAATTGGAAGGCCATGAACGCCACGAAGGCGCCGATCCCGATTCCGACAACGGTCAAGTTCACTGGAGTGGCTCCCTTTCCGATAATGCGCCTCTTGTTCCGGCTTTGGCTGGAGGAGCAACGTACACGTCGTTGATCTCAACGTTGACCTCAATGACTTCAAGGCCCACCAACGATTCGACGGCGCGATAGACGGCCGCGCGGACCTGGTTGGCGACATCATGCAAAGGGTATCCGTAGACGGCCACCAGATTGAGGTCCACGGCCACTTGGGTTTCTCCGACCTCGGCGCGTACACCCGCAGCATGGTCCTGGCTGCCGACGGCATCGCGAATGGCTCCGAGGGCGCGCGACGGAGCCGAGCCGAGGGAATAGACGCCCGGAACAGCCCTGGCGGCAATGCCGGCAACCTTGGCGACAGCGGAATCCGAGATCACTGTACGGCCACTTCCTGCCACCGTTTGCCGGTCCTCGGATACCGGAGCCCCAACGGCTTCCGGTTCAGGCGCGGTGTAGCTTTCCTGCTGGTCCATTAGCCCTCCCCTTCTCTTGAGTACCACCCTAGCGCTTGGCCAAGACAAGGCGGAGACGTCGACCGATTCTGCTGGATCATTCCCAGTCGCGTAGCTTGCCGGCCGCGTGATCCCAAAGGTCCAAGATTTGTCCATTCGAATGATTGAGCAGAATCCGTCGCTTGAGCGCGAAAATGGGGCGCGTGCACGGAAATGTTCGACTTTTGGGCACAACCCGAATATCCCGGGCTTTTCCCGTGCAGGTTAAAAGAAGAAAAGCGCCAGTTCCGAAGAACTGACGCTTCCCAGTGGTGGCTCCGACCGGCGTCGATCCGGTGACCTTTCGATTTTCAGTCGAACGCTCTACCAACTGAGCTACAGAGCCTTAGGTGACAATGTCACCATGATTGCCGGAATTTCTTCCGGCAATCAGAGCGACCCTGACGGGACTTGAACCCGCGACCTCCGCCGTGACAGGGCGGCGCGCTAACCAACTGCGCTACAGGGCCTTGCAGTGTAGTATCTCTACTACGCTCGCAGCATCTCTACCGCGATTTTTTCAAGGATCCCAGCTTACCAGACTTTCCAGTCCGGCCTGACCAGTTCCTTGCGTACCCCCAACGGGATTCGAACCCGTGCCGCCGCCGTGAAAGGGCGGTGTCCTAGGCCGCTAGACGATGGGGGCCTGGAACAATCCGAATTCGCGACGGTCAACAACGCTTTGCGTTTACCGCTTCTCGCTCGTCCGAACTGGACTCTAAAACTTTAGAGCATAGTCGGGGATATTCCCAAATCGCACCCTGCGGAACGCAAACCAGGACGCAAACCAGGACGCAAACCAGGACGCAAACCAGGACGCAAACCAGGACGCAGACCAGGCCTCAAACCGCCGTACAAATCCACTGCGTCAGAGTTGGCGGTTTCTTGTTGAAAGACGTCCGAATTCCGCCAGTCCGTCGAGCCCATCCCGGGCTAGATTGGCATCATGGCCACAAGCACCCCTATCTCTCCGGCGACCACCCCCTCCCGGACCATCAGTAAGCTCGGCATCGCCGCCGTCATCGTCACCGTTGTCCTCTGGGCATCCGCCTTCGTGGGCATCCGGGCCGTGGGACCCAGCTTCTCCCCCGGTTCCCTGACGCTCGGACGGCTGGTGGTTGCCGCCGTCGCGCTCGGCATTGTCGCCCTGCCCAGGCTCAAGCGCTGGCCCAAAGGCCGCGAATGGCTGCCTATCGTGGCCTACGGTGTCATGTGGTTCGCAGGTTACAACCTCGCCCTGAACGCCGCCGAGCACATGCTCGATGCCGGAACCAGCGCCATGCTCATCAACGTCTCGCCGATCCTGATCGCCGTCCTCGCCGGCGTCATTCTGAAAGAAGGCTTTCCGCGGTGGCTGATCATCGGCAGCCTCGTGGCGTTCGGCGGCGTTGCGCTCATCGCGCTCGGTTCGGGACAGCGCTCGACGGCGGATGTCGCCGGAGTGCTGTTGTGCCTCCTTGCCGCTGTGCTCGCCGCGGTGAGCGTGATTGTCCAGAAACCCGTGCTGCGCAAGTTCTCGGCGGCACAGGCCACCTGGTTTGGCATCATGGTGGGCGCCGTGTGCTGCCTGCCGTGGGCCGGACAACTGGTGGCCCAAGTGCAGGCCGCACCCCTTCCGGCCACTCTCGGCTTGGTGTATCTGGGGATCTTTCCGACAGCCATCGCTTTCACCACGTGGGCCTATGCGCTGTCCCTCATTGAGGCCGGGAAACTTGCCGCCACGACGTACCTGGTCCCGGGCGCCACGATTCTGATTTCCTGGGCAGTGCTCAAGGAGATCCCCACCATCTGGGGCCTCGTGGGCGGCGTCATCTGCCTCGTGGGCGTCGGGTTGACGCGGCGCCGGTCCCGCTAGGATCACGTCCCGCCGTCGAACCGACGCCGTCGAACCCCCGCCGCAATTACCTCGCCATCCCGGCGAGAAGCTCGCGGTGCGTGGGCGGGTTGGCTCCCGGGCGTCCCACGGTAATCGAAGCGGCCATGGAAGCCGTCTGCCCGATGCGTTCGAGAACCGTGGGCGCAAGCCCTTGGCTGCCGCGCAGCAGCAGCCCGAGGATCAGTGCCGACATGTAGGAATCGCCGGCGCCGATGGTGTCCGCCACCACCGAGGTCACCGCGGGAACCGTCAGTTGGGTGTGCGGCGTCGCCATGAGGGAACCCTGGGCGCCGCGCGTGACGACGGCCAGGCCCGCACCGAGGCCCAGGATGTGATTGGCAGTCTCTTCCAGGGACTTGCCGGGGTAGAGCCAGAAGGCGTCGTCGTCGCTGAGCTTCACCACGCTGGTCAGCGGCACGAGTTCCTCGAAAATGCGGAGCGCCTCGCCGTGGCTGCCCAGGAGGTCGGTGCGGATATTGGGGTCGTACGTGACGATGCACCCGCCTTGGGCCTGCTCCAGAAGGGTCCTGACGACGCCGGCACCGGGCTCAAGGAACGTCGCGATCGAGCCCGTGTGGAGCACCTTCGGGGCGTAAGGGAGCGCGGCGGGACCCAGCTTCCACTCGATGTCGAAGGTGTACTCGGCCGAACCGTCCGCGGCGATCTCCGCCGTCGCCGTCGCGGTCTTCGCGAGTGATTGCGAACCCGGCAGGACAACTACACCGGCGCTTGCCAAGTGCGCGGCGATGGACTCGCCGCGGGAATCACGCCCGACGGCGGTCAGTAGCCCGGCCTTCACGTCGAGCCGCCCGAGGCCGTAGGCGACGTTCGCAGGCGAGCCGCCGGGGTATTCGGTCTGGCCTGCGGGCGAGTTGACGATATCAATGAGGGCTTCGCCGACCACGACGACGTCGAGCGGCTCGGACGCAAGGGGCGAGTGGTTCATAGGTTCCTGTTCCTTGGTTGGGGAGTTTCAGTGGCTACTTGTGGTTTTCAGGGGCGCCGCCACGGAATGGCGTTCGATGAGGGGACATTCAAAGTATTCGGTACTGCCGTCACGTTCCGCGCCGGCCAGCAGCAGTTCGATGGCGCGCCTGCCCATCTCAACGAAGGGCAGTTCCAGCGTGGTCAGCCCTGGCCGCAAGTGCGGGGCGAGCGTTTCCTGGTTGTCGAAACCCACCAGCGACACGTCGTGCGGGATCGACAGCCCGAGCTGGGCCAGCGCTTGGTAGGTACCCCAGCCTGTGCGGTCGTTCGCGCAGAAGATGGCGGTGGGTGGCTGCGGACCCGTCATGAGTGCTAGGGCATTATCGAAACCGCCGGATTCATGACCGTCACCGATCCTGTGGAGCCCGGAGTCCGGATTGAGGCCGGCTTCCTTGAGTGCGCGGAGATAGCCCGCATGGCGTCCGACGGCGGCGGGAAGCTCACCGTCCACTGCGCCGATGTTGATCATCGCGATGCGGCGGTGACCGGCGTCGAGCAGGTGTTTGGTAGCGGTGTACCCACCCAGCTCCTCTCGGGGGACGATGCTCGGAAAGCGCCCGGAACGGTCGCGCGAATTGAGCACGACGGAGGGCACCTCGGCCAGGACGTCCGGCACGTCAAGGACCCGGTGGTACATGGCGGCGTAGACCACCCCGGCCACCTTGTAGGACAGCATGGCCTCCAATGAAGCGGCCTCGAGGTCCTTGTCACCGCCGGTGTTGACGGTCAGGAGGAGCAGCCCGGCCTCCCAAGCCCTTGCTTGGGCGCCTTCGATGATCTTGCCCGCGAATGGCGCAGTGGCCACGAAGTCGCCCACGAAGCCGATCATGCCCGCCACTCCGTCGCGGAGCACTTTGGCGTGTGCATTGGTCCGGTATCCGAGTTCGTGGGCGGCGGCATGGACCCTGCGCCGGGTTTCCTCCGAGAACCTGGTTCCCGCGGCGTCGTTGAGCACCAGGGAGACCGTGGCCTGGGAAACACCGGCAGCGGCAGCGACGTCGTTCATCGTCGTGCCGGAGCGGCTTCCGGGGCGGGTCATGGGCCGGCCTGTCTCTTGAATGCGTTTCTGTTGAATGCGCTGGGGGTGCTTGCACCTGATCCGCACGGCTGGCCGGGCTTAACCTGGAGCCGAGTTATACGAATTACCACCGCGGAAAACTCTAGCTGCCACGACATCCGGCGTCAACGACCGGGCCACGGACTAGAGTCAGATCATGCCCGCGAATCTACCTCCCGGCCTGCCGATTGTTCCCGAAGGCGATACCCCTGGCGGCCAGCTCATTTCCTCCCGGCTCCCTGGTGCTGGCGAGGGGGTTGGCACTGGCGCTAGCGCTGGGGCTGCGCAGTTCAATACCGTTCCGTTCGCGATGTCGCCGGAAGACTTCGAGGCGGCCGTCAGCGATGCCTTGCTCCTGATCCCCGACAAAGCGGCCCGGGCCATGGACAACGTGGTCATCTTCATCGAAGACGACTACACCCCGCAGCCTGGAGAGGATCCGGACACCGTACTTCTGGGCCTGTACGAGGGTGTGCCGTTGACGGAACGGGACTCTTGGTGGGATGCCGGTTCCCTCCCTGACCGGATCACCATTTTCCGGCAGCCGATCCTGGATATCTGCGGATCCCGCCAGGAAGTAATCGACGAGGTGGCCATCACCGTGATCCATGAAATCGCCCACCATTTCGGCATCGGCGACGACCGCTTGCACGAGCTCGGCTGGGGATAGGCGCCGGGATCTTGGGTGCGGGCCGCACGCTGCGTTCCGGAACGCAGCTCCCGGACCACACCCACGGTTTCGGCTAGATAGCCACCGTCCCCGCGGCGCCGTCCACTGTGATCGTGTCGCCGGAACTGATCCGGGACGTGGCATCCGGGACGCCGACGACTGCGGGAATCCCGTACTCACGAGCCACGACGGCGCCGTGTGAGTTGGGCCCGCCCATCTCCATCACGAGTCCGCCGGCGGTCAGGAACAGGGGCGTCCAGCCGGGATCCGTGGAGGGCGCGATCAGGATTTCTCCGGGTTCGAGATGCGCGCCCACCGGGTCCATGATCACCCTTGCTACCGCCGTCACTGTTCCCGCCGAAGCCGGAGTTCCCAGCAGCATGCCGTCCGACGCCGGTGCCCCCGTCCCGCCGCTCAGGAAACCGGGCAGGGCTTCCGGCTCGGTGCCGTCGGAGAGCAGTACGCGCGGCACGTGCCGGCGCTTGAGTTCAAGTTCGTAAGCCTCGCGCCGCTGCGCTACCAGATCGTGGAAATGCTTGCCGTCCAAGCCGCGGCGGGCGTCATTGAAATCCAGGAAGAAGACGTCGCCGGCGTCGTCGATGACTCCCGCGTCCGCCAAGGCCTCCCCTACTTCCGAAAGCTGGGCGCGGACCGCGGCGAAGCCCCGCACGAGGTGGTCCTTGGGAAGCTCACGCAGTCCCGCAAACATGCGTGTCCGTTCAAGGGCCATTTTCACGATCCTCGCGTGCAACGGACTCTTGGACCGTGCACGGGCCACCAGCACGGCGACTTGCTCCTCGGCGTCGTGGGCAGCTTTTTCGAACTGTTTGTCCGGCGCCAGGCGGGGATCGTCGAGGCGAAGGTAATTGACCAGGACTCCGATGATGTGGGTGGGGTCGTCGGACCAGCGGGGCATGCCCAGGTCGATTTCCGCGATGGCCCGGTGCCCGTAGTCGCGCAGGAACGAGGCCAATCCCGCCCGCGCGACGACCGGAAGCCCGCCGCCGCGGTAGCGCTCCGCGAGCTCAGCGGGATCGCCACCGGTAAAGGCCTCCGCGGAAGCGGGATCGTCGCGGATGCTGGCCGAGAGCCGCCACAGGGCAAGGTCCATTTCGGTGGTGACGTTGTTGGGCAGGCCGCGGATGATGGTTTGAAGCTCACCCCAGGAGGCCTGCTCGCCAAGTATCTTCCGGACCACCCCGATCATCGCGAAGCCAAGAGCTACCGGAGGCAGGATATTGGGCAGTATGGGGAATAATCCCTCGCGAAGTATCCGCTCGGCGTTGTCCAGCTTTTCACGGGGAGCGGCATCGGCGGGAACTTCATGTATGGCCTTCAGTTTCCCGCCCAGCTGTTCCACCTTGTCGAGGGCAACGTCCGGCCGAAAGAGGGCGCGCAGGAGGATCTCCGGAAGGCGGAAGCGGAGCACGATCGGGCCAACGTGCCTGAGCAGTTTGAAGGGCGTCTTGCTGGTGACGGCGAAACGCGGGTCCTCGAACAGGCCGCGCACAATGGCCGCGGAACGTGCTTCCATGACGTCGAAGATCCTGGGCACGATGGCCCGCCCGGCCTTGCTTCGGAACACGGAAGTGAGGTCAAAATAGATCCGCTCCCCTGCCTCGTAGTAGGGCGAAGGCCCGTCCCGCGGTTCGGGAACGCGGAATCCCGCCGCGTCGGCTACCGAGGACCCCATGAGCCGGATGCCCGCGAGGCCCATGGGAGTCAGGGGACGGGTGAGCCCTTGGGCGAGGCTGAAGCAAAGGTACGCGTGGGGCCCGGGGACTGCGGGTTGGCGGGTCATTTGGGGGTAGAGCGTGGTGATAGGCCGGGCTTGGGTGAGCCACAGTTTGCCCTCGCCATCGATGGCCCATTCAGTGTCCTGCGGTGCTCCGTAATGCTCCTCGACGCGCTGGCCAAGGACAGCGAGCGCCCTGATCTGGGAGTCGGCAAGGCAGGCATCCCCGGCTGTTCCGTCTTCGGCCTGCGCCGCCGGGCCGAGTCTTTCGGTCCCGCCGCCGGGAATGGAGCGAATCACGAGCTTCCGGTCGCCGATCCTTCGTTCCGTGATCCTGCCGGTGAGGGAATCCACCACAAAATGGTCCGGATTCACCGCGCCGGACACCACGGCCTCACCGAGCCCCGGGTTGGCGTCGATGACCGCCTCGCGGCGCCGCCCGGTCACCGGATTGGCGGTGAACAACACCCCTGCAGCTTCAGCCTCCACCATCCGTTGGACGACGACGGCGAGCGTCACCTTCGCGTGGTCGATTCCGTTGCTTGCGCGGTAGCTGGCCGCCCGGTCGGTCCACAGCGACGCCCAGCACTTCCGGACGGCCTGCAGCACGGCGTCGGCCCCCACGACGTTCAGGTAGGTGTCCTGCTGGCCGGCGAAACTCGCAAAAGGCAGGTCCTCGGCCGTGGCAGAGGACCTGACGGCCACCGCGACTTCCGAGCCCAGCGCGGAGTAGGCCGAGCGAACGGCGTCTTCGACGTCGGCCGGGATCCCGGCGTCGAGCACCGCTTCCCTGGCGCGGGCCGCGAGGGAAGCGAGCCCCTCAAGGTCGCCGGGTTCCACGGCCTCAAGGCCACGGAGGATGTCCGGGAGCGCCGACCCGGAGCTGCCATCGGGCTGAAGCGCTCGCTGGTAAGCCTCGGTGGTCAGGCAAAACCCGGGCGGGACCGGAAGTCCCGCCCAGATCAGCTCGCCGAGATTGGCCGCCTTGCCGCCGACCTCTGGAAGCATGGTTGCCCGGATCCGGCGCAGCTCGACGATCAAGCGCGATGCCTCACCGGGCTGTGCATGCTCCACCATTGCCGTCCGCCTGCGTCCACCGGTCCTTGGGTTTGCCTGTTATGCGGCGAGCATCGGACCGAAGTTGGCGCGGTCCGCCAGCCTGGGGTCCTCGCGGTCGGGAACAACCAGCACGGGTCCTTTGGCATGGTGCAGGACGCCATCCGACGTCGATCCCAGGAGCATTCCTGCGAAGCCTCCCCGCCCGCGCGTGCCCAGCACCACGAGTTCGACGCTGCGGCTCACTTCCACGAGAACTTCTACGGGCGAACCATCAAGTAGTTGAGTTTCCGCTGGAAGCTTGGGGAAGTGGCTCTTGAGCCACGCCAGGCCTGCGTCGAGCTGAACCCTGATGTCCTTGAAGAGCGCCTCCCGGTCCAGGGGTGCCGGAACCCACGCCAAGGAACCGCTGTACTCGGGTACGGCGCAGATGACGCGCAGCTTGGCGCCCATGCGTTCGGCCTGCTCTGCGGCTTCCAGGACGGCAACGCGGGCCTGTTCGGAGCCGTCCACGCCGACTGCGACGACGTTTTCGATCACGCGGGAACCGGCCTTCGCGCGTTCGGCCTTGATGTGCTTGTCGTCTGTGGTTTCGCCCAATCGGTCCGCGCAGAAGAGCGGGACTGTCACGGTGGGGCACTTGGAGTGCGCCGGCAGGGCACTGCTCACGGAGCCCAGGAGCCTGCCGACGAACCCTCCGCGTCCCCGGGTGCCGAAGACCAGGAGCTCGGCCGTTTCGGACAGATCGAGCAGCACGCCGGAGGCATCTCCGTTCTCCACCGATCCATCGACGTCGATGGCGTAGCCGGAAACCTTCTCGAGGGCCTGCTTGACGATTGCTTCGGCGCCGTCCCGGATAACGGAGTCATCCACTGTTGCATAGCCGCCGTCCAGGCCGGAAGCCGCGAAGATGGGCACGGAGTAGGCCGTGACTACATGCAGGGGAAGCTGCCTGCGTTCAGCCTCGCGGGCGGCCCAAATGAGGGCGCATTGCCCGTGTTCGCTGCCGTCAACGCCCACCACAATCCCGCCTGGGGCAATGGATGGTTCCTCCCTGTTGCCTTCGGTCTCTGGTCGATGGCTCTCAGAGTGTTTGCCGTGCTGGTCCATGGGGCCTGCCTCCTCGCACTGCTGCTGATGTTGCGGCTATTCTGCCAGAGGCTGCGCCCACAACGTGTTTCTCGCTTGACTGCCGTGAGTTGCGGCCTCCAATGCTCACTATTCTCGTTTGCAAGGGCCGAATCAAGCCGGAAGAAGCGCATGTGGAAACCCGACCGAGGGCGTGGAAATCTGCCGAATCGTGGCACGAAAAACGCATCGGCGGACATGCCGGTGCCGGGGCTATCCACCACGGGATTTCTTCTGTAATGTTCGAGGCACTGGTGACCGGGGATCGTGTTTTTCAACACATCAACGGCCATCATTCGCGACCGCTTGGGGACCCGGACGCCACCGACGGTGTTGCCTCGGCAACGCACCTTCAAAGAGGAGCCAAGCTGTGTCAACCATGCCTGCTGCGAGTACGGAACGCACCACTGCTGTGGTCATCGGTGCCGGTATGCCTGGCTTGGCCGTGGCCAGCGAACTCAGCCGCTACGGCGTAGACGCCATCGTGGTGGACGGAATGTATGTCCCCGCACCCTTACAGCCGCTCAACACCGGCATCCTGCAGCGCTGCGACGCCGCGGACGCAGCGTGCCTCCAGGAGCGCAGCGAAATCCTGCGGCATCTGCGCAATTACGCAGCCAGTCACGGGCTCGATGTGCGAAACACGACGCGAGCCGTCCGGCTCGATCGCCTGGACGAAGTTGCCGTGGGGACCCAGTGGGCCGTCCACACTGCAAACGGAGTTCTCCTGGCCGACCACGTCGTTGTCACCCGTTGTGGACAAAGCCAGTTGCGGCGGATGCTTGCCGAGCTCGGCATCGCGATCGGCCAGAACCTCGTCGCAGCCATGCGCGCGATTGGAATGTACCTTGTTGGCGTCGGCGAACTTGCCACGCCCACCCCGAAGGAAGTCCTGCGCCAAGCCAAGGTGGTAGGCCAGGCGATATCCGCCAAGGTCTACCCGGACAGCGTGCACGGGGCCCTCACCGGCACCTTTGCAGCAGTTCCTGCCTTGGCCTAGGGCTTCTTCCCTGGGCTGCTGGGCTCGTCCTCGGCATCGTCGGAATCCTCGGCATCCGCGGAATCATCAGAACCCCCGCCTGCGAGCTGGCGTCGTGCCGTGATGCCCAGGAAGACCAGCAAGCCCGCAGCCACCACCGCGAAGACCACAATGCTCCAGGGGAACGGCTGGGAGGCATCGGGCACCTTCTCCGGCGTCGCCGTGGAACCCGGTGCGGCCGTGCCGGCGGTGGGCACCTCCACCGAAGGTGCGGTGCTCGCGGAGCCGCTGCCCGCCGTCGTACTTCCTGCCTTGGCGGTGAAGGTGAAGGTGCCTTCGATGGGGTGCGAATCCGAACTGACAACTCGCCAAATGACGGTGAAGGCGCCGGCAGGCGCGCCCGGCCGCAGCTTCTGCGACACCACGGCGTCCACAATCTCCACCGAACCATCTGCCCAGTTCTGGCCTGAGGCGTCGTTCACCCGGATCTGCGAGCCGAGCAGGAGCGGCCGGTTGTTGAACGTGATGGACACCGAGTCCGGGACGTTGGCAACCGTTGAGCCGTTGGCCGGTGACGTTGACTCGGCGACGTCGTGCGCGAAGGCGGGTGCCGCCGAGAACAGAGCGGCAGAGAACAGAACCGCGGCGAAAGCGACGACGACGGCCAGCAGCTGGCGGATAGGGCGCATGAGCGAATGACTCCCTTGGTGTTGGATTCCTTACAGACTAGGCGAATTCGCGGGAGGGCCGAAGCCGCGGGCATAGGATTTGAGAGCACACTTCCCCGATCCCCGGAGACTTCCATGCTCAAGCAGGGCTCAGCCATCGACCGCTACTTCAAGATTTCGGAACGCGGATCCAACTACTCGCGAGAAATCCGAGGCGGCTTCGCGACGTTCTTTGCCATGAGCTACATCGTGGTCCTCAATCCTTTGATCCTTTCCGGGACGGACTCGAGTGGCGCTTCCCTTGGCTTCGCGGCGGTCGCCGCCACCACGGCCTTCGTAGCCGGCATCCTGACGATCCTCATGGGAGCGTGGGCCAAGCACCCCTTCGCCATAGCTACCGGGCTGGGCGTCAACGCCTTCGTGGCAGTCACCATTGCCTCGCACCCCGGCCTGACGTGGCCCGACATGATGGGCCTGGTAATGCTTTCGGGCCTGACCATGCTGATCCTGGTGCTCACGGGTTTCCGGACCGCGGTCTTCAAAGCCGTGCCTGAGGCCCTGAAAACCGCGATCGTGGTGGGCATCGGCCTCTTCATCGCCCTGATCGGCCTGGTCAACGCCGGCTTCGTGCGCCGCATCCCGGACGCCGCCGGCACCACGGTCCCGCTTGGCCTGGGCGTCGACGGCAAGCTGCTTGGCTGGCCCACCCTGGTGTTTGTCGTTGGCCTGGTGCTGACCATCGCCCTTGTGGTCCGCAAGGTTCGTGGCGCTATCCTGATCGGCATCATCGTCTCCACGGCCCTCGCGGCCATCCTGGAATTCACCCTGCACATCGGCCCGAGCTTCGACGGCAAGACCTACAACCCGCGTGGCTGGTCCCTGGTGGCGCCCAAGTTCACCGAGTGGGCCGCGCCGGACTTGTCCCTCATCGGCAAGGCGAACCCCTTCGGCGCGTTCCAGCACCTTGGCATCATCGCAGCCACACTGCTGGCGTTCGTGATCCTGCTCAGCATCTTCTTCGACGCCATGGGCACCATGGTGGGCCTCGCCAGGGAAGCTGGAAACATCGACAAGCACGGAAACATCCCCAACGTGGACCGCGTCCTGCAAGTGGACGCGCTCGGTGCGATCATCGGCGGCGGTTCATCCGTGTCCTCCAACCAGATCTTCGTGGAATCGGGCGCCGGCATCGGCGAAGGTGCACGGACCGGCTTGGCCTCGATCGTGACCGGTCTGCTGTTCCTCGTGGCCATGTTCTTCACCCCGCTCATCAACCTGGTCCCGTTCGAGGCCGTCGCTCCCGCCCTGGTGGTGGTGGGTTTCATGATGGTGTCCCAGGTGGGCAAGATCCACTGGCAGGACTGGGGTGTCGGCATTCCCGCGTTCCTGACCATGTCCCTCATGCCGTTCACCTACTCGATCGCCAACGGCCTGGGCGCCGGGTTCATCTCCTTCGCACTCATCCGCACCTTCCAGGGCCGGGCCCGCGAAGTCCATCCGCTCATGTGGACTGTTGCCGCGGCATTCCTGCTGTTCTTCGGGATCGGTCCCGTCGAGGAGATTCTGGGCGTCAAGTAGGCCTTTCCGGAATACCGGACACCCGCCGCCCGCAAGCGGTACTTTTCGGTGCCGCCATGCGCTGAGCTTGAATCATGGAGATTTCCCCCGCTGTTGCCGATGTCCGCCCGACGCCGTGGACCGGCCGCTTCGACGGCGACGGCGATGAGCACCGCCGCTGGTGGCAGGCCGTCGCGCCCCACACTCCGGAGGTAGCCGCCCCCGGCGCGACAGGAGCGGGGCCCCGGCCCGCCGTCGTCGTGGGCTTCCGCAGTGACGAAGGCGTGCGGCGCAACAAGGGCCGTATCGGCGCGGCGGCCGCGCCCGAGGCTATCCGCCAAGCCTTGGGCCCGCTGGCTTTCCATCTGGACCGGGACGTGTTCGACGCCGGCGACGTCGTTGTGGAGGACTGCTCGCTCGAGGCCGGCCAAGAGCGCGCGGGCCGCGTGATTTCGGAATTGCTCGACGCCGGCAAGCTCACCGTGCTGCTCGGCGGCGGGCACGAAACTGCCTTCGCCAGCTACCTGGGCGTGGCCGGCTCGGAGGCTGTGGCGAGCGGCAAGCGCCTCGGCGTCCTGAACCTGGATGCGCACTTCGACTTGCGGGACGAGCCTGTGCCGAGCTCGGGCACGCCGTTCCTTCAGATGGCCCGGGCGGAAGCCGCCGAGGGCCGCGAACTGAACTACGCCGTCGTCGGAATCTCCGAGCCCAACAACACGCGCACCCTCTTCGACACGGCAGACCGCCTCGGCGTGAAGTACCTGCAGGACGAAGACTGCTCCGCGGAGGCCGTGCAGGAATTCGTAGCACGGTTCCTGGACACCGTGGACGTGCTCTACCTGACGATTGACCTGGACGTACTGCCGGCGTCTGTGGCTCCCGGGGTGAGCGCCCCCGCAGCGTATGGCGTGCCGCTGCCCGTCATCATCGCCGTGTGCAAGCAACTTGCCGCGAGCGGGAAACTCCTGCACTTGGACGTTGCCGAGCTCAACCCCGAGTTCGATATCGACTCGCGGACCGCCAAGGTGGCCGCGCGCTTGGTGAACACGCTGCTGGCGTAGCCGTTCCCCAAGGTGCCGTGCCCACCCAACTGACTCGCATTTGTTGTCGTTCTGGGCCCTCAAAACGACAACAAATGCGAGCTAGTTGGGCCTGCCCGCGGCGCGGAGCCTGACGGCGATGAACTGGCGGCCGGGGAGCTCCAAGCGGAAGCGTCCTTCCACGGCGTCGGGCAAGGTTGAAATGGTCATGTTCCAGCTGTCGATGATGTCCACCTCGTAGCGGCGGCCGGCAGGCATCACAAAGTTCCGGTAGGTGGGCTGGTTGAAACCGAAATAGCTGAGCTCGTACTCGTGCCGGATGCCGGCGGTCGGGACGTCCCAGGCGCTGGGCAGCGGCTCGAGGAACCCTCCCGGGGTTTCCTCGAGGATGCGGCGCAGGAAGGCGATCCGGTCCGGGCTGGACCCATGGAATTCCCCGCCCTTGGCCCACCACAGCACGTCGTGGGAATGCATGTAGGTTTCGCCGTGGCCTACGTAGCCGCCCCGGACGGCCCCTTCCCAGAACCGCCGGGTCATTTCCTCTCCGGTGATGTTTCCCCAGCCCTGGTCGATGTTGCCCTCGTAGGCGCACTCGTCGATGACCACCGGTTTGCCCCAGCGTTCCCGCCATTCCTCGGTGAATTCGGCCGTCTTGTGCACGTCCTGGCGTTGGATGCTGCTGTGCGTGATCCACGGCCGGGAGTAGTCGTAGAACGCATGGCAATTGTGGATGGACAGCAGGTGACCGTTGGGATCATTGGCTTGGACGATGCCGGCGAAGCGTTCCCAGTCCTCGGTGGTCTTGCGGAACAACAGATCGTACTCGTTGGCCAGGGACCACCAGATGTTCCGGTGCGAAGCCAGCCGGGCCACCACGTACTTCAGGTAGCGGTCATCCTGGCCCGGACTCATGGTGGAAAAGCCCCAGCGGTCATAGGCGTGGAACAGGATCAGGTCCGCCTCGATGCCGAGCTCCTCCAGCTGCCCGATCCTGTGTTCCAGATGCCGATAAAACTCCGGGTTGGGCCGCTCGAAGTCGAACCCGGCAGCGAGGGATCCTTCGAACGGGTACAGCTCCGGTTCGTCCTCGTTGAACAAGTAGGACTTCGGGAACACGCACATGCGCATCTTGTTGAACGGCCCGGCGGCCAGTGTGTCGAGGGTCTGCTTCTCCAGGGCATCGCCCTGATGGGTCCACGCATAGGACGTAGTGCCGATGGGCAGGTACGTGGTGCCGTCCTCGTAGGCGAAGTGGAAAGCCTTGGCCACCCGGACAACCCCCTTCGCCCCGGCAACCGCCTCGCCGGCGGTGAACGCGCCGGTGACGCCGTCCAGCGAGCGCGCGTTGCTCACGGTGCTGAACGTCCACTCCCCCGCCTCCGGCACCAGCAATCGCACGCGGTACACACCGCCGCCGTCGTAGAAACCCGGCACACTGAGCGTGCCGCCGGACGGAGACGTGAACACGGCCCGGACTTCGACATCTGTGAACGGATTGCCGTGCGACGGGCCGGCGAGGGTGAGCTCGAACCGCTCCCGGGCGGCCGCCGTCGTCGGGTATGCGGCAATCGCACTGCCGCGCACCACAGAGCCAAGCTCATAGTCCCCGGACGGGGCGGGAAGGTCAGCCGCCGCCTCAGCCGCGCGCTGGGCAACAAGATCCTCGGGTTCCAACTCGCCGAGGAGGCGCAGGATTTCCGCGGTTTCCTCGGGCTTCCCCTGCAGGGCTTCTTCGGTCCCCAAGATGGTGCCCACCTCGTGGAAGTAGAGCGTGTGCAGCGCCGGGCTGTTAACAAGGGTAGGGACGCGCTCGCTCAGGATGCGGTTGCCTTCGGCGTGCCGCATCACGAAGTACAGGGGGCTTTCAGTGGTGAACGTGGTCATCTTTGCCTTCTCGTTTCAGGATTTCGTGGACGGGACAGCAGCGCGTGTGCCGTTCAGGGCCAACAATGCGGAGCCGATGTCTTCCTTGATAGGCGCTGGAGTGAAGATCAGCCCCTGATTCAGCGACGTCTGGCGGTACCAGACGGTGTTCTTGCGGAATTGGGCGGCCGCGACGGGATCGTGCGCGTCGATGGCCTGCCAGACTGCCGCGTAGGCCTCGGGATCGTCCATGATGGCGGACAGCGGCGAGTCCAGGGACACGGCACCGGGCGCCGCGGGAGGCCCGGCGTCGGGCACGGTCCAGGCGTACCGACCGGATCCCACCTCGAACTCTTCGGAACCGTCCGGCAAAGAAACGACGGCGGTGGTCCCCGGAGGCACGACTGCTTCCACAAGGATTCGCTCGCCGGAACGCTTCCAGGCCACACTAGCCAGCCCGTAAGGCGTCTCGTGTGAGGTGCTGGCATGCTCCAGGCTGCGGAGCGGACGCGGGGCGATGCCCTGTTTCCGGTATCCGGGCCCCGCAGGAGCCAGGCCCGCCACCGTCCGGTGCATCCAGTCGGCAATGGCGCCGAGCGCGTAGTGGTTGAAGGACGTCATTTCGCCTGGGTTGATGCTGCCGTCCTCCAAGATGGAGTCCCAGCGTTCCCAGATGGTGGTGGCACCCTGGGTGACCGGGTAAAGCCAGGACGGGCATTCGGTCTGGGTGAGCAAGCGCTCGGCAGCATCCAAGTGCCCGGTGATTGTCAGGGCGTCCGCGATGAGTGGCGTGCCGACGAACCCGGTGGCGATCCTGTAGCCGCCCAGCCGCGCGAGCTCCGCGAGCCGGTCGCCAAGTGCCTGGCGCTGGACGGGATCCGTGCTGATCCCGAACATGAGTGCCAGCGAGTAGGCTGTCTGGGCATCGGAGACCATGCGGCCGGAGGGCGTGACGTACTCGGAGAGGAACGCGCTGCGCACGCCTTCGGCGAGGGTTGAGTATTTGCCGTGGTCGTCGTCGGCGCCCAGCACGGCCGCGGCCTTGGCCGTGAGGTCGAGGGAACGGAAAAGGTAGGCGCCGGCCACGATGTCGCCATGGGTGCGGGCGGCGCCGGGCTTGTCCGGCGGTGCTGCCGGGTCCAACCAGTCGCCCAGCTGCATCTGGCCCTGCCACAACCCCGAACTGTCCCGGACGCGGAGCAACGCATCGGCCCAATCGCTCATGCTTTGGTACTGCCTTCCCAGCAGTCCACGGTCACCGAAGCGTTCATAGAGCACCCACGGAACCACGGTGGCGGCGTCACCCCAGGCGGCCACCGGCGATTCCAGCATGCCGAGCACCGCCGGTACGACAATAGGCACCACGCCGTTGCGGTGGCTTTGCTCGATGGCGAGATCCTGCAGCCAGGAACTGAGGAACCCCAAGGAGTCGTACAGGTAGCTGGCCGTGGGGCTGAATACCTGGATGTCTCCGGTCCAGCCAAGCCTCTCGTCGCGCTGCGGGCAGTCGGTGGGCAGCGCCAGGAAGTTGCCGCGCATTCCCCACAGGGCGTTCTCGTGCAGCCGGTTCAACATCGGGTCCGAACACTCGAACCAGCCGGTGCGGCGCATGTCGTTGTGGATGACGACGGCGGTAATCGCCGCCGGGTCCAGCTCGCCGGGCCAGTTGTCTACTTGGGCGTAGCGGAACCCATGGAACGTGAAGCGGGGCTCCCATTCTTCTTCCGGGGCACCGTTTTCGCCGCCGGCGAGCGTGTAGCTGTCCGTGGCGGAGGCCAGGCGAAGCGGACGAAGGGACAGTTCACCACCCTCCAGGACCTCAGCGTGGCGGAGCGTGATCCGATGTCCTGCATCGCCGCTTACCCGGATCCGCAGGCGTCCCACCAGGTTCTGGCCGAAGTCCAGGACGGCGGCACCGGAGGGCGTGGTCAGGACTTCCATGACTGGCATTTCTTCGATCCGACGGACCGGAGGCGCTACGGCGGGAGTTGCTTCCGCCCACAACTCGAAGTCCGCTGCTCCGGAGTCCACGTACGCGGGAAGCCAGTGTGAATCGTCGAAGCCCGGCGATGACCAGCCGACCTCCAGGCGCCGCGCATCGAAGGCTTCCCCCGCGTAGATGCCGCTGGAAACGAGCGGGCCCGCTGTGGTGCCCCGCCAGTCCGGTCCGCTGGCCACGGTTTGACGTGTACCGTCTGCGTATTCGAGATGCAGTTCCACTTTGACGGCCGGCTGCACGCCGTAGAACGGTTTAGCGAAGCCGTGGAAGCCGTACTTTTCCGTGTACCAGCCTCCCGCGAGCCACACACCAATAGCGTTGGCCCCCGGTTGGAGGAGCGATGTGACGTCGGTGGTTTCGTGGTTGAGTCGGTCCGCATAGGCGGTCCAACCCGGTTTGAGCACGTGGTCATCCACTTCCAAGCCGTTGATTTCGGCCTGGTAGACGCCGTGCGCGGTGGCGAACAAGGTGGCTTTGGCCAAGCCCGGGCCTACCGTGAATTCGTGGCGCAGCTGTCCCGGCTGCCCCAGCGGGGTTTCCACTCCGGCGACGGCGGGCAAGCCGATGGCCTCGGCTTGCCATGGCCCTTCAAGGTAACCGCCCGCCAAGGTCAAGGGTTCGCTCCAAGCGGTGTTGCCGCCGTCGTTCCCCGTGACCCGCACCTCGACCGCGACCTGTTCCCCGGCGGCGACGGCCGCAAAAGGCCAGTCCACCAGCACCGATTCAGGGCCTTCGTGCACTGCCGACTCGACAGTCCCTTCACGCTTCAGCCGCAGTTCGGCACGAATCTGCTGCCAATCCATGCTGTCAGTGGCGACGACCCAACTGAGCCGCGGCCGCGGATTGGCCACGAAGGCGGTGTCAGTCCGGTACTCAGCGCTGAACCGGCTGACAGAAGTCTGGCGGAGACCCGCTGGCTGCGGTGCCAGGTAGGTTGATGTCACGGAGGGGCCTTTCGGAAAACGGTGGGTGGGCGGGCGCTGGAGTTCCTACTGTGGTTCGCGGCCTTCACTACGGAACCAGTCGAACGTGACCGTGCCGCCGCTCACGAAGACGCCGGCAACCCGTCCCGTAAAGGAGGCCGCGGTTTCCGCCGAGAGGTAGCGGCCGTCCAGTTCGGCCAAGGTGACCAGTTCGCCGTCGACGATCGCATGGAGGGCGATGGTGTCCGAGCTCAGGTGCCCGAAGCCCACACCCGAATCCGGCTGGCGGGTTTCGATGCGAAGTTCCAGCGGCCCCGGAGGAACCTGTCGCGTCCAGCATTGTTCGATTGAGGAAATCCGTGCCCTTGCCGTGAGAGTGGTCCCGTTCAGTTCGATCGAATAGTGGTGCGCCTCGTCATAACGGACGGCGAGTCCACCGGCGTTCCCCTTCCCGGCAAGAGGGTCAAGTTCCTCGGGAGATCCGGTGTCCACCAGCGCGGCGATGGTCTCCACCTGGTAGCGCTGGCGGCGCCCCAGGAAGGAAGGCCGGGAATCGTCCAGGCCGGTGCCGTCGCTGACCAGGGTGAGGCGCCCGGGGTTCTTCTCCACGGATGCGAACGTGCCGGGGAATCGCCGCACGGCGATCCAGCCGCCGTCGAGCTCGGCGTCCGCAAAGTTGTCCTCGAACTCGCCGCCGCCGGGGCGCGGGTTGAGGATGACCGGTTCGACGACGGGCCAGCCGTCCTCCCACGTGACCGGGGCGATGAAGGTTTCCCTGCCCAAGGCGGAGAAGGCCCGGGTCATGCCCTTGGGCCGCATGCCCAACAGCACCATGGCCCAGCCGCCGTCGGGCGTCTGCACGAGGTCGCCGTGGCCGGTGTTCTGGATGGGACGGTCGGTGCTGCGGGCGCTCAGGATGGGGTTGGCGGGGTTGCCCTCGAACGGACCGGCCGGCGACGTTCCGCGGGCAATGCTGACGCTGTGTCCGCGCTCAGTGCCGCCCTCGGCGATCATGAGGTACCAGTAGTCGCCATGGCGGTACAGGTGCGGTGCTTCGGGGAACATCAGGCCGGTGCCGGACCACACGCTCCGGGGTTCCTCAAGAGCCTTGCCCGCTTCCAAATCCACGCGAAGCTGGAGGATGCCGCCGTGCTCGCCGATGTTCCCGGTGACCGTGTCGAGTCCCGAGTACGTCATGTAGGCGGTGCCGTCCTCGTCCCAGGCAAGATCCTGGTCGATCCCGATGGCGCCTTCAATGACGAGTCCGTCGCTCCACGGGCCGGAGGGGTCCTTGGCAGTGAACACCAGGGTCCCCCGCGCCATGGCGTCGGTGACAGCGACGTAGAACAGGCCGTCGTGGAAACGGATGGTGGGTGCCCAAGCGCCGCCAAGGGTGGGCACGTCCCTTGAGTCGAGCTGCCCTTCCCGGTCCACCACATGGCCGACCCGGTCCCAGTTGACCAGGTCGGTGCTGTGGTAGATCGGAATGCCGGGGAGGTATTCGAACGTGGAGGTCGCCAGATAGTAGTCCTCGCCGACCTTGACGATGCTGGGATCAGGGTTGAAGCCCGGAATCAGTGGGTTAGGGAATTTCATGCGGCGCCTCCAAGGGTTGCGTCGGTCAGGGTGAGAACGGTTTCGAGCGGCAGCTCGTTGACTGAGGTGCCGATGCGCAGGCGGTAGTCACCGGGTTCGTAGGTCCAGCCGTTGTCCCAGTAGGCCAGGAGACGGGTGGGCACATTCAGGGTTGCGGTGAGGGTCTGGCCGGGTTCGGCCCACAGGGGGGCGGAGGCGACGAGCCAGCGCACGGGGCGGTCGACGGCGGAGCCGGGCCGTTCGGCGTAGACCTGGACCACTTGTTTGCCGGCGCGGTTGCCGGTGTTGGACAGCGTCACCGTGAGGGGCACGATGGCGCCGGGCGCCGCGGTGGCGGGGGCCTCGGCTGTGTCGAGGGTCCAGTGGGTGTAGCCGAGTCCGTGCCCGAATTCGTAGGCCGGTTCCGTCCCGGTCTTCAGCCAGGCGCGGTAGCCGATGTGGATCCCTTCGGTGTAAGCCAGTTCCCCGTTCGCGTCAGGGGTGGTGTTGATGACCGGCACGTCCTCCTGCGTGGCGGGCCAGGTGGTCGGGAGCCGGCCGCCGGGTTCGGCGGCGCCAACCAGGATCTCGGCGAGGGCGGTGCCGAATTCCTGCCCGCCGAAGTACCCGATCAGGGTCGCGGCCACCTCGTCCCGCCAGGGCAGCAGCACCGGGGACCCGGAGTTCACCACCACCACGGTGCGCGGGTTGGCCGCGGCGACGGCACGGACCAGGCGGTCCTGCAGGCCCGGCAGTTCCAGGGTGGTGCGGTCGTAGCCTTCGGATTCGACGCGGGAGTTCGTGCCGACCACGACGACGGCGACCTCCGCCGCTTTCGCTGCGGCGACGGCGTCGTTGATCAGGGCCTCGGGGTCGGTGCTGTCCGCTTCGAGCCCGATGGTCACGGCCAGGGCGTTGCCCAGGGCGCCGGTGCGCCCGGCGAGGTCCAGTTCCACCGTCACTTCCAGCGGAACACCCGCGGTCGCCGCGACCGGGACGGAGGCGGTGGGCGGGGCCAGGAACGCAGCGCCCAGGTCGGTGCCCGTGGCCTCGATGGACGCCTCATGCCGGAGTTGCCCGTCCACGAAGATCCGCCCGTGCCCCACGGTGGAGAAGCCCAAGCGGATCGCGCTGCTCTCCCCGGGAGTGTAGTGGGTGTGGAACTGGACCATGGAGGACTCCGCGATGGGGGCGTCCCCGCCGAACCAGACCAGCGCGGTGGAGCGGCGGTCCTCCGCGAAGAGTTCCTTGCCGGTGGAGGCAAAGAAGCGCACCCGCAGCCCCGGTTCGCCCGTGACCGGGTTCCTCAGCTGTTCCAGGGGCAGTTCGGCGATGCCTTCCTGCACCACCGCGCCCACGTTGTAGCTGACGTTCTCGGGGCCGAATGCGGCACGGATCCCGTCCAGCGGGGTGACGATCTTTTCCGGGACCACGGTCGCGGACCCGCCGCCCTGGGTCCGGGCATGGCGGGCATTGTGCCCGATCACCGCCACCCTGGTGACGGCCGCGGGAGCCAGCGGCAGCACGCCGTCGTTCCTCACCATCACCGTGCCAGCCACGGACGCCTCCCTCGCGAACGCAAGCGGGTCCTCCCGCTCGGCGGGCACTCCGTCAACCTGTTCCGCGGCCGCCGGTTCGAAACCCTCCAGGGCGCCCACCCGGGCGGCGAGCTGCAGGATCCGTAACACTTTCCGGTCAATGCTGGCCTCCGAAACCGTGCCGCACTTCACCGCCAGCACGAGCGCCGGACCCCAGGGACCGTCCGGGCCGGGCATCACCAGGTCTTGGGAATGCTTCGCGCTCTCCACGCTGCGGACCGCGGTCCAGTCGCTGATCACCACGCCGTCGAAGCCCCACTCGGTGTTCAGTGGGGATTCCAGCAGCTCGTTCTCCGTGGCCGTGGCGCCGTTGACCGAGTTGTACGCGCTCATTACCAGCCACGCCTTCGAGTCCACGATGGCCTTCTCGAACGCCAGCAGGTACAGCTCCCGCAGGGGGCGCTCGTCGACGAGCACATCCACCGTGAACCGATCCGTCTCCGAATCATTGGCCACGTAATGCTTCGGTGTCGCACCGACCCCATTGCGCTGCACCCCGGCGACATACGCGGCCGCGAGTTCAGCGGTCAAGACCGGGTCCTCGCTGAACGCCTCGAAATGCCGGCCACCCAACGGGGAACGGTGCAGGTTGATCGTCGGGCCAAGCACGACGTCGACCCCCTTGCGCCGGGCCTCCACCGCCGATACAGCCCCCAAACGGTCCGCCATCGCAGGATCCCAGGACGAACTGATCGCCGTCGCGGACGGGAAATTCATCGACGGTTCCCGCTCGTCCCACACCTCGCCCCGCACACCGGTGGGCCCGTCCGAGAACAACATCCGCCGCAGCCCGATCCGCTCCACCGGCCACGTCGTCCAGAAATCCCGGCCCGTCAGCAACCGCACCTTCTCCTCCAGGCTCAGCCGGGCCAGGAGGGACTCGAGGCGTTGGTCGATGGTCTTGTCGGCGAGGAGTTCCATGGTGGCTTTCTTGTCTGTCTTGAGAGATGAAGTGTCGATGCTCATACGGTGGCGCCCGTGGTGACTGCGGCCGCGCCGGCTTCGCGTTGGGTGGCGATGATGTTTCGGTACCAGTACGCGCTCCACTTGGGGATGCGGGCCTGGGTGCCGTAGTCCACGTAGACCAAGCCGAAGCGCTTGTCGTAGCCTTCGGCCCATTCGAAGTTATCCATGAAGGACCACGCGAAGTAGCCGCGAACGTCCACGCCGTCGGCGATCGCCTCTCCTACTGCGGAAATGTACCCGCGCAGGTAATCGATGCGTTCGGGGTCGCGGACCTCGCCGTTCGGATCCACGTAGTCGTGGAACGTCACACCGTTTTCCGTGACGTACAGCGGAAGGGAGGTGTACTCGGCGGCGACCCGCTTGAGCACCGCTTTGAGCGCATCGGGCGTATTGGACCAGCCAAACGACGACGGCGCCGGCTCCACGTGCGTCCAGCTCACCCCACCCGGGGCTGCTTCGTCCGCGGAAACCAGCATGTTGGTGTAGTGGTTGATGCCGGCAAAGTCGCCTGGTGCAGAGATGATGGCCAAATCCACAGGCTGGACCAGGTCTTCTGCCGCGGCCCCCTCGCCGGTGGCGGTCAGTCCGTACTGACCGTAGGCCTCAAGGGTCGACTCGGCATAGCGGCCTCGGTAGACGGGGTCCAGGAAGATCCGGTTGCTGACGGCGTCCCAGTATTCCGTGGCCCTGCGGTCGGCTTCGGAATCGCTGGCCGGGTTGAGGTTGCCGATGATGTTGGTGATGCCCACCTTGGCCTCAGGGCGGCGGGCACGGAATTCGGCCAGCGCCAGCCCGTGGGCCAGGAGCAGGTGGTGGGCTGCACGCACGGCGAGGCGGTCGTCCTTGAAGCCCGGGGCCTGCATACCCCAGGAGTGGCCAAGGAAAGCGGCGCACATCGGCTCGTTGATCGTGATCCAGTGCTCGGCGAGTTCACCCAGGGCCTCGGCCACGAGACCGGAGTACTCCCCGAAACGGTAGGCAGTGTGCCGGGCCGGCCAGCCGCCGTCGTCCTGCAGGGCTTGAGGCAGGTCCCAGTGGTAGAGCGTCACGTACGGAGTGATCCCGCGTGCGGCGCAGCCCGCCAGAAGATCCCGGTAGAACCGGACCCCCTCGGGGTTGAGCGGACCGACGCCGGTGGGCTGCAGCCGGGACCAGGACAAGGACAGCCGGTAGGACGGGATTCCCAGATCAGCCATGAGGTCAAGATCGGCTTCCCAGCGATGGAAGTGGTCGCAGGCGATGTCGCCGTTGTCACCGTGGATGGTGGTGCCGGGCTGGTGGGAGAAGGTGTCCCAGATGCTCCGGCCGCGCCCGCCCTCGTTGACGGCACCTTCGATCTGGTACGCCGCGGTGGCCACGCCCCAGGCGAAGTCGGCGGGAAAAGCGGCGGCTGGGGAGAGTTCCGTGCTCGCGGACAGTGGCGGCTGCGTCATGGGCTCGCCTTTCGTGTGTCTGTGCTGGTCATAGAGGCTTGCTTCGCGTCAGGCGACGCCGGCTTGGACGTTCTGTTGGTGCTGGATGTCCAGCAAGCGGAGGCGGTCGGCGCGGCGTTGGGCTTGCCGGTCCGGGTCAGGAACCGGGGCGGCCATGAAGAGGCGCTGGGTGTAGGGATGTTCCGGTTCTCCGGTGACTTGCTCGCCCTCGCCCCATTCCACGATTTCGCCGTGATACATCACGGCCACGCGGTGGCTGAGGTGGCGGACCACCGCGAGGTCATGGGAGACAAAGAGGTAGGCGACGCCGGTGCGTTCCTGGATCTCGATGAAAAGGTCCAGCACCGTGGCCTGGGTGGAGAGGTCCAGGGCCGAGACGGGTTCGTCGCACACGATCAGTTTCGGGTCCAAGGCCAGGGCCCGGGCGATGGCGATGCGCTGGCGCTGCCCGCCGGAGAACTCGCGCGGCAGCCGGTGGGCAGCGCCGTGC
The DNA here is from genome assembly GCF_058244265.1 of Arthrobacter sp. SE2. Classification (NCBI taxonomy): domain Bacteria; kingdom Bacillati; phylum Actinomycetota; class Actinomycetes; order Micrococcales; family Micrococcaceae; genus Arthrobacter; species Arthrobacter sp. SE2. Next base: position 34,000 of record NZ_JBZAYA010000004.1, on the reverse strand, counting down.
GGCAGCCTGACCTGGTCCAGCAGCTCGGCGACCCGCTTGTTGGCGGCCTGGCGTTCCACCTTCCGGACGGTGAGCGGCTCGGTGAGGATCTGTTCGATGGTCATGGACGGGTTGAGCGAGGTGTAGGGGTCCTGGAACACCACCTGGATCTCGTGGCTGAGCTCCTTGCGCTGGGCCCTGGTTGCTTTGGAGATTTCCTGGCCGCGGTATTTGATGCTGCCCCCGGTGACCGGGGCGAGCCCCAGCATGGCGCGGCCCAGCGTAGTCTTGCCGGAGCCCGACTCCCCCACCAGGCCCACGGTCTCGCCGGGGCGGATGTCCAGGGAAACGCCCTTGAGTGCTTGGAAGGGTTCCTTCCGGAAGCCCTTGAGTGGATATTCGACGACGACGTCCCTGACGTCGAGCAGTGTTTCGGTCATGACGTCACTCCTTTCAATGCCTTGGACTGGCCGCTGGTGGTGAGTTCCCCGCCCGGGTTCAGCGGTCCCCCGGTGTTGAGGGGGCCACGCGGTGCCGCGTCCTCGAGGATCGCTTCCAGCAGCTGTCGGGTATACGGGTGGCGGGCGTCCTTGAAGATGGTCCGGACGGGCCCGGTTTCCACCACGCGGCCCGTCTGCATCACGGTCACGCGGTCGCAAAGGTCGGCGACGACCCCAAAGTTGTGGGTCACCAGGATGACGCCCATTTTCAACTCGTCCTGGAGTTCGCGCAGCAGGTCAAGCACTTCGGCCTGCACGGTGACGTCGAGTGCCGTGGTGGGTTCGTCCGCGATAAGCAGGTCCGGCTCGCATGAGACCGCGCCGGCGATCAGCACCCGTTGGGCCATACCTCCGGAGATCTCATGCGGGTAGGCATTGAAGGTCCGTTCGGGGTGGGGAATCCCCACTTTGGCGAGCAGTGCCAGTGCGCGCTTCCGGGCTTCCGCTTTGGAGATGCCGAGGCACACCCGCATGGGTTCCATGAGCTGGCTGCCGATGGTGAAGGCGGCGTCCAGGTTGCTCATGGGTTCCTGCGGGATATAGGCGATGCGCTTGCCGCGGACCTTCGTCATTTCCTTTTCTGAGAGGCGGGCCAGGTCCGTGCCGTCGAAGATGATGGAGCCGCCGGTGACTCGTCCGCCCTGCGGCAGGAGCCGGAGGATGGAGAAAGCGGTCTGGGTCTTGCCCGAGCCGGACTCGCCCACGAGCCCATGGACTTCTCCGCGGCGGACCGTGAGTCCTACATGGTTCACTACATGGGTGGTGGAACCGTCGGGCTGGTCGTAGCCGACGCCCAGGTCGGTGACCTCCAGGAGGATCTCACCGAGATTCCCGGACGGCATTTCGGGATGCACCACTGCCGGCTCGCCGCGCTTGGCGGCGGCTTCGGCGGGGTGCACGGCGGCGGCCTCCTTGCGGCGGCGCTTGACCGGCCCGCGGCTGCGCTCGAGTTCGTCACGCATCGCATTGGCCAACAGGGTCAGCGCGATGCAGACGACGCCGAGGACGAGGCTTGGCCACAGTACAAGGGTGGGTGCCTTGTAGAGGTTGATGAAGCCGTCGTTGAGCATGCTCCCCCACGTGGGGATGTTCAGGTCGCCCAGGCCAAGGAATTCCAGGCCGGCCTGGATGGCGATGGCGATGCCAAGGACCATAGCGGACTGGATGATGACGGGTGCGCGCACCACGGTGAGGATGTGGCGGCCGATGATCCGGAAATCACTGAGCCCTGAGACCCGTGCCGCGTCGACGTAGAGTTCGTTGCGCACCGCCGTCACGCAGGCGTAGACCAGCCGGAAGTAAGCCGGGGAAAGCAGGACGCCGAAGATCATCATGGACAACCACATCGATGGTCCGACGACGGCCCGTGCCGCCAGCAGGATCACGATGCCGGGCATTGCCATGAGCAAGCCGGTGAGCCAGGAGGACACCGAATCGAACCAGCCGCCGTAGTATCCGGCCACCAGGCCGCCGGTGACGCCGATCGCGACGGCGACCAAGAGCGCCAGCAGTGCCCCGGCCAGGCTGAATCGTCCCGCGAAGAGCAGGCGGCTGAAGACGTCGCGCCCGGCGCTGTCCGCACCCAGCAGGTGGTCCGGGCCGGACTTGGCCAAAACCGCCTGGAGGCTGGCGAGCCCCGGATCGTGCGTTGCGAGCACAGGTGCCAGCACCGCGGCCAACGCCACGAGCGCGAGGACCAGCATGGATACGGCCCCGGTGGGGTTCGTGAGGAGCTTGCGGAACAAGGAGACTTTGGTTGCCTGGGTGGGCAGTGCGATGGAGGTGTCGATCATGACAGCCGAACTTTCGGGTTGAGCCAGCCTTGGGCGAGGTCGATGATGAGGTTGACGATCACCACGATGGCGGCTGTGGCGACGACGACGCCCATCACCACCGGGATGTCCCCCTGGCTGGTGGCGGCAACTGCAATCTGCCCGAGGCCGGGCAGGGCGAAGATCTGTTCAACGATCACGGCACCGCCGAGCAGGCCGATGAACTGGACCGCGAGGACTGCCAGGGCAGGACCGCCGGCGTTGCGCAGCACATGCCTGTACACCACCCGGTTGAAGGAGAGGCCCCGGGCACGAAGAGTGCGGACATAGTCCTGGCGCAGGGCATCGATCAGGGAGCCGCGCACCTGCTGGACCACCGAGGCGATGCAGCCGATCGAAAGGGCGATGATCGGCAGGGTGACCGTGGCCGCCCAGCCGCCAAACGACGTCGTCATCGGTATATAACCGGTGGCCTTGAACCACTTGAGGTTCAAGGCGAACAGGGATACGAGTCCCAAAGCGATAAGGAAGCCGGGAATCGCGAACCCCAGAACGCCTACGAACTGGACCACGCGGTCCACCCAGCCCCGGCGCACTGCGGCCAGGACAGCGATGACCACCGATATCACCGCGGCGATGATGGTGGCGCCCAACACCAGGGAGAGGGTCACGGATACCCGGCTGGTGACGCCGGTGGCGACCAACTGGCCGTTGAACCACGAGCGTCCAAGGTCGCCAGTGAGGGCGTGGGTGAGCCAATCCCAGTACTGGACCACAAGCGGGCGGTTCAGTCCTAGCTGGGAGGCCTTCAGTGTCACCTGGGCCTGACTGGCTGTGGGGCCCACGATGCGGCGGGCGATATCGCCGCCACCCGCGAACAGCAGCAAGTAGGCGACCGTTGTAATGACGAACAGCAGGAGGACGCCCGAGAGCAGGCGGCGCAGCACGAAACGGTACATCAAAGTTCCTTAAGGGAAGGTTCCTGGGGCCGCCGGGACCAGGCCACCGCTTGTGTCAATGAGCGATTTCTGTCACTGACTGGGCGGTCCGGTCCCGGCAGCTGTCCGCTAGGAGGCGGGAGAGAAGGACCAGATGAACGGGTAGGCGTTACCCGTCTGGACCTCGACCTTGGTCTTGGCGTCGGAGACGAAGCTGGACTGCGGGCGGTACCACGGAGCGAACCATGCCTGCTCCACGATGTACTTGTTCAGTTCCTTCGCGGCGGCCGTCTGCTCATCCGTAGAACCGACGTGGATCTTGTTGATCAGCTCGTCAACCTTCGGGTCCTCGTACTTGTACGGGTTCCACGGGGCACCGGGCGCGATCTTCATGTTGATCAGCTGCCAGTCGGACTGCTGCTCCAGGATCATGTAGCTCACGCCATACTTCGGCGCCAGGAGGTCGGCAATGAAGTTGTTGCCGGTGTCCGTGAACTCCGCCGTTATGCCGACGTCCTTGAGCTGCTGGGTGATCAGTGCCGGGAGGGTGTTGCCCATGAGCGCGGAGGACGGCAGCTTCAGGGTCAGCCCGCTGGCGTAGCCGGCCTGCGCGAGCAGTTCCTTGGCCTTGGCGGGATTGAAGGCATAGCGGGAGTCCAGGGACTTGTCATAAGCAGCCGACGACGGCGGGAACACCTGGGTGGTCAGCTCGCCATAGCCCTGGCCGATTGACTGCAGCATCGCTTTGGTATCGAAGGCGTAGTTGAGTGCTTGGCGGACGCGGACGTCCTTGAGCGCGGGGTTGGTGGTACCGGCGCGGTCAAACAGGATGAGGCCTGCCCAGTTCAACTGGAGTGGATTGACCTTGTATCCGGCAGCCTGGATCTCCGTGAGCGTGTTGTTGTCAGCGGTGTTGGCGGCGTTGAGCTGCCCGGACTTGATGGCGTTCAGCAGGGAGGTCTGGTCGCCGTAGACGTTGAGGACCAGGTTGTCGTAGTGCACCAGGCCCTTGTCCCAGTAATCCGGGTTGCGGTGGTAGCTGTAGGACGTACCGGTCACGGTGGCTGCGGTATCCAGCACGTAGGGGCCGGAGCCGACGGGCTTGGTGGCGATGTCCGCGTTGCCGAAGGATGCCGGGCTCTGCATGAAGGACGCGTCCTTGGACAGGTAGTTCAGGAACGCCGGGTCCGGGGCGGACAGGGTCAGTTCCAGTGTGGTTGCGTCCACGGCCTTGGCGGTCTTCAGGGCCGCCAGGAATTGTGCATCCGGCGACGTGCCTGCCTTGAAGCGTTCAAGGTTTTGCTTCGCGGCGTCGGCGTTGAAGGGGGTGCCGTCGGTGAATCTGACGTCGTCGCGCAGTGTGAGCGTCAGGACGGTCTTGTCCGTGTTGTACTTCCAGTCTTTGGCCAGCATCGGCACGAGCGAGCCATCAGGCTTCATCCGGATCAAAGTGTCGTACACGGCCTGGTAGAACGGCGACAGGTTGGCGAACTCGGACTGGTTTGCAGCGAAGGTCTTGGGCGCCAGCAGCGCGCCCAGAGTCAGGGTTTGGGAGGACTGGTCCTGAGGGGCAGCGGCACCGCCACCACCACAAGCAGTGAGCCCCAGGGCAACAGCCGCAATGACTGCGGCCATTCGCTTGGATCGGAACATCTTTGGTCCCTTTCACGATCAGTGGCGTCCACCATGGACGGCCATTGGGAAAGACCGTAACAGCTAAAACCTAGCGACCACTAGGTTTTAGATGAATTTTTTGAATCGTTATGAAATGTGACGATGCGCACAGTGGTTGACCAATTGATGGACTTATTCAAAAATCTACGTTGTTAGGGTTGATCCATGAAAGAGACCGCGGGCGGCACACAGCCCGAGACGGTGCGTCGAGGGCGCCGCGGCACTTATGCCAAGACGGAGGCGCGGAGGCAGGAAATCCTGAAGGCGGCTTTCGACGTCTTTTCATCCTCGGGCTACCGCTCGGGCTCGCTGAAGGACGTGGCGGACAAAGTGGGCCTGACGCAAGCCGGTCTCCTGCACCACTTCCCCAGCAAGGAAGCCTTGCTTGAGGCACTCCTGACCTTCCGCGACGACGAGTCCGCGATTTACACAGGGGCCTTGGATGCCAAGGGTGCGGACTTGCTGCACGCCATGGTGGATCTGACCCGGCACAACACCACCATCCCGGGCCTCGTGGCGCTGTACTGCGTACTGTCCGCGGAAGCCACCGACCCCGAGCACCCGGCCCACAAGTATTTCCGCGACCGGTACGACTGGGTACGCCGCTTGCTGAGCGATGCTTTCTCGCACATGGCGGACGCGGGCACGTTACGGCCCGGCGTCGCGCCTGCCGCAGCGGCACGCCAACTGATCGCACTCATGGACGGCCTGCAGGTCCAGTGGCTTCTCGACAACGAATCCGTCGACATGCCATCCGAAGTCGCGGCGTACCTTAACGCCGTCACGACCGAAATCTTCTAGCCCACCCAACTAACTCGCAATAGTTGTCGTTTAGAGGGCCCAGAACGACATTAACTGCGAGTTACTTGGGTCCGGGTGCGGCAGTTGGGCCGGAGGGTGCCGGGGTCGGGCCTACGAGACTGCCAGGTGGAGGGCCTGGGGGTCTTCGGCATGGGCGCCGACCCTGAAGCTCACCGACGTGACCGAAGGTGCCTCGATGGTCTTCGTGGCCGGGTTCCAGGAGCCCAGGGCTTCGAGCGAAACCGGAACGGCCACGTCGATTGTCGCGCCCGACGGGACGAACACGCTCAGGAATCCCGCAAGCAACCATTCGCCGGCATGAATGCCGTCCGTTCGCTGTCCATAGACCTGCACTACGTGGTGTCCATCGCGTGCTCCAGTGTTGGTGACCTTGGCATATACCGTGACCCCGCTGGGGCCCGATGTAACGCTTCCTTCCCGGATGCCGAAGGTGGTGTAGGACAGCCCGAATCCATGGGGGAAGGCCGCTTCCACGCCAAGTTTGTTCAGCAGCCTCTGGCCGTGCCACCGGTCATAGGTCATCGCACGTGCATTGCGGTCGAAGGCCGGAAGGTGCTCCTCCGAGGTGGGAATGGAATACGGAAGACGGCCTGATGGGTTGTGGGCACCGGTGAGGACATCGGCCAAGGCATGGCCGCCTTCCATTCCCGGGTACCACATCATGACGATCGCTGGCACGTCGTGGCGCCAGTTTTCGGAGATGACGGCGCCAGCGGCCACGACATTCACCACAGTGCGTGGATTCGCGGCACTCACGGCAAGGATGATCTCCTCATCGACGCGACGCAGCCGGAGGGAAGTCCTGTCCCCGCCATAGCCTTCGCCCGCGGTCATCCCCGCACCCTTCTTGGGTTTCGGCATTTCGACGCCAGCCGGCCGCGGCGGGAATAGCCCCAGAAGTTCAGGGTCGGTCAGCGTGCCGGCTCCGATGAATTCGCCCTCATCCCTCTCGTCGAAGCCGACGACGACGATCGCGACGTCAGCCTCCCGGGCCGCCTTCTCCGCGGCCTCCGGATCGTCCTGGTCCACAACGACGATTCTTGCTCCGGGGAACGCGGCGCGGATGCCTTCGAGCGGCGACGTGGAGCTCGGGGGGTGGACGTTGGATGACCCGAAGTCCCCCATGTTCGGCCGGACAGCCAAACGTCCGATCACGGCGAGGCTGTGGACCGCGTCCGGGTCCAAAGGCAGGACTGCCGAAGCGCCGACGTTGTCATTTTTCAGGAGCACCATGGCACGGGCCGCTACCTCTCGAGCCAGGACGCGGTGCTCCCCGCTAGCCATCACCGTGAGCGGCGGCTCATGTTCAATCCGCTGCGCGTAGGATCTGAGCTGGACCGTCAGCAGGCGCAATCCGGCACGTTCCACGTACTCCCATGAGGTGTGCCCATCCTCCAACGCCTTGCGCAAGTGCATCCCGCGGACTTGGGAGAACGGTTCTTCGACATCGAGCCCCGCATTGAGGGAGGCAGCCGCGTCGCGCAGGCCGAAGATGAAGTCGCTCCCGGTGATGCCGTCCCAAGCCCACTGATCGCGCAACACGTCGGTGAGAAGGTAGGTGTTCTGGCCACACCAATCCCCGTTAACTGAGTTGTACGCAGTCATGATCGCCGCGGCACCCTCATTGATCGAGCGCTTGAAATGCGGCAGGTACATCTCGTGGAGCGTTGCCTCGTCGATGGTTACATCCACATGGAACCGCGCGTTCTCCATGGAGTTCACGGCATAGTGCTTCACGCATGCCATGGCGTACTTCTGGACCCCCCGCGTCAGGGCCGCCCCGAACTCGCCCAAGTGGTGGGGATCGTCGCCGTATGTCTCCTGCGCCCGACCCCACGCGGGATGGCGCGGCAAGTTGATGCACACTCCGCCGAAGAGGTTCCCGCCCTGTGCGCGGACTTCCCGGCCGATGGCCTCACCCACCTTCTCCTCCAAGGCCGGATCCCAGGTGGCTCCCCGCGCCATGGAAACGGGGAACGCCGTACCTTGTCCAGGGACGCAACCGCGGGGACCGTCAACGAAGCGGATGCCAGGAACACCCAAACGGTCTACTTCTCCGTGGACATACGGGCGCTGGTTGTATCCACGCGAAATCTCGGCCATGCCCTCCCAAAAGGGAGTGTCGCCGTCGAGCAGTCCAAGCCTTTCGTCGCCGCTCAACTCTTCGTACAGCGCCTTGGCTTCAGCGTACGGATGGGATCCTGCCCTGATTCGCGCCACGGCGGCTTCAAAGGCGGTGACTTCCTGGTTCATGATCCTCACTTCGTCGTCGGTCATTGCTGGCTACCTACCGGGTTTACGCAGCTTTGGAGTGGAAACAAAATTCGATTTCGGATTCGGCTGCAACTGTGACCTGCGTTTCAGGCTTTGATCGTCACACCTTGCGCCGAATACTTAATTCAATTTAGCATGTGACGAGCGGCACATGCTTATTCGGTGCCGACCCTAACCACAACGGAGTCTTAGGAAGAGGAATGATGGGCATCAAGAGCCGGCTTATACCGATGGTGGTGACCGCCGTCGTCTCGGTCCTGGCGTTCACCGCCTGCGGCGGCACGTCAACGCAAACACAGCAGACGCAGGCTGGACCCGCCACCGCACCCCTGCTTCGAATCGGTTCCCTGCAGGAGCCGACCAGCTACGACCCGGCACAGGCCAACGAAGGCCACTTGGCCCCGGTCTACCAAGCCGCCTACGATCCCCTGATCAAGCTCAACCCGGACGGCACGTTGAGTCCGATGCTTGCCACCTCGTGGGAGGCGAGCGCCGACAAACTCAGCTACACCCTGAAGCTGCGCACAGGCGTCAAGTTCAGCGACGGCGAGGTCTTTGACTCAGCTGCAGTGAAAGCCAACGTGGAGCACTTCAAAAAGGCCAACGGCCCACTGGCCAGCTCCTTGAAGTCCGTCGCGTCCGTGACAACTCCCGACCCGACCACCGCGGTACTGAAGTTGTCGGCGGCCGATCCCGGAATCCCATACTCACTGACGAATGCCGCTGGCTACATGGGCGCCCCCAACGCGCTGGAGACGCCGGGAATCAAGACCAACCCGGTAGGCACCGGCCCCTACATCCTGGATACCGCCAACACTGTGGCGGGATCCAAGATCTCGTACAAGCGGAACGATTCCTACTGGGGTGACAAGCTCCCGTATGACAAAGTCGAGTTCCAGATCCTGACAGACGAGACCGCACGCCTGAACGCCCTGAAATCAGGTCAGATTGACGCCGCGATACTTGCTCGCGCGGCGTCTGCAACCGACGCCGAAACGGCCGGGCTTTTGCACCAGCCGTATTCGACGAACTGGGAGGGCATCTTCTTCTTCGACCGTAACGGGACCATGACACCCGAGCTCAAGGATCCCCGCGTCCGCGAAGCCCTTACCCTGGCTATCGACCGTGACGCCCTCCTGCAGGCTGTCGCACTGGGCAAGGGCCAGCTGACCAGCCAGACCTTCCGCCCTAATGTCCCGGCTTACGATGCAAGCCTCGACGGCGCCTACAAGTACGATTCCGCACGCGCAAAGCAGCTCCTCAAGGATGCCGGCGCCGAGAACATGACCGTGACGCTGCCGATCAGCCCGGTCTTCGACCCCGCCATCTACGACTCCATCGAGCAGAACTGGAAGGCGATCGGCGTCAAGGTGGTCCGGCACCAATGGGGTCCCGGACAAGCAATCCCGTCAATGCTGCGGGGCGACTTCGCTGTTTCCTACATGAGTCTCGTACAGCGTGACGACTGGCGGAACATCCAGCTGCTCATTGCGCCCAATGCCCCGTACAACCCGCTGAAGTCCCAGACCCCTGAGCTGAACGCCCTGATCCAAAAGGTTCAGACCGGCGACGAAAAGACCGCAGGCGACGCAGCCAAGCAACTCAACCAGTACCTCATTGACCAGCACTGGTTCAGCCCCCTGTACCGCCTCGAGCAGTTTTTCTACCACAACGACAAGGTCGCCGTGGAGAACCAGGCCGAGCAAGCAGTTCCGTCCATTTACAACTACAAGCCCACGGGCAAGTAGCAACGAGGGTGCCGGGGCTGGAGACCCGGCACCCGTTTATCCGCTCCAGACCTGACCTGTACCCTGACCAAGGAGTCCAAGGTGACCAATTTCCTACTACGGCGGCTACTGTCCGCGGTGGTCCTCCTCTTGGCTGTGTCGTTCCTGGCCTATGTGCTGCTCTACCCGGCGGCCGGCGACATCGCCCGCAACATCCTCGGGGAGAACGCTTCAGAGGCCCAGGTGGCCCTGAAGAACCACGAACTCGGGTTGGATCAGCCCCTGCTCGTCCAGTACTTCACTTGGCTGATGAAGGCTCTCGGCGGCGACCTCGGCGCTTCCTACTTCGGCAGCGCTTCGGTGTGGAGCACCCTCATGGTCAGGCTGCCCGTGACGCTCAGCCTGGTAATCGTCGTGACCTTGTTGACCGGCGTGTTGGCGTTCGCTTCGGGTATCTACGCCGCAGTCCGGAAGGGATGGGTGGACCGCACGCTGCAGATCCTCGCCACGCTCGGGGACGCACTGCCATCCTTCATCGTGGCGCTGTTCCTTGTAACGTACTTCGCCATCCAGCTGAAATGGTTCCCGGCCACGGGCTTCATCCCCTTGACGGAATCGCCCAGCGGCTGGGTCCGGGCCATCACTTTGCCGGTGATCGCCCTCACCATTGGGGGCGTCGCCGGAGTCGCCACGCAGGTCCGAAGCGCCACGCTGGAGGTGCTTCGCCACGACTACATCCGCACGGTGCGCAGCCGGGGGCTCTCCGAACGGCGGATCATCCTCACTAGCGTCCTACGCAACGCGTCCACCAACGGCCTCACGACCATCGCGGTGCAGGTAGTCGGCATCCTGGGTGGCGCCGTCGTCATCGAATCGGTCTTCGCCCTCCCGGGCCTTGGCTCCCTGGCCGTCGAGGCGACCAGCCGCACCGACTTGCCTCTCGTCATCGGGGTAGTGCTCGCCGTCGTGCTCATCATCGTCATCGTCAATCTCCTCGTCGACGTCCTCGTCGCGTGGCTCAATCCGAAAGTGCGCCTGTCATGACCCTCGCGACAGAAGTCCCCACCGGCGTCGAACCCGTGGTTGCCCGCCCGGGCCTGGTCCGGCGCTTCCTTCGGAATCCCCTCGGTCTGGCATCCTGCATCGTCCTCGCAGTGATCATCGTCATCGCGATCGTCGTGCCGCTGCTCAGCCTGCTCGATCCAAACGCGGTTAACCTCAGGGAAGCCATGCAGCCGCCGAGCGGACGGCACTTCCTCGGCACGGACGGCTCTGGCCGGGACACCCTGAGCCGCCTCCTCTGGGGTAGCCGGGTAAACCTGATCGGTGCCGCCATCGCCCTCGTCGTGGCACTCGTAATCGGAGTGTCCGCCGGACTCGTCGCCGGCTACTACGGGGGCTGGTTCGACACCGCCTCGTCGTGGTTCAACAACCTCAACATGGCGCTGCCCGGCATCGTCGTCCTGCTGGCCGTGCGCGCCGTCGTCGGCCCCTCCGTTTGGATCGCAATGACCATTTTCGGCGTGCACCTGGCCCCCAGCTTCTACCGGGTGGTCCGCGGCGCCGTGCAGGCCGTGAAGAACGAACTCTACGTCGACGCCGCACGCGTCTCGGGACTGAGCGACGCACGGATTATCGCCCGGCACATCCTCACGGTTGTCCGCGCACCCGTCATCATCCAGGCAGCTCGAGTGGCCAGCATCGCCGTCGCGATCCAGGCCGGACTCGAGTTCCTCGGCGTCAGCGACAATTCTGTCCCATCCTGGGGCAATATGCTCAACGAGGGCTTCCGTAAGATCGCCCTCAACCCATCACTGATCCTTTGGCCGAGCCTGGCCATCGGCCTCATGTGCATGGCGCTGGTCCTCTTCGGCAACGCCCTCCGCGACTCCCTCGAGGAACGCGGCCATTCCGGCACGAGCGGGCGTGCGGCAAAAGCTCCGAAGGTTGCCGCGCCGGTTGCCGCACTGTCGGCAGGCAGCTCGATGACGGCGGCAGCGACACTCGCCACTGAGCACCCGAAAGAGGCGCTCCTGTCCGTCCAAGACCTCAAAGTGGCCTATGGCACCGGTGCCACGCAGAAAGAAGTAGTCCACGGCGTCAGCTTCCACGTGGGGCCTGGCGAAGTGCTGGGACTCGTGGGTGAATCCGGCTCCGGCAAGACCCAGACGGCCTTCGCCATCCTGGGTCTGTTGCCCGACGGCGGCCGCGCCAGCGGCGGCTCGATCATGTTCGACGGCAAGGAACTCACCGCGTTAGGGAAGGCGGAACGGGGGATACTCCGAGGCACCGACATCGCCTACGTCCCGCAGGAGCCCATGAGCAACCTGGACCTGTCTTTCCGGATCGGCTACCAACTCACAGTCCCCATGCGGAGGCGGCTTGGCCTGTCCAAGCCGGACGCCGAGAAACGCGCCCTTGCCCTGTTGGCCCGCGTGGGCATCGAAGACCCGGAGAAGACGTTCAAGTCCTACCCGCATGAGATCTCCGGTGGTATGGCGCAGCGCGTCTTGATCGCCGGCGCTGTGTCCTGCAACCCGCGCCTGCTCGTCGCCGACGAGCCGACCACGGCACTGGACGTCACCGTCCAGGCAGAAGTCCTGGACTTGCTGCGCGACCTGCAGCTGGAAACCGGAATGGCGGTAGTCCTTGTGACCCACAACTTCGGCGTCGTGGCCGATATCTGCAACAAGGTGGCGGTCATGCAGGCCGGCCGCATTGTGGAGATGGACGACGTCGAGAAGATCCTCAGCGATCCGGATCACGAATACACACGCAAGCTGCTCCGTTCCATGCTGGAGGACGGTCCGGCCCGCCCGTATCCGTTCGATGACGACGTACATTTCACCAACGACGCAATGACGTCCCCGACCCATGGCAGGGAGTAAGCGATGCCGAACAACAAGCGCCTCCTCGAGGTGGACGGCCTGGCCGTGGAGTACCCCGGCCAGGGCCGGAAGCCTGCTTTCCGCGCCCTCGAAGACATCTCGTTCTCCCTCCGCCCCGGCGAGACCCTGGGCCTCGTAGGGGAATCCGGCTCGGGCAAGACGACAATCGGGCGGTCCATCCTCGGCCTGGTCAAACCCACCGCTGGCCGGATCACCTTCGATGGCAAAGACATCACACAGGCCGGCCGCAATGAACGGCGGGCACTGAGCAGGGACATCCAGGTTGTCTTCCAGGATCCCTACACTTCGCTGAACCCGTCCATGACGGTGGAGGACATCCTCGCCGAGCCACTCACTATCCTGGGAACCAGCAGGAAAGACGCCATCCAGAAGATCCGGGGCCTCCTGGACAGCGTCCACTTGCCCTCGGATGCGGGGAGCCGCTTGCCGCGGGAATTCTCCGGCGGCCAGCGCCAGCGCATCGCCATCGCCCGGGCCATCGCCGTCGAGCCCCGGCTTATTGTCTGCGACGAGCCCGTGTCCGCGCTGGACCTCACCACACAGGCCCGGGTCCTGGACCTCCTCGTCGAAATCCAGGAGAGCACGGGAGTGTCCTACCTGTTTGTTTCCCACGACCTCAGCGTCATTCGGCACATCAGCCACAATGTGATCGTCCTCTACAAGGGGAGGATCGTCGAACACGGCCGGGCGGAGCAAGTGACGTCCGAGCCCGTGCACCCCTACACCCGAAAGCTGTTCATGTCCGCGCCGGTGCCCCATCCCACCCAGCAGCGCGAGCGGCGGGAAGCCCGGCGCCAGTTGGTGGCGGCCGCTGCGGAGCCGGCAGCATGAGCGTGGCGATACGAGACGAGTTCAGGCAGAGCCCGGACGGGGTAGCCTTCCGCGACCTGAACGGCAACGGTGTCATGGATCCATACGAGGATCCGCGGCGGCCCGTGCAGGAGCGGGTTGAGGACCTCTTAGGCCGATTGTCGCTCAAGGAGAAGGCCGGACTCATGTTCCACACGATGGCCAGCGCCACCGAGAGCGGCTCGCTTGACGACGACGCGCCACGCGCGGGCCGCTCCGGCGCAGCCGAGCTCGTTGGGGACAAACTCATCAACCACATCAACGTCCATTTCCTCCCCGAGCCCAGACTCGCAGCAAAGTGGGTGAACGAGGTGCAGAGGCGTGCAGCAGACACTCCGCACGGTATCCCCGTGACGCTCTCCACGGATCCCCGGCATTCCTTCGCCGAAAACTGGGGAGCGTCGTTCACGGCGATCCATTTCTCCGCGTGGCCCGAGCCGCTCGGCATGGCGGCGATCGGAGACGAAGAGCTGGTCCGCGAATTCGCCGGCATCGCCCGTAAGGAGTACACCGCCGTCGGAATTCGCGCCGCGCTGCACCCGACCATTGACCTGGCCACGGAGCCCCGGTGGGCCCGCCAGTACGGCACCTTTGGGCAGGACGCCGGCCTGGTGTCCCGGCTGGCTTTGGCGTACCTGGACGGTTTCGAGGGTGAAGCGCTCGACGACGGCAGCGTCGCCTGCATGGCCAAGCACTTCCCGGGCGGCGGTCCTCAACTCGACGGCGAGGACGCCCACTTCCCGTATGGCCGGGAGCAGGTCTACCCAGGCGGCATGTTCGACTACCACCTGGAGCCGTTCCGTCGGGTCATCTCCCGGGGGGTGTCCGCGATCATGCCGTACTACGGAATGCCGGTGGGCCTGGAGCTCGACGACGAGCCGGTTGAGGAGGTCGGCTTCGGCTACAACCGGCAGATTATCCGAGGCCTCCTCCGCGAGAAACTCGGGTACACCGGCGTCGTGTGCACGGACTGGGGACTGGTCACTGAATCCCGTCTTCACGGAAGGCAGTTGCCGCCGCGCGCATGGGGCGTCGAGCACCTTTCCGTCGAGGACCGGGTGCTGAAGATCATCGATGCTGGCTGCGACCAACTTGGCGGCGAAGAGTGCCCGGAAGTGGTGGTGGATTTGGTCCGCCAGGGACGGGTCAGCGAAGAACGGATCGACGAGTCCGTCCGCAGGCTGCTCAGAGTGAAGTTCCAGCTCGGCCTGTTCGATGACCCCTTCGTGGATGAATCCCTCGTAGAGCAACGGACGGGACTCCCTGAATTTGTCGATGCGGGCACTCGTGCCCAGGCCCGATCCGTGACGGTGCTGAAGAATTCTGCAGTCCACGACGGCGGGGCGGTTTCCGCCCTGAGGCCGATCCTGCCGCTCCGTCCCGGCACGCGGGTGTTCTCCCGGGAAGTCTCCCCGGAAGCGCTGGCCTTGGCCGGACTGGAACGCGCAGTCAACGCCGAAGACGCCGACGTCGCCATCGTACGGGTCAACGCCCCCTTCGATTTCCGTGACCAGTACATGCTTGAGTCCAGCTTCCATGCCGGGAGCTTGGAATTCGACGCCGAGACGGTCAAGACAGTGGGCCGGCTCGCGGAGGCGGTTCCCGTCGTCGTGGTTGCCCATTTGGACAGGCCGGCGGTCCTCACATCGCTGGAGCCACACAGCGCCGCCATCGCGGCGGTTTACGGTGCTTCGGACGCGGCTGTCCTGCAAGCGCTGACGGGTGCCGTGCGTCCGGAGGGACGCTTGCCGTTCCAGCTTCCTCGCTCCGAGGCGTCGGTGATAGCATCACGACCTGACGTCCCCGGAGACGCGGAGGATGCCCTTTACGAGTGTGGATTTGGGATGGAGCTATGACGGTGAAGAGTCCCGAAGTCCGGCCCCGCAGGGGTTCTTACGCGCGTGGACGGGCGACCAAGGAGAATATTCTCCGCAGCGCCTTGGACGTCATTGGCCGGAACGGCTACGGCGCCACGATCTTGCGGGACATTGCTGACGAGGTGGGCATGACGCAGGCCGGCCTCCTCCACCATTTCGACACCAAGGAAAAGCTGCTCGCGGAGGTCCTCCGGAAGCGTGACGAAGTCAACCGTGAGATCCTGACCCCTTCCTCGGACCTCGACGAGCTCCCGCTCATCATCAAGCTGGCGCACCACAACGTGGAAACGCCTGGCCTGGTGCAGCTCTACGTCAGGCTCCAGGCCGAGGCCGTCGATCCGGAGCACCCGTCCCATGAATATTTTCTGGACCGCGACGTGGTGACCCACAGCAGGGTGACCCGGGACATTGAACGGCGCCAGAAGGCGGGTCTTTTCGATCCGGAGGCCGACGCGGGGGTGGTGGCCCGCATGCTTCTGGCCCTCTCCGACGGCCTTCAGTCCCAGTGGGCGATCGATCCGACCATCGACCTGCCCGGAACCGTGGACGCCTTATGGAACAAGTACGCGCATCCCAGCGAGAGGCCGGCAGCCGAGAGCACCCAGCCCAACTAGCTAGCAGTAGTTGTCGTTTAGAAGGCTCAGAACGACATTAACTGCGAGTCAGTTGGGCAAGCAGGCGCCCTAGGTCACAGGGCCGTCAGTCCGCCGTCCACGGTGAACAGCCCGCCCGTGGCGTACACGGAGTCATCGCTGGCGAGGAACACCATGATGCCCTCGACGTCGGCCGCGGTTCCGGGGCGGCCCAACATCGTGGAGTCCACCAGGCCCGCGCGGCTCACTGGATCGTCCGCGATGGTCTGCACCAGCGGGGTCTCGGTGTAACCGGGAACAACCGTATTCACTCGGATTCCTTCGACCGCATAGTCGGCGGCCACCACCCGCGCAAGGCCATGCACCCCGGCTTTGGAACTCGTATAGGCGGTGAAGGTCTGCCCGCAAGCCACCACCGCGGTAGGGCTGCCGGTGCAGATAATGGACCCGCCGCGACCTTCCATGGCACGGACTGCGTGCTTGAGGGTCAGGAATGCGCCGCGCTGGTTGATGGCGACGGTTTTCTCCCAGACCGCCAGATCCAGGTCTCCCACGCGGGCATCTTGGCCGAATAGCTGTACCCCGGCATTGGCCACCACGACGTCCAGCGGGCCGCCCTCGGCAACGGCGGCGTAGGCCGCAACCACACTGGCTTCGTCCGAAATATCCATGCGCACAGCCCGGCCCAGGGCCGACCCCGTGACAGCGGCAGCCTTCTCGGCGGCTTCCAGATTGATGTCGGCGAAGTACACCCGGGCGCCTTCGACAACGAAGCGCTGGGCCACCGCCAGTCCTATGCCTGAGCCTGCGCCGGTGACCAGCGCGCTTTTGCCGTCAAGCCTATTGCTCATAGTGGTTCCTCTTTCAGTTCAGTCCACGCGGCGGACATCTGCAGTCCACGGCTCAAGTTCAAGATTGGTACTGTCGCCGCCCGGCAGCCGGACGACGACGCTCAGCGATTCGGCAGTGAGGTTAGCGGAAAACAAAACCGTCCGGCCGCCGTCGCGCACGGGATACAGCACGACGCCGGGCACCTCGCCGGCCACGTCAAGGACCTCGCACCCGCGCACGGCCGCGACGGCGGCCAGCAACTCGCCCGCAGGCGTGAGGCCGCCGGTTTCACGGATACCGCGCGGTCCTGTTGCCTCGAAATAGCTGACGGATTCGACGCCGGGAACGCTGAGCGCCGCGATGCTGCCCAATAGCCAAGCGGCTGTAAGTGTCGCAGGCTGCAGCGGGTCGGTGGCCATGGCTTCGGCTGCCGCCTCGTCGCCTTCGGTGGCGACGGCGTTGAACCGCGCCTTCAGGGTCACCGGCCCAAGGTGCAGCGGCCGTCCAGAGCCGATCCGCAGGGCATTGAGCGCGACGAGCCGCTGCATGGGCAGAGTTTCGACGACGTGCGGCACCTCGGTGGCGTGCATCTGCGGGGTGATGCTGAAGGACACGGCGTCGGCGTCCGGGGGGAGGCGGTCCGCGTTGCGGTTCAGCTCAGTGAAGTGCGACCGCGCGCCGGCAAGCAGTGCGCCGCTAAATCCGCGCCGCCGAGCCTGGTCCTTGAGTTCAACCCAGAGCCCCGGCTCCGTGACGTGGCTGGAAGCGTCGAACACCGCGAGCCGCACGACATCGCCCAACGTCAGGAGGTCGAGGAGTTCCCCGATGCGATCCGCCGAATCGACCGACAGACGCACATCCAGCGAAACGTCCAGATCTGCGGCTTCTGCCGTCGCGCGCCGGAGTATGTGTTCTGCGTCCAGGCCGGGCGCCAGCTCCAGAAGCAGCGCGTCCAAGCCGGGGATAGGTTCGGAACGGGTCTTGGATGTTGTCGTGGAAGCCGAGGTTGCCGAGACGGAGGTTGCCGAAACCGAAAGCGCCGGCACCCGGGCCGTGCCGCCGTCGAGCACTGTGAGCACACCGTCTGGCTGCCGAACTGACGGCGCCACAGGCCCGGGCGTCGCCGTCAGGAGCACCGACTGGTGGACGCGGTGGCCGGCGGAAATCTCCACCGGGAATGGTTTCGAGAGCGGCGTGCTGTACGTCTTGAACGAGGCGTCAGTCCAGTTCCGCTGGTCTTCGGTCTCGAAGACGTCGCCGTGGAAGTCGAGCCTGAATCGCGTTCCGTCGCGCTCCCATCCCATGGAAGAAACGTCCATGAAGGGTTGATGCGGACTGACGTCCATGGGGAAGAAAGACGGCGTGCTAGCGCCGCCGGGGCCGCCGATGCTCACCGCGCGGCCGGCGTCGTCGGGGCGATGCAAGACCACCAGCCCGATCCGGTTGCTGCGGAAGGGAGCGGGAGCGACGCCGTCGAACGTCATTTTGACACTGTCCTCCGTGAGGTGAATGGCGAGCTCGCCGGCGTAGCTGGAGCCGAAACCGGCAAAGTCGATGTCGAGCAGGAGCGTGACACCGCCGTCGCGGGCGTGTTGCGCGACCCGGCTGACAGTGGGCACGAGGGTGCGCCAGTCGTGATCGCGGACCACTGCCCGGATGGCGCGGAGGACCGGAATGCCGTTGAACGTGATGTCCGAGAGCTCATCGTTGCGCAGCTCGGCACGCCATCCTGCCGCCTCCACCGCTTCCGATGGAGCAAACAGCCTGGAGTGGTTTTCGTCATTGATCACAACAGGCCTTTGCAGCGAGGACGGAAGTAAGCGTAATCGGAATCAATTGTGATGCGCGCCATGCGACAAGTCAACCGGTTGACCAATATTTGAGAACGCAAGCGCGGCGTCCGCGTCGCGGGAGGTCACCTGAAGCAACGCCGCGAAACCCGGCGAAAGGCTTCGAAACCATTGTTGGTTCGCGCGCCACAGCCTGCCTAACCTCGATGCACGTGGTGTACCCGAGAGGCCAGGGAGCTGCCTGCAAAGCAGCGCACGCGGGTTCGAATCCCGCCACCACGTCTCATGTGTTGTCCCGGGCGAAAACGGCCCTGCGCGGGCGGCGAAGCTACTGGGCCGCGTCGTAGCCCGCCAGCAGACGGCGAGACGCCGTGCCCATGTGCGAGACCATGGCCTCTGTCACCGAGGCGGCGTCCCGGGACTCGAGGGCCTTGAAGATCGCTCGATGCTCGGCGAGCGCGGCGGCCGCGTGGCCTTCATCGGTCAGCGCCCGGTCCACCCAGATTCTCAAAAGCGACCTGATGCTTTGCAGGAGTTCCTGGAGGACCTGATTCCCTGAAGCGGACGCGATTTCCTTATGGAATGCTGCGTCGGCCTCGACGAAGACCGCGAGGTTGTCCAAGCCGGCCTCCATCGCGTCGAGGTTGGTTCGCATGCGCTCCAAGGCCTCGTCGGTAATGCGGGCCGCGGCCAATTGAACCGCCTGGACCTCCAGGCCACTGCGGAGTTCAACGAGTTCGCGCGTGCGTGGCTCGCCCAGCATGAGCCCCCAACTGAGGGTGCGGGGCAGCAATTCGGAGACGCCGTCGCGCAAGTACGTTCCGGATCCAGGCCGCACGATGACAATGCCGAGGATTTCCAAAGCGGCTAACGCTTCGCGAACCGCTGAACGCCCGACGCCGAGCGATGCCGCCAATTGCCGCTCGGCCGGGAGGCGCGTCCCCGCCGCGATGTCGCCGCTGGTGAAGTACGCGAGCAGCCTCTCTGCAACCTCGGAGACGACGGAGCCGTGCTCCATGGGGGCAAGGGCTGCCGTCATATGGGCCGCTGCGGCGGCGGAATTCGCTGACATCTTCACAGCGTAGCAACCGGATGACCAATTTCTGCCGCCGCGAAATCGCGGGTGCCGGCGTCACGCGGTCCCGCCGCCACGCGAGCCCGGCGTTCGCGAGCCCGGCGTTCGCGAGCCCGGCGTTCGCGAGCCCGGCGTCCGCGAGCCCGGCGTCCGCGAGCCCGGCGTCCGCGAGCCCGGCGTTCGCGAGCCCGGCGTCCGAAAATTGAGATCAGTCAACCGGTTGACCAATTTACGCTTCAGGGCTTATGGTTTTTATCACACGCTTAGCTCGGTCCTGAGGCATAGAAGTCCACGGATCGGCACTAAGAAAAACCCGAGCCGCCTGGTCCGCAGAAGGACAACGCGCCCCGGCAACCTCTAGGAGTCAATGTGGACACCACACAATCGGTGGTCGAAAGATCGGCCATCAAGAAGGTCGCGATCCGGCTGGTGCCGTTCGTCGCCTTGATGTTCTTCATCAATTACCTGGACCGGACGGCCATCTCGTTCGCCGGCCCCAACGGCATGAACAAGGACCTGGCGCTCTCCGCAGCGCAGTTCGGCTTCGCATCCGGAGTCTTCTTCATCGGCTACATCCTGCTGGAGATCCCCAGCAACCTGGCCTTGCACAAGTTCGGCGCACGCCGCTGGCTGGCCCGCATCATGGTCAGCTGGGGCGTTGTGTCCCTCGTGTTCACCTGGGTGGGCAACGTGGACCAGCTCTACATCCTGCGTTTCATCCTGGGCGTGGCCGAGGCCGGATTCTTCCCCGGCGCCATCCTCTTCCTGAGCCTCTGGGTCCCCGCAAAGCACCGCAGCAAGATCCTTGCCCTCTTCTACTTGGCACAGCCCTTGACCACGGTGATCGGTGCTCCGCTGGCCGGCGCGTTGATCCAGCAGCACGGCGTGTTCTTCGGCCTTGAAGGCTGGCGGTTCATGTTCTTCGGCGTCGCCATCCCGGCGATCGCCATCGGCGTCATCTCCTGGTTCTATCTGGCCGATTCCCCCGCCAAGGCCAAGTGGCTGACGTCGGAGGAAAAGACCTGGCTGACCGGTGCCCTCGCAAGGGAAAAGGCGACGACCGCTGCCAGCAACAAGCACGTCAGTGTCCGCACAGTGTTCGGCAACGGCCGCGTTTGGATGCTCTCCTTGATCTACTTCGGCTTCATTTACGGTCTCTACGCCTTGGGCTTCTTCCTGCCGACCATCATCAAGGGATTCGAGTCCCAGTTCGGCACGAAATTCGATGTCTTCCAGCAAGGCCTCATCACCGCCATCCCGTACTTGCCTGCCGCTGTCGTCTTGTACTTCTGGTCCAGGGACGCCACCAAGCGCGGCGTCAAGACGTGGCACATTGCGCTTCCCGCACTGACCGGCGCCGTCAGTATCCCGTTGGCGCTGTTCGCAGGATCCCCGGCTGCCACGATCGCCGTCATCACCATCACCGCCATGTCCATCTTCGCGGCACTGCCGAACTTCTGGACGGTGCCTACGCAGTTCCTCACCGGGGCAGCGGCCGCAGCCGGCATCGCGCTGATCAACACCGTCGGCAACCTGGCGGGCTTCAGCGCTGGCTACATCACAGGCTGGCTCAAGGACTGGACCGGAAGCTACGTGGTGCCCATGTTCGTGGTGGGTGGCTTCATGCTCCTGTCCTCGATCCTGATGGTTGTCCTCAGCCGCCGGGGCAAGGCCAGCGACGGCATCCCCGCCGAGGCACTGGATCCCGCAGGCGCCGGCCACCACGCAGAGCCCTAACCCCGCCCGGCACACCCAACTAGTCCCCACCGCCACCCTCGCCTCGCAAGCTCGGCCAGGGAACCCTGGCGGCGTGGGCCCACGCAGTTGTTGTCGTTTTGGGGGCTCAGAACGACAACAACTGTTAGTCAGTTGGGTCCCCATGCATCACGCCCCCAGTCCCGCCATCCGGCACCACCCCAATCCTCGCTATTAGGTCCAGGAGTTCCGCATGACCCGCTTGTTCAATGAACCCCCAGCCTTCGCTGACGAAATGATCGAAGGTTTCGTCGCATCGCACGGCCGCTGGGTACGGCGCGTCTCCGGCGGCGTTGCCCGCAGCACCCGGAGCACTCCCGGCACGGTAGCGCTGGTGATCGGGGGCGGTTCGGGCCACTACCCGGCTTTCGGGGGCCTCGTCGGCCAGGGCCTGGCGCACGGCGCAGCGATGGGCAATCTCTTCGCCTCGCCGTCCGCGCAGCAGGTCTACAACGTGGCCAAGGCTGCGGACAACGGCGGCGGCGTGCTTCTGGGCTACGGCAACTACGCCGGCGATGTCCTGCATTTCACCCAGGCCCAGGAGAAGCTCCGCAAGGAGGGAATCGACTGCCGCAGCATCGCGGTGACGGATGACATCTTTTCCGCCCCCGCAAGCGAGAAGGAGAAGCGCAGGGGTATCGCCGGGGACCTGACCGTCTTCAAGGTCGCGGCTGCAGCGTCCGAAGCCGGCTACACGATGGACGACGTCGTACAGATCGCAGAACGCGCCAACCACCGCACGCGCTCCTTCGGCGTCGCGTTCACCGGATGCACGCTTCCCGGTGCGGAGCAGCCGCTCTTCACCGTCCCCGAGGGTCGGATGGCCGTCGGCATGGGAATCCACGGCGAACCTGGCATCGGCGAAACGGACATCCCGACGGCGGACGAGCTCGCCGAGCTGATGGTCACCAAGCTCCTCGCCGAGGTTCCCGAAGGCGTCGAAATCAGCGCTGCCCGCGTCGTCCCGATCCTCAATGGCCTGGGCAGCGTGAAGTACGAGGAACTGTTCGTGGTGTACCGCCGCGTCGCGCAACTTCTCGCAGAAGCGGGGCTCGACGTCGTGGATCCGCAGGTGGGCGAGCTCGTGACCAGTTTCGACATGGCGGGCACATCCTTGACCCTCTTCTGGCTGGACGAGGAACTCGAACAATTCTGGCTCGCGCCGGCCGACGCGCCTGCTTTCCGCCGCGGCGCGATCACCTCGCAAGCCCTGGCAACCGACGCCGCAGGCACAGACAACGGCGAGCTGGCCGACGTCGAACTTTCCATCCCTGCCGCCTCGGCTGAGTCCCGCGCGGCCGCCGTCCGCGTCCTCGCCGCACTTGGCGCCGCCAAAAACGTCGTAGACGCCAACGCCGACGAACTCGGCCGGATCGATGCGATCGCCGGCGACGGCGACCACGGCATCGGCATGGAACGCGGAGTCCGCGCCGCCGTGGAAGCCGCGGCAGGCGCCGTCGAACGCGGTGCCGGTGCGGCCACCACCTTGCACTTCGCCGGGGACGCCTGGGCCGACAAGGCCGGCGGAACCTCCGGTGCGCTGTGGGGCATGGCGCTGCGGGCCGTCGGTGACGCCCTGGGCGACGCCAACGCGCCCGACGGCGGCGCTGTCGCCACCGGCGTGGCAGACGCTGCCGCGGCCATCATGAACTTCGGCAAGGCCAAGGTAGGCGACAAGACCTTGGTGGATGTCCTGGTCCCGTTCCGCAACGCCCTCGGAGCAGGGGTACAGGACGGCCGGTCCCTGACGGACTCGTGGGGCACCGCCGTCGTGGCAGCCCAACAGGCCGCGGAAGCCACCGCGAACTTGCTGCCGCTCATGGGCCGTGCCCGCCCGCATGCCGAAAAAAGCCTGGGCACCCCGGACGCCGGAGCTGTCTCGATGGCCCTGATCGTCAAGGCAATCCACGAGTCGCTTCTCAATGAGAACACCGTCGAAAACAGCATTAAGGAGACAGCATGAGCACCAAACTGCGCCTGGTCATCGGATCGGACGACGCCGGATTCGAATACAAGGAAGCCCTGAAGGCGGACCTCGAGTCCAGCGAACTGGTCGAATCCGTGACCGACGTCGGAGTGGACGCCATCAGCCACACCCCGTACCCCTCCGTGGCCATCGCTGCTGCCGAGCTCATCGCCGCGGGCAAGGCCGACCGGGCCCTGCTCGTGTGCGGCACGGGACTGGGGGTGGCCATCGCTGCCAACAAGGTCCCCGGCATCCGCGCCGTCACCGCCCACGACAGCTTCTCCGTGGAACGGGCCGTCCTGAGCAACAATGCCCAGGTCCTCACCTTCGGCCAGCGCGTCGTCGGACTGGAACTGGCCCGCCGCCTCGCCAAGGAATGGCTCACATACACCTTCGACGAGTCCTCTGCCTCCGCCGAGAAAGTCACGCTCATTAAGGACTACGAGGGTGTCACTTCCTGCTAAACCCGCCGGTGGCGGGACGAATGAGAAGGCCATCATCGGCGTCAGCCTGAAGATGTACTTCGGCTACCAACGCACGCTCGAATGGTGCCGCGCCGTGGCCGATATCGCCGCAGCCCACCCGGCCGTCCAAGACGGCAGCATCGAGCTCTTCGCCCTCCCCGCTTTCCCTGTCATCAGCGAGGCCGGGAGCGTCCTTGCCCCCTCCGGGACCGGGACGGGAGCCCAGGACATCTTCTGGGAAGACGAAGGCGCGTACACCGGTGAGGTCGGCGGTCCCATGATCACCGAACTCGGCGGGTCCTACGTAGAGGTGGGCCACGCCGAACGCCGCCGCATCTTCGGCGAAGACGATGACGTGGTCGGGCTCAAGACCGCGGCAGCCTACCGCAACGGGCTCACTCCTGTGCTCTGCATCGGCGAACCCGTGCAAGGCACGGCCGCAGAGGCTGTCGCCTACTGCGCCCGTGAGCTAGACGCGGTCCTTCATCGTGCATCCAGCCTCGATCTCGCCAAGCGGACGATCGTGGCCTACGAACCCCAGTGGGCCATCGGCGCACCGGAACCCGCGACGCCCGGATACATCAGCGCCGTGGTCCGGGGTTTGGACGAGCACCTCCGGAACCTTCCGGGACAGTCCGAGAGCCGGGTCATTTACGGCGGGAGCGCCGGCCCCGGACTGATCAGCCAACTGGACGTGTCCGTCGCCGGATTATTCCTGGGGCGCTTCGCGCACGATCCGGAAGCGCTCAAGACCATCCTTGATGAGGCAGCAGCACGCCTCGCGGCTACCGCTGCAGTTCCGGCAAACGGGGGGACAGTATGAGCCGCATCGGCCTCAGCAGCTACGCGTTCTTCTGGCAGCTCTCGGACGCCGTCTCGGCGCCGCTGAGCATCCACGACGCGCTGGCGCGCACCGCGGAATTGGGCGTGCAGCTGTTCCAGATCTGCGACTACGCTCCCCTTGAGCACATGTCCGGCCAGGAACTCGCCGCGGTCCGCGCCACCGCGGACTCCCTGGGCATCACGCTGGAACTCGGCACGAAGGGCATCCGCCCGGATCACCTGCACAGGTTCCTGCACATCGCTGTGGCCCTGGAAGCCAAGCTGCTGCGGACCATGTTCAACGTCCCCGGCCACACGCCCGACGCCGACGAAGCCACCGCGATCTTCACCGAGGTCCTGCCGGCCTTCGAAGCGGCAGGCGTGCGGATCGCCGTCGAAACCTACGAGCAGGTGCCCACCGCACGGATCCTGGAAGTGATCCGCCGGGTGGACAACCCGTACCTCGGCATCTGCAGCGACCCTGCCAACACCGTCGCGGCGCTGGAGATGCCCCGCGAGGTGATTGACGCCGTCGCGCCCTATGTCTTGAACATGCACATCAAAGACTTTGCGTTCAGCCGCCAGGAGGGGTGGGTCGGGTTCACGTACTCAGGCGCACCGCTCGGCGAAGGACTCCTGGACTACGACTACATGGCCGGAAAATTCCAGCCCGCGCAAAGAAACATCAACCAGATCGTCGAACACTGGCTGCCCTGGCAGGACTCCGAAGCGGAAACCATCCGCCTCGAAAACCAGTGGACCCAACAAAGCCTCGAATTCCTAAGGAGCAAGTGAAATGTCAGCAGAACAATTGACCGTCGCCGTTGTCGGAGCCGGTGGCAAGATGGGGATGCGCGTTTCCGCCAACCTCCAGAAGTCCAACCACACCGTCACCTACAGCGAGAACTCCCCCGCCGGCCAGGACCGCGTCCGCGCCGAAGGCCGCGAAATCACCGCAACGGACGACGCCGTCAAGGGCGCCGACGTCGTGATCCTTGCCGTGCCGGACACCGTCCTCGGCATCGTCTCCGAAGGCGTCGTCCCGCAGATGAAGCCGGGCTCGATCCTGCTCACCCTGGACCCCGCCGCCGCCTATGCCGGACTGCTGGCAAAGCGCGACGACGTCGTCCAGGCCGTCGCCCACCCCTGCCACCCGTCCGTGTTCCTCGAGCGCACCACCAAGGAAGAATGGGCCGACACCTTCGGCGGCCAGGGGGCCCCGCAGAACGTCGTCGCAGCCATCGACGAGGGCGCCCCCGCAGCAACCCGGGATGCAGCCGAAGCAACCATCCGCACCATCTACGCGCCGGTCATCGACGTCCACTGGGTCACCGTGAAGCAGCTCGCCATCCTCGAACCCACCCTCGTGGAGACTGTGGCCTGCATGATCGGCACCCTTCTCAACGAAGCCCTGCACGAGACCGTGCACACCGCCGGCGTTCCGGAAGAAGCAGCCAAGGCCATGCTGTTCGGCCACGTGCAGATCGCCCTGACCAACGCACTGCGCGGCTCCAACCCGTTCTCCGAGGCCTGCGAAATCGCCATCCAGTACGGCAAGGACACCATCATCAAGGACGACTGGAAGAAGATCTTCGACGACTCCGAACTCGACGGCGTCATCGCCAAGATGCTCAAGCTCGACGCCGTCAAGCGCTAGTCTCCTCCTCGCCACTCGCGAGATGGCAGTTCACTGCAATTACTGCCGCGAACTGCCATCTCGCAGTGCATTCCAAGCCTTTACTGCCCGGCCCGCGCCAGCCATCATGAAATCAGGCGCAGGACTTCGCCGACCGCTACAGCACGGCCGCTCCTTGCGCGGCGGAGGCGCAGCGACATGTCACCCAGGATCGAGCCCGCGGACGACGCCTTGGGAGGCACCGCCCCCGGCTCCCCGGACCGATTCCTGACCGACTACTACGAGCACGTGGCCGATGACGATGTCCGCGACTACACCACGGACACACTCCTGGAGCGTGCGCGGTACCATCGCTCATTGGCGGAACGGCGGGCTCCCGGTCAAGCTGTGATCGGCATCCTGAACGAGGCCGACGCCAGCCTCGTAGCTATTGTCACCGAGGACATGCCCTACCTGGTCCCGTCGGTCACCGCGGAAATTGCCAGGGACAACGCCTCCATCCGGCTCCTGGTCCACCCCATTTTCACAGTCACCCGTGATGCAGCCACCCATCGCCTGATCGACGTCCGCCGCGGTCCCCTGCGGACGGGACTCCCGTCCGGCGTCGAGCCTTCCGCAGCTGTCACCCCTATGGACCACGACGACGGCGGGCCGCTCACGGAGGCTTGGATCGCCGT
This sequence comes from Arthrobacter sp. SE2, assembly GCF_058244265.1. Lineage (NCBI taxonomy): Bacteria > Bacillati > Actinomycetota > Actinomycetes > Micrococcales > Micrococcaceae > Arthrobacter > Arthrobacter sp. SE2. The sequence goes on along the minus strand of NZ_JBZAYA010000004.1, from coordinate 7,070 downwards.
CGAGATTTCCCGGCTTCCAGACGAAACGAGTGCCGAGCACCTCATTGAACGGCTGCAGACCGTCCTTGGCGATGTCCGGGCCGCCGCGGAAGACGCGGCTGCCATCCACCAGGAACTAGCCAACGAGGTCAGGGGCTTGGACGGGCTCGCGCAAGCCGCCCCCGCAGCGCGGGAGGTCCAGGAGTTGCTGCGCTGGCTGGACGACGGGAATTTCGTCTTCCTCGGCTACTGCGGCCGGAAGGGTCTCGGCCTGCTCAGGAATGTGGCGGCCACCGCGTCCGCAGGCGAGCCGTCCGCGGCGCCCCTCCTGACACTCACCAAATCGACGCTCCGCTCGACGGTCCTCCGGCGCGCCTACCTCGACGAAATCAGCCTCGGCGGGGCTGACGGAATCGGGGAGCGCACCTTCGTCGGACTTTTCGCTCCCAGCTCGGCGTCCCGCTCGGCACTCCAGATTCCCGTCATCAGGGACACCGTGGACGAGGTGCTGCGCACGTTCGACTACCCGGCCACATCACACCGAGGCAAGGAACTCCTGGCGGTGGTCGAGGCCTATCCGCGCGACGAACTCTTCCACATCGATGCCCGGCAGCTGGCCGAGCACGCGCGGGACATCCTGCGCCTCCAAGAACGGCACAGCACACGGTTGCTCCTTCGTCCGGACTCGCGCAACCGCTTCATGACAGCCCTGGTCTTCCTGCCGCGCCTACGCTTCAGCACGGCGGTCCGGCTCAACATTGAACGCGAGCTTCGCGATGCCTTCGGCTCCGAGGCCATCGAGTTCGAGCTCCGCCTGGGCGAATCCGCCATGGCCCGAGTGTTTTTCCGGGTCCTGTTGCCCCGCGAGGGGGCGCCCGCCGTCGTCGACCCTGCAGTACTGGAGCAGCGGATCATCGCCGCCACAAGGTCCTGGGCTGAAGGCCTGGACGAAGCCCTGCGGGCGAGGTTCCCCTCGGAGGAGGCCGCACGGCTCTCCCGGCAGTGGGCCACCGCCTTTCCGGCCAGCTACAAAGCAGACTACGAGGTGGAAGACGCGGTTCAGGACATCGTCCGGTTCGAGAGCTTCGCGCCCCGGGACGGAGACGTGACAGACGGCGACGCCGCGGACCCGCTGCTCACCGTCTACAAGCGCCCGGGAACTGCCGTCCTCGCTGAGGATGCGCGGATTCGGCTCTATTTGACCCGCCCGCAGAGCCTGAGCCAGATTTTGCCGTTCTTCCACAACCTGGGCTTGCGCGTGCTGGATCAGCGGCCGTTCGATGTGCAGCGTGCCGACGGGCGGTCCTTCTTCCTTTACGACCTCGGCCTCGTGTATCCGCGGGGAGTTGATCCCGTGGGAACCGGCGATCTGCTGGCCGCTTCGTTCTGTGCCGCGATGCGGGGAGACGCGGAGTCGGACGCCTTCGATATCCTGGTCATCCGGGAGGGGATCGACTGGCGGCGGACAGCCATCCTGCGCGCGTATGCGAAGTACCTTCGGCAGCTGGGGAGCACCAATTCCTACGGATTCATCGCGGATACCCTCCGTGAGAATGTGCGTGCAACCCACGCTTTGCTTTCGCTGTTCGAAGCGAAATTCGATCCGGACCGGTTCGAACCCGATCTGTTCGATCCTGAACTGCGCGCGCCGACGCCTGCTGAGCCGACGCCGTCTGAACCGACGCCGACCGGGCAGATTCCCGCTGGCGGCGATCTGTTCGAAACGGACCGCAGCAAATACAGCTCGCGGACACAAGCCACGAACGCCGCGCGCAAGGAACTGGCGGAAGCGATCGACGCCGTACCGGTCCTCGACGCCGACCGCCTGCTTCGTTCTCTGGCGAGCCTTGTGGAGGCCACCCTGCGCACCAACTTCTACCTGAACAAGCCGTATTTGAGTTTCAAGCTCAATCCCTCCTCTATCCCCGCCGCACCGGCACCCCGGCCACAGTTCGAAATCTGGGTCTACTCGCCGCGGGTGGAAGGCGTCCACTTGCGTTTCGGCCCGATTGCCCGCGGAGGCTTGCGCTGGTCCGACCGTCGTGAGGACTTCCGCACAGAGGTCCTGGGACTTGTGAAAGCCCAGACGGTGAAAAACGCCGTCATCGTTCCCACCGGAGCCAAGGGCGGTTTCTACCCCAAACAGCTCCCGGACCCCGCCGAGGACCGCGCGGCCTGGCTGGCCGCGGGTCAGGAAAGCTACCGGATCTTCGTTCGTGGACTACTGGACATCACGGACAACCTGGTTGCCGAACCCGACGGCGGTTCGCACGGCCGCGGTGTACCGCCGCAACGCACTGTTCCGCCGCAGCGCGTTGTTCCGCCGACCCGCGTGGTGAGGCACGACGGCGACGACTACTACCTCGTGGTCGCCGCTGACAAGGGCACAGCCACGTTCTCCGACATCGCCAACGACCTCGGCGCAGAGTACGGATTCTGGCTGGGCGATGCGTTCGCGTCCGGCGGTTCAGTGGGTTACGACCACAAGCAGATGGGCATCACGGCCCGAGGCGCCTGGGAGTCCGTGCGGCACCATTTCAGCGAACTGCTCATCGACTCCCGGACCGAGGATTTCACCGTGGTGGGCGTCGGCGACATGAGCGGCGATGTGTTCGGCAACGGCATGCTGCTCTCGAACCACATCAAGCTGGTGGCAGCCTTCGATCACCGGCACATCTTCCTGGATCCCGCCCCGGACCCAGCCACTTCCTTCGCCGAGCGGAAACGGCTCTTCAAGCTACCCCGTTCGTCCTGGGCCGACTACAACCCCGCGAAGCTCAGTCCCGGTGGAGGGGTGTTCTCCCGGGCCGAGAAGTCAATCAGCATCACCGAACCGGTCCGCCTCGCCTTGGGATTGGATGAGGGCACGACGGCGATGAGCCCGCCTGAGCTGCTCAGGGCCGTCCTCATGGCCCCCGTCGACCTGCTCTACAACGGCGGAATCGGCACCTACGTCAAGGCCTCCAGCGAGACGAATGCCGAGGTCGGAGACAAGTCAAACGATGCCATCCGGGTGGACGCCGCCCAACTGCGTACCCGGATCATCGCTGAGGGTGGCAATCTCGGCATAACCCAACGCGGCAGGATCGAGGCCGCGCTTGCCGGAATCCTCGTGAACACCGATGCCATCGACAACTCCGCCGGCGTGGACTGCTCGGACCACGAGGTGAACATCAAGATCTTCCTCGACCGGATGATCGCCGCGGGCAAGATGTCCCCGGATGAAAGAACGAAATTCCTGCACTCACTCCAGGACGAGGTGGGGCGGCTCGTGCTGAAAACCAACGTTGACCAAAACGTCCTCCTCCTCAATGACAAACAGCTGGTCCTTGAGTGGAGCCCGAGCTTCGAACGGACTATGGACTGGCTCGAATCAGCCACGGACCTGGACCGGCAGCTCGAAGGCCTGCCGACTACCGAGGAAATCCAGGCACGCGTAGGGACCGGAGTTGGACTGACCTCGCCCGAACTGGCTGTGCTGGCGGCCTATGCCAAGATCGAGCTCGTCCGGGAACTGACGGAGGGCGGGCTCGCTGACGATCCGTGGTTCTCGCAAACGCTGCGCGAGTATTTCCCCCGCCAACTTTCAGAACGGTTCGGCGATGACCTCTCCACGCATCCCTTGCGCCGCCAAATCGTCGCCACCGTGGTGGCCAACGACATGATCAACCTCGGCGGCATAGCGTTTGCATTCCGCGCGATGGAGGAAACCACGGTTTCGGCGGCCGCGGTGGCGCGTGGATTCGTGGTCATGCGCCGAATCTGGGATTTCGATTCGGTCACTGAAGCCATCGCCCGGGTGCCGGCAAGCATCCCGCGCGAGCACGGATGCGCTGTGGCACTGGACATGCGCCGCCTCCTCGACCGGTCCACCCGTTGGTACGTCACCCACGATTTCCGGGACAAGCCCATTGCGGACGCCCTCGCGCGGCTCGAACGGACCATGTCGCTGATGCGGGCAAATTTCACGCGCCTCCTGCACGGGATCAACCTGCAACACTCGTTGACGCGCCTCGCCCATTCGGATTCGGTGGGCTTGCCACACGAACTGGGACTTCGAGCCTCGGAACTCCTCGTCAGCTACGGCCTTCTGGACATTTCCGCGATTGCCGAGGAATTGCAGGAGCCCGTTGAGGACGTGGCGGAGGTCTACTTCGCCGTGTTCGAACGGATCTCGGCTATCCCCCTGTTGGAACACATCACGCTGTTGCCGCGGGACACCCACTGGGAGGCCTTGGCCCGGGCAGCCCTCCGTGACGACATGTACCTGGTCCTTGCCGACATGACCAAGGCCGTAGTCCGGCATACTCCCCGCTCCTCCGAGGCAGTCGCCGACCCCGTAGCGAGGATCATGGATTGGGAACGCGGAAACATCGAACAACTCGCCCGCATCCAGGACACCATCAAGGAAGCCATCAAGCCCGGCCCGGTAGACATCGCGGCACTCTCCGTGGCCGTGAAGCTACTGCGCGCTATGGTCCGCCGGTGATCCAGCTCCCAGAATGCCGGACATCCCATGACACTTTGCTATCTTTTTATGCAGGAATTGCCGCTCCCCCCTGCGGCACCCTGCAGAAGGAGCCCCCCAATGAACACCGCAACAATAGAACGCAACGAAATCCATTTGTCCTTTGCGTCCGTCGACGAAGTCCATGCAGGACTTGACGAAGCCGTCAGCTCGCTCATCGAAGCCGCTGCCGACAACGGCAGCTGCGGGATCCTGGTGACCCGCCGGGAGCCTGGAAACTACACGGTTGCCTTGGACGAGTCGGTCCCGTTCGGCCAGACCCGCGAGGTCCTCGCCGCCTAGGAAGCCTAGGAACAGGTTCGCACAACAAAACCGGGGCTTGTTTTCCAGACCACGCCAAGAAGGCGCGGAATGGGAAACAAGCCCCGGTTCTTTAAGCGGTCATCACACCCGGCGCAACTCCACGCCGTCGGACTTCATGAAAAGCTGTTTGGCGGCTTCGTCGGCGCCAGGCCCTGCGGGTTCAAGCCACACAACGTTGCCGCTGCCCGAGACTTCCTGCACCTCCCCCGCCGCGACCACATGTGCGTGCCTTACGACTTCGATCCGCTCCCCCACCTTCAACGTTCCCCAGTTGGAAACGACGGCGGACTGTGCGATTCGCCTGGACAGGACTGTCCCGCGTGCCTTCATTGAACTTCTACCCCTTTGTGGATGTTCGTTGTTTTCAGTTGTAAACGGACTTTCCCGGCAGGCCCACGACATCGTCGGCGCGGACATGCCGTACCTCATAAGTTCTACTACACAGAAAGCGCCCCGAGGTACGTTTTGCCAAACATTTCCGGGGCGCTTCCTATTGTTCACTCGAACAGTATTTTGTTCGGCGTCAGGCGAGAATTCCGACGGCGGATTCGGCGGCCGCTCGCACGTCGCCGGCGCCTACAAGACGGTCTGCCGCTTCCAGTTCAGGTGAGAGGAAACGGTCAGTTCCGGGACCGTCGACGACGCCGCGCAGCACCTCGATCACGGCGGTGCCGGCTGGCCCCGGAGTGAGTTCCCCACCGGACAGTTTGGTGCGGATGTCGAGGGCACGGGCGCTCGTCACGAGTTCCACGGCCAGGACCCGGCGCAGGTTCTCGATGGCCTTGCGGAGCTTGCGGGCCGCGTGCCAACCCATGGAGACGTGGTCTTCCTGCATGGCGGAGCTCGGGATGGAGTCCACCGATGCCGGAACGGCCAGTCGCTTGTTGTCCGAGACGAGTCCGGCCTGGGTGTATTGGGCGATCATGAGGCCCGAGTCCACGCCGGGATCGTCGGCAAGGAACGCCGGGAGTCCGTGCGAGCGGGCCGGGTCCAGCATGCGGTCCGTGCGGCGCTCGGCGATGGAGGACAGGTCTGCCACAGCGATGGCCAGGAAGTCCAGCACGTAGGCCACGGGAGCGCCGTGGAAGTTGCCATTGGAGGACACGCGGCCGTCCGGGAGCACCACGGGGTTGTCGATGGCTGCTGCCAGCTCGCGGGAGGCCACGAGTTCAGCGTGCGTCACGGTGTCGCGGACCGCGCCGGCAACCTGGGGTGCGCAGCGGAGCGAGTACGCGTCCTGGACCTTGGTGTCGTTGACGCGGTGCGAAGCAACGATCGGCGAGTTGGAAAGCACGCGCAACATGTTGTCTGCGCTTGCAGCCTGGCCCGGGTGGGGCCGCAGGGCCGCGTGGAGCTCCGGCAGGAACACCTGGTCGGTGCCGAGCAGCGCCTCGACGCTGAGCGCGGCGGTGATGTCCGCCGTCGTAAGCAGCAGGTGCAGGTCGGCGATGGCCATCAGGAGCATGCCGAGCATGCCCTCGGTGCCGTTGACCAGCGCGAGGCCTTCCTTTTCCGCGAGGACCACCGGCTCGATGCCGTGCGCGGCGAGGAGCTCGGCAACCGGCTTCTTTCCGGCGGCGCCGTAGAGCTCGCCGTCGGGGCCGGTGGCTTCGCCTTCGCCCATCAGGACCAGGGCGCAGTGGGACAGCGGTGCGAGGTCGCCCGAGCAACCCAGGGAGCCGAATTCACGGACAACGGGGGTGATGCCCGCGTTGAGGACGTCCACCATGGTCTGCAGGACCACGGGACGAACGCCCGTGCGGCCCGAGGCCAGGGTCTTGGCGCGCAGGAACATGATGCCGCGGACCACTTCGCGCTCCACTGCCGGGCCCATGCCGGCGGCGTGGCTGCGGATGAGCGACTTCTGCAACTGGGTGCGGAGTTCGTTGGGGATGTGGCGGTTTGCCAGGGCACCGAAGCCCGTGGAGACGCCGTACGCCGGAACTTCGCTGTGGGCGAGGCCGTCGATGTGGGCGCGGACCTTGGCGACCGTGTCCAGGGCTTCCTGGGAGATGGTCACCTTGGCGTCGTAGCGCGCGACGGCGACGACGTCCTCGGGCGTGACTCCGCTGGAGCCGAGGATGACCGTCTGGCGGCCAAGGGATGTTGCTGTGATGGTCATTTTTCCTCGTTCTTCCCAACTAGCTGGCAGTTGTTGTCGTTTTGGGGTCCCATAACGACAACTATTGCGAGCTAGTTGGGGTTGTCGGGTCTGGTTAGCGGGTTTCTTCCATGGGGATGCGGACGCCGCGTTCGTGGG